>CAMNHF010000214.1 GCA_946538975.1 uncultured Clostridia bacterium | reverse complement strand
TCTGCCGCGCGCTGATGTTCGACGCCAAGCTCATCATCATGGACGAGCCCACCACCGCGCTGACCAAGAAGGAGGTCGCGGCGCTGTTTGAGATCATACTCAAGCTCAAGGCCCAGGGTATCGCCATACTCTTCGTCAGCCACAAGCTCAACGAGGTGTTCGAGATTTCCGAGCGCTTCACCATCCTCCGCTCCGGCCAGCTGATCGCCACCGGCAACACCTCGGACCTGGACGACAAGAAGTTCACCTTCTACATGACCGGCCGCGAGTTCGAGGACGTGAAGTTCAAGCCCGCCTTTGAGGCGGAGAAGCCGGTGCTGGAGGTCAAAAACCTGACGGTCCCCGGCGCGTTCGAGGACGTGTCCTTCGAGCTGAAGCCGGGGCAGATCCTGGGCATCACCGGGCTTCTGGACTCCGGGCGCACGGAGCTGTCGCTGGCGCTGTTTGGGCTGCGCAAGGCCTCGGGCGGCGACATCCTGATGAAGGGGCAGAAGGTGACCATTGAAAATCCCCGGGACGCCATCGCGGCGGGCATCGGCCTGGTGCCGGAGGACCGCCTGAGCGAGGGCCTGTTTTTGCCCCAGCCGATCTCCGACAACATCGTCATCTCCGAGATCGACGGGCTGTCCGGGGCGCTGAGCGTGGTGGACCGCAAGCGCCGCCAGGACGAGGTGGACAAGTGGGTCAGGGACCTGGCCATCGCCACCCCCAACCCGGACAACGCCTGCACCACCCTCTCCGGCGGCAACCAGCAGCGCATCGTGCTGGCCAAGTGGCTGGCCTGCAAGCCCGACGTGCTGATTCTGAACGGGCCCACCGTGGGCGTGGACATCGGCTCCAAGCACGACATCCACGCCATATTGCAGCGCCTGGCCAACCAGGGCATGGCGGTCATCATCATCTCCGACGACCTGCCCGAGGTGCTGGAAAACTGCTCCGACCTGCTGGTGATGCGCGCGGGCCGCATCGTCGCGCGGCTGGACCCCGCCACGACGGATGAAGCGCTGGTTCTCCAGCACATGATGTAAGGGGGTGCGCGCTATGAAATCGATCCGCAAATTCACCGGGCGCGTGGAGTTCTACATCGGCCTGGTGCTGGTCGCCCTGTGCCTGCTCATCCAGGTGCGCTCCGGGCAGTTCTTCACCCCCAACAACATCGTCGATATCCTGTCGGCGCTGGTGGTGCCGGGCATCTTCGCCGTGGGCGAGTTCATGGTCATCGTGTCGGGCGGCTTCGACGTGTCCTTCCCGGCGCTGGCCTCGCTGTCGGCCTACGCCACCACCAAGCTGTTCCTCAACATGAACTATGAGGGCAGCGCGCTGCTGCCGCTGCTGGTGGCCGTGGCCATCGGCGCGGTGCTGGGGGCGCTCAACGGCCTGTTCATCGGCTACTTCGAGCTGCCCGCCATGATCGTCACCCTGGGCACCTCCTCGGTGTTCAAGGGCTTCATGCAGGGCACCCTCAATTCCAAGCAGCTGGCGGTCATCCCCCAGGGCATGCGCAGCTTCGGCACCTCGGCCATCTTCGTGGCCCAGAACGCCCAGTCCGGCCTGACCAGCCGCATGCCCATGACGTTCATATGCTTCGTGCTGGTGCTGATCGCGGCCTGGTTCATACTGACCCGCACCATGTTCGGCCGCGGCATCTACGCCGTGGGCGGCAACGCGGTGTCGGCGCACCGGGCGGGCTTCAACGTCAAGCGCACGCGCTTTTTCATGTTCGTGTTCGTGGGCATGATCTCCGCGCTGGCGGGCATGTGCCGCACCTGCATGATGCAGCAGATGCACCCCACCAACATGCTGGGCATGGAGATGAACATCATCGCCGGCGTGGTGCTGGGCGGCACCGCGGTGGTGGGCGGCAGCGGCACGCTGCTGGGCTGCATGCTGGGCACGGCGCTGATCGTGGTGGTGGAGAACTCCATGATCCTCATCGGCATCCCCACCGTGTGGAAGGACTTCTTCGTCGGCGCGCTGATCATCATCGGCACCGGCATCTCCGCCATGCGCGTGTACGCCGCCAACCGGCCCGGCGCGCGCAGCCTGAGGAAGGAGGCGGCCAAATGAACGCCCTGAGCAAGTTCTATCAGAAGGATCGCCACATCGCCCGCCTGCTGATCATGACGGTGATCTGGCTGGCGTTCATGGCGATCACCCGGTTTGACAAGTTCTACACCATCGCCAACTTCCAGACCATCGCGGGCAAGTTCCCCGAATTCGGCGTGATGGCCCTGGGCGCGATGCTGTGCATGATCACCGGCGGCATCGACCTCTCCAGCGTGGGCGTCGCCAACCTCACCAGCATCCTGATGGCCATGTACATGCGCTCCCGCGCCGGCGACAGCGGCACCGTGTCCGCCTTCATCGTGGCGGAGGTGCTGGTGATCGCGGCGGTCATCGGCTGCGCGGCGGGCGCGCTCAACGGCGTGCTGATCTCCAAGATCCACATCCCGCCGATCCTGGCCACCCTGGGCGTGAACCAGCTGCTCACCGGCATCGC
>CAMNHF010000213.1 GCA_946538975.1 uncultured Clostridia bacterium | reverse complement strand
CATGGCGGAGCGGGACATCCCCCTGAGCGTGTTCCACTTCGACTGCTTCTGGATGCGGGGCTTCAACTGGTGCGACTTCGTGTGGGATCCGGAGACCTTCCCGGACCCGGAGGGCATGCTGCGCCGCTATCACGAGCGCGGGCTGCACCTGTGCTGCTGGATCAACCCCTACATCGCCCAGCAGAGCCCGCTGTTCGCCGAGGGCATGGAGAAGGGCTATCTCGTCCGGAAGACCAACGGCGACGTCTGGCAGACCGATCTGTGGCAGGCCGGCATGGCCATCATCGACGTGACGAATCCGGCGGCGCGGGACTGGTACTGCAGTCACCTGCGGCGGATTCTGGAGATGGGCGTGGACTGCTTGAAGACCGACTTCGGCGAGCGCATCCCCGTGCGGGACATCGCCTGGCATGACGGCTCCAGCCCGCTGCACATGCACAACTACTTCACCTTCCTGTACAACAAGATGGTGTTCGACCTGCTGAAGGAGGTGCGCGGGGAGGGCGAGGCGATCCTGTTCGCCCGCTCGGCCACGGCGGGCTGCCAGCAGTTCCCGGTGCACTGGGGCGGCGACAATTCCGCCAGCTATGCCTCCATGGCCGAGACCCTGCGCGCGGGCTTGTCCATGAGCCACAGCGGCTTCGGCTACTGGAGCCACGACATCTCCGGCTTTGAGCAGACCGCCCCGGCCGATGTGTACAAGCGCTGGGTGCAGTTCGGCCTGCTGTCCTCCCACAGCCGCCTGCACGGCTCCACCAGCTATCGGGTGCCGTGGCTGTTCGACGAGGAGAGCGTGGAGGTGGTGCGCCGCTTTACGAAGCTGAAGTGCCGCCTGATGCCCTACCTGTACCGGGCTGCCATCGAGGCCCATGAGCGCGGCATCCCGATGATGCGGCCGATGATCCTTGAATTCCCGGACGATCCGGCCTGCGACACCCTCGACCGCCAGTACATGCTGGGCGAGAGCCTGCTGGTCGCGCCGGTGTTCCGCAAGGACGGCGAGGTGCAGTATTATCTGCCCGAGGGGAACTGGACCGATCTGCTGCATATGGACAGCGTGACGGAGGGCGGCTGCTGGCAGACGGAGGTGCACGACTTCCTGTCGCTGCCCCTGATGGTGCGGCCCGGCACCGTGCTGCCCATCGGCAGCTGCGACAACCGCCCGGACTACGACTACACCGACGGCCTGGAGCTGCACGTCTTCGGCGTGGAGGACGGCGTCACGGTCACGGTGGAGGTGCCCGACACGAAGGGCGGCATTGCCGCGGTCTACCGCGTGACGATGGAGAACGGCCAGGCCACGGTGGAGACCGACGCCGTGAAGCCCTATACGGTGATCGTGCACCAGGCCTGACGCGCTGCCCGGATACACTCCTATGAAAAACGGCGGGGGATCACTGCGATCCGCCCGCCTTTTGCATGCCTGCGGCGATGAGGCTGAGTCAGCCGTGCCGCGCGAAGAAGTCCAGCAGCAGCCGGCCCATGGTTTCGCTGCCCTCGATGTAGCTGCCGTGGTCGGCCCCGGGGATGATGACCAGCTCGCCCCGTTTGAGGTGGGCAGCCAGGCGGCGGGATTCCTCCGGCAGCACCAGGTCGTGCTCGCCGGCGGTGACCAGGGCCGGCACGGCGATGGTCTCCAGCTGGGCCTCCGTGATGTGCGGCTCGTCCAGCATCAGGGCGATCAGGGGATTGGGCGAGGCCGCGTGCATCGCCCGGCATTCGGCGATGAAGTCCGGCCGCAGCCCCTCCGGCGACAGATTCGTCCCGCTGACGGCCATCAGGCTGACTGTGCCGGGGTGGAGGATCTCCAGCAGCAGGCCGATGATGCCGCCGTCGCTGTGGCCGTAGAAGGCCGGCTGCCGGAGGCCCAGCGCCCGGATGAACTGGTACATGTCCTCGGCCATGTCGGCGTAGTGGTACTCCGGCAGCGGCGCGTTGGCCCCGTGGCCGCGGGAATCCGGGGCGTACACCCTCCAGCCCGCCTCCGTCAGCTGGCGAATCTGCGTGCCGAACAGCCGGTGATCCTCTCCGTTCCCGTGGACGAGCACCACCGGCCTGCCCTCCCCGGCAGTGTAATAGTGAAGCGTGACGCCGTTCACCCGGACGGCCTGCAGAGCTTCCTGTTCCATGGCGATCCCTCCTGTGCCTTGCTGCCTGCATTATAACAGAGCGGCCGTCCTTTGGACAGCCCCCGCGGCGCTGTTTTTGTTGGATCCTCTTTTTCTGGGGGAAGGAAACCCTTTTCATGGCCGAAAAGGGCTTTCCTTCCCCCATGCCCCCATCTTTCCGAAAAGGCCGTTTGGGGGCGGAGGATATATCTTCCATGAGGTATCGCCGACATCAGCCGCGATCCGCACCACCCCACGCCCTGCGACAGCCTGCCCTCCATTGGGAAGCAAGCCTTGCGATCTGCGCCTTGCTCAGCCCTGATCCCGTGTCCAAAAGCGCTCGCAGGGGGTCTGGGGGGGCCCACGCGCAAGGGCCCACCCAGGACCTTTTGCCTACTTTTCGGTCACGAAAAGTAGGATCAGGCCGAATCAC
>CAMNHF010000212.1 GCA_946538975.1 uncultured Clostridia bacterium | reverse complement strand
GCGCCAAGGATGCGGCCATCGCGGCCCTCGGTCTTCTGGGCGACACCACAGGGAAACTGGTCCTGGTCTCCGGCGACGTGCCGGAGGGCAGCGAGAAGCTTGCCTTTTTCCAGCTGCTGAGTCTCTCGGGCTGTGACGCCGCGCTGGAGGAAGAGAACTGCGACTGGCCGACGGCCGTCCTGAAGCTGGACGAGGTCGTGCCCATGGTGGCAGGACCCAATGACTTCAGCCTGACGGTTCCGGCTGCGGAGCTGAAGGAGATCCCTGTGACATCGGTGTTCATCGGCGGCTGCTCTCAGGGGCGCATCGAAGACCTGCGCGCTGCCGCCGCGGTCATCAAGGGCCGCAAGGTCCAGCGCAAGGTGCGCACGCTGGTGGCCTTCGCCTCCACGGATGTCTACATCCAGGCGGCAAACGAGGGCCTCATCGCCCAGTTCATGGACGCGGGCGCGCTGGTGATGAACCAGGGCTGCTCCGCCTGCTACGCCCACAGCCAGGGCCTTGTGGACGCCAAGGACACCGTCCTTTCCGCCGGCAGCCGCGCCTGCCCCAACTGCAACGGCGAGGGTGACGCCCCGACCATGCTCTGCAGCGCCGCCACCGCCATGGAAAGCGCCATCGCGGGCTATGTCTGCCCCGCTGCGAACTGAGAGGTGTAAGAGATGGAAAAAAGATTTTCCGGCCGCGTATGGCTGATGCGCAAGGACATCGACACCGATATCATTGCGCCGACCCAGATCCTCGGTCTTCCGATGGAAGAGATGATCAAGCACATCTTTGAGCCGCTGTATCCGGATCTCGCGGCTCAGATCCAGCAGGGCGACATCATCGTCGCCGGACCGAACTTCGGCTGCGGCTCCTCCCGCGAGATGGCCCCCGAGGCCATGAAGGTGGCGGGCATCCGCTGCGTCATCGCGCCGAGCTTCGCCCGCATCTTCTTCCGCAACTCCTACAACAACGGCATGCTCCTGCTGGAAAACGACGAGCTTTACAAGCATGTCCAGAACGGCGACCATGTCACCGTGGATCTCGAAAAGCTCTGCGTCGAGTTTGACGGGAAGGAATATCCCATCCCGAAGATCCCCGACAACCTCCTCGAGATCGTCGAGGCGGGCGGCCTTGTGAAGGCCTGCGAGCAGGAGAACGAGGCAAAGGCCCGGGGTGAGGCGAAGGAGAAAAAGCCCCTGCCGCCCGAGCCCGACTACGTCGGTGAGCACACCCTTGCCGAGAAGATTCTCATGCGCAATACCCACTCCGCCTCCCTGCGCCCCGGCGACATCGTCATGGCCCAGCCCACGAGGCTCTTCGTCCTGGATGTGTACACCGGCCCCGTGCTGCGCAAGCTCCGCGGCATGCACTATACCGAAGTCGCCCATCCCGAGACCGCCGGCGTCATCGACGACCACCAGATGCCCTGCGTCATGTTCGACGATCCGGAATCCTTCCGTTCCGGCTGTACCCTGGTGGATGAATACCACTTCGGCACGCACATCATCGGCGAGGGCATCGGCCACCAGCTGATCCCCGAACGCCGCTATGCCAAGCCCGGCAACGTCATCTTCGTCACCGACAGCCACACCACCACCTACGGCGCGGTGGGCTGCTTCTCCACCGGCGTCGGCTATACCGAGATGGCGGCGGCCCTGGGCAGAGGCGAGATGTGGGTCCGCGTCCCCTCCGCCATCAAGATCCGGATTGACGGCGTGCTGCCCGAGGGCGTCATGTCCAAGGACATCATCCTGCGCGTGCTGGGCGATCTGACGGCCAACGGCGGAACCTACCGCTCCCTCGAATTCTGCGGCACGGCGGTGGACGCCATGAGCATGGACGCGAGAATCTGCATCTCCAACATGGCCGTGGAATGCGGCGCCAAGGTCGGCCTCTTTGCCCCCGACGCCAAGACCTGCGCCTACAGCGGCGTGGATCCCGAGGACGTGGCCTGGATGACCATCGGACCGGACGAGTGCTATGAACAGGTGCTGCACTACAAGGCCGAGGACTTCGTCCCGAACCTGGCGGTGCCGCAGTTTGTGGACAACGTCCACCCGGTGACGGAATACATCGGCACCCCGGTCAACCAGATCTTCCTGGGCAGCTGCACCAACGGCCGCCTTGAGGACATGGCAACGGCCGCAAAGATTCTGAAGGGCCACCATGTGCCCGCGAACGTGAAGTTCCTCGTGACCTGCGCCACGAAAGAGATCTATAAGAAGTGCATTGAGCTCGGCTATATGCAGATCTTTGCCGAGGCCGGCGCCATGGTCACCATGCCCTACTGCAGCCTCTGCCAGGGCCGCGGCGGCGGTGTCGTCGGAGAGGACGAGGTTATCCTCGCCACCAACAACCGCAACTTCCTCGGCCGCATGGGCCCGGCAAGCAGCAAGATCTATCTCGGCAGTCCCGCAACCATCGCCGCCTCCGCCCTGACCGGCCGGATCACCGACCCGCGGCCGATCCTGAAGGAACTGGAGGGCTGAGGGAATGACGTTTATAGACGCCTGCCTGTACTCGGTGACGGGTCTGCTGGTGGTGTTCTTCGCGCTGATCCTGCTGATGGCCATCAT
>CAMNHF010000211.1 GCA_946538975.1 uncultured Clostridia bacterium | reverse complement strand
TTTGTCAACCCCTTTTTTCAAGTTTTTTGGGATTTTTGGCCCCAAAAACGGCTTTTTAACAGAATCCCTGCATATCCTGTCAAAAAGTGAAGGTTTTACAGCGTTTTTGCAGGCTTACAGGGGGGTGTTTGCATGAAAAAGCTTCGCGTGATCGCGTGCCTGGCGGTGCTGGCGCTGCTGCTGCCCGTGCTGGCGCGGCTTCGGGGCGAGCTGCCGATGGATGCCCAGCCGCTGATCGAGAAGAAGTACGGCGGCTGGGCGGGGGTGCTGCGGCTGTGGGTGTGCGAGGACTGGCAGACTGCGTCGGGGTGGCTGAACCGCTGCATCGCGTCCTATGAGAAATCCCATCCCGGCGTGTACATACAGCCCGAGTATGTGGATGCCGGGATCCTGCGCAGCCTGGGGAAGGACGGTCTTGCCCCGGACATGGTCATGTTTCCGCCGGGCAGAATGGAGTCCGGGGACAATCTGGCGGTTTTGGAGGGTGATTATCCGCTACGGGAGGGCCTGGCGGTGTCGGACCGCGCCGTGCCGGTGCTGATGGGCGGCTATATCTGGGCCTGCAACGCCGCGCTGCTGGAGGATCTGCCCCGGGACTGGCAATCGGCGGAGGTCTCTCCCGCGCTGCCGCCGGACGACGGCGGTCACCTCTGGAGCGCGGCGCTGCTGGGGCTGTGTTCGGGTCGGTATTCCGATGAGACGCTGTCGGAGGCCGCAGAGCCCGGCGAGGCGCTGGAGCTGGGGCTGAGCGACGCGCCCCTCCGGCCTACCCCTTCCCCCGCGCCGTCGGAGGGTCCGCTGCGCTGCCGTCTGCCGGTGGGCTTTAAGGCCGACGCGGACGCCTGGCGGGATTTCCTCAACGGCGACGCGGCGGCCATCCCTGTGACCCCGCGGGAGGTGCGGCAGCTGCAAGCGATGTCCGACCAGGGGCGCGGCGTGGACTGGGTTTTGCGCGCCGCGGGCAGCGCCTTCACCGATCAGGCGCTGTATATCGGCGTCACGTCGGGCATCGACGCGGACAAGAACGCGCAGTGCATGGCCTTCGTCAGCCACCTGCTCGGCGACGACTGCCAGTCCCAGCTCTACCGAGCCGAGGCCTTTTCGGTGACCGACGCCGATCCCGGCTACCCTGCCGCAGATCCACTCAGGATCATGGACCAGTTCCTGCGCCGGCAGCCGCCCGTCATGCCCGGTCCCTTCGACACCGGATGGCGGGAGCGGGCTAAACCCATTGTTCGGAAATTTCTGGCAGGCGACCCGGACCCCGCAGCCCTGTGGGCACAGCTTAGGGAAATATCCGAACATTTCCGCTAAGATTTTTCGTGCCATTCGCATTTCACACATCTATATATAATAGGTAGTTTTTCGGACAAAAAGCCCCTTGAGGGCGGCGGGAATGTATGGTATAATAGGCGTACCAAAGGCAGCGGAGGTGTGACTATGAAGCCCTGGATCACAGAGGAGAACCGGGCGCGGACGCGCTCGAACATCGTGGTGGTGGCCGTGGCCATACTGCTGATCGCCTCGGTCTACTATTTCGGCACGCTCTGGGGCATCGTCACCAGCGTGTTCGAGTCCGCGCTGCCTTTCCTGATCGGGTTTGCCATCGCGTTTCTGCTGCTGCCCATCGTGAACCGCATGGAGGCCTTCTTCAACCGGGTGTTCTTTCGCAAAAAGCCTCATCCCCGGCTGAACCGCGGCCTTTCCACGGCGGTGGCGGTGATCGTGCTGCTGCTGCTGGTGGCGGGGTTCCTGGCCATCATGCTGCCGCAGCTGGTGCGGTCCGTGAAGTCCATATTGCAGATCGCGTCCAAATTCATCGCCATCCACGCCGACGAGATCAACGACTTCCTGCTGAAATTCGAGTTCCTCAGCTTCGACGGCGAGAAACTGGTCATCGCCTGGGAGAACATCATCACCGAGCTGGTGAACAACATCAGCCTGCTGATGAACAACATCAAGGTCATCGCCTTCGGCATCTCCAGCGGCATCTACGCGGTGATCTTCCACTTCCTGGTGGGCGTGATCGCGGCGTTCTATCTGCTGATGGACAAGGAGACCTTCTGCGCCCAGGTGAAGAAGCTGTGCTATTCGCTCTTCAAGCCCGCCACCTGCGAGACGCTGATCTACTGGACCCGCCGCGCCCACAAGATCTTCGCCGGGTTCATCACCGGCAAGATCCTGGATTCGATGATCATCGGCGTCATCTGCTACTTATGCATGCTGGTGTTCCGCATCGAATACGCGCTGCTGATCTCCGTCATCGTGGGCATCACCAACATCATCCCCTTCTTCGGGCCCTTCATCGGCGCGGTGCCCAGCGTGCTGATCCTGCTGCTGGTCAACCCCTGGAGCGCGCTGTGGTTCGCGATATTCATCGTGATATTGCAGCAGCTGGACGGCAACGTCATCGGGCCCTTCATACTGGGCGACTATGTGGGGCTGTCCGCCTTCTGGATCATGATCGCCATCGTCGTCGGCGGCAGCCTGTTCGGCTTCGCCGGGATGCTGCTGGGCGTGCCGGTGTTCGCGCTGGTCTACGCCATCCTCCGCACCCTCGCCGAGGT
>CAMNHF010000210.1 GCA_946538975.1 uncultured Clostridia bacterium | reverse complement strand
TGCTTCAGATCTGCAGGAAGCGCGCGGGGTATGTCCGAAATGTACGCGCGACGAGCTACCTGCCGGCCAAAAAGAGAACTCTGTTCACTGTCGTGGCGGGCCTGCTCATTTTTCTTCAGGTCCTTCTCATCCTGGTTCCGGTCCTCGGGATCATTTACATGTCCTTTAACTCGACGCATTCCATCATGACGGACATCTTTCCGCATGAGCTGACGCTTGAGAACTATGCCGCTCTGTATGAGAGCGACCGGGTGCTCAGACCGATCAAAAACAGCCTGAATATGTCTTTTCTTTCGGTCGCGGCGGGTCTCGCGCTGACCGTGCCGGTCTCCTATCTCTGCTGGAAAAGGAAGGATCTTCCGGCCGGATGGGCGCGTGCGGTCATGATGCTGCCCTGGTGTCTGCCCGGCAGCGTCATCGGAATCAATCTGATCAATGCGTTTAACAAAAAGAGTGTCTTCGCATTCGGCCAGTCTCTGATCGGCGGATACTGGATTCTCCCGATCGCCTATGTGATTCTCTCGCTGCCGCTGCTGCTCAGCTACAACGACACGGCGATGGAGAGTTTCAACCCTGCGCTTGACCAGGCCTCTCACAGTCTGGGTGCTTCTTCCCTGACGACGATGCTGCGGCTCATCCTTCCTGGGATTGCGCCGGGGATCGCTGCAGGCGGGATTCTGGCCTTTATCCGCACAGTGGGCGAGTATACGGTTTCCGCGCTGCTGTACGGGGTTTATAACCGCCCGATTTCCATCTCCATGGTACTGAACATCCATGATTTTAATATCGGCGTTTCCATGTCGTACGGTGTTCTGGTGATCGCGATCTGTTTTATTGCGCTGCTTCTTTTACTGAAGCTCGACAAAAAACAGTTTTTGTGATTGCAGAGACAGAGCAGCAGGCTTGATCGACGCCGCCGGACTGCAGCCCGTTCAGGGGCACAGCTCCTCCGGAGCGCCGACGCGCAGGATGCGGCCGGCAGACATCAAAGCCACACGATCGGCCAGCGCACGCGCATCCTCTTTATCATGCGTCACCAGCACCGTCGTCATCCCATGCTCCCGGTGCAGCCGCAGGACCAGGCTTCGCATTTCTCCGCGCAGTTCTTCATCCAGCGAGGAGAAGGGCTCGTCCAGCAGGAGAAGCCTCGGTCCTGCGGCGAGCGCCCGGGCCAGTGCGACCCGCTGCTGCTGGCCGCCGGAGAGTTGAGAGATCCGGCGGTCTGCCATGCCGGTCATCTGAATCTGCTCCAGCAATTCCTCGACGCGCAAGCGTCGGTTTTTTTTGTCCACGCCCTGCATTTTCAGCGGAAAGGCGATGTTGTCTGCCACATTCCTGTGGGGAAACAGCCGCAGCTCCTGAAAGACAATGACCGCACCCCGGCGGTGTGCCGGAACAGAGCTCATGTCCACGCCGTCGATGCGGATGCTTCCGGCAACCGTCGGCAGCAATCCGGCAATGGTTTTGAGCAGAGTGCTCTTCCCGCAGCCGGAAGGCCCCAGCAGCGCAAGAATCTCTCCCTCCCGGGCGCCGAGATCCAGCCGGTCCAGAACAGGGCTGCCCTGCAGGGAAACGCAGAGTCCTTCAATTTCGAGTTTCATCATTCCAGCCACCTCCTGCTGCGCCACAGTGCCCATTCAAACAGTGCAAATACCATCACCGCCGACAGCACGAACACTGCGGCATAGACCGCCGACAGGCTGCGGTCTCCGCTCTGGATATAAGGAACCAGCACCAGCGCCAGGGTCCGAACCCGCCCGCCCCCGACAAGGAGCGTGGTAAAATACTGGCTGTATGAGATGATAAAGGCCATGCTCATGGAAGAGAGAATCCCCGGAAGCAGCAGGGGCAGGCTCGTCTCCGTAAATGCCCGCCAGGGCGGCGCGCCGAGGACGGCCGCCTGATCCTCCAGCGCATCCCCGACCCGGTGTGTCAGGTCGGTCATAATGGTGATGCAGTAGGGCAGCGCGGCCAGCAGATGCACCAGCACCACACCCGCCGCGGTATCCGCAAGTCTGAGCCGCAGCAGTGTCACCTGGATGCCCATGGCAAACACGGTTCCCGGGACCAGCAGCGGCAAAAAAGCACCGAAGCGGATCAGGGCCTTGCCCCGGAACTCATAGAGCTCCGTTGCCCGTGCTGTGAGCAGGCCAACCGCCGTACCGAGCACGGCCACGCAGGAGGCGAGCGCGATGCTGCTGCCCAACAGACGCCAAAGCTTCGCCGGACCGAACAGGAGCTCGCGGAGCGCCCGCAGGCTGAACTGCCGCGGGAACAGCTGCGGCCATGGCCAGCGCGCCGTCACACACCATAGCAGCAGGAGCAGCAGCGGGATCACAATCACCGTGGCGCTGAGCCTCAGCACCGCTCGAAGCAGCGGATGTTTCGTTCTCATTCCGCCCCTCCCGTTCTGCGCAGCAGCACACGCATCACAATCCCGTACAGGGCCGCCATTCCCAGCGAGAACAGCAGGATCACCATGTTCATCGCCATGGCATAGGGTCGCTGCTTCAGATCCGGGCTGGTATAGGCGAGATAGGCCTGGACAGGCAGCGCCTTCGGCACCGTGACCCCCAGAAGGAACGGCAGCTCATAGCCCCCAAAGG
>CAMNHF010000209.1 GCA_946538975.1 uncultured Clostridia bacterium | reverse complement strand
GAAAGCCAGGCGGCACCAGGCGTCCTCCCGGGCCCCGATGCCCCAGCTCTGGTAGGGCCATTCGCCGTGATATGTGTTGAAGCGCAGCCCGTCGATCACGTTCCGCGCGGCGAAAACGCTTTCCCCGCGGGTCTCCACGTTGGCCGTGCAGTGGGGGAAGAAGTCCGTCTCCCCGCGCAGATCGGCGGGGTTCGGGCTGATGAGCCGCTCAGCGCGCGTCTCCGCCTCCGTCATCAGCCGCAGCAGCAGGATGTGCCGCGCGGCGCTGAAGCAGCCCGGCGGGTAGCTGCCGCGCGCCTCGCCTGCGGGCACGCGCCAGGTCATCACGCCGCGGGGCAGATACACTTCGCCGCCGGGCAGGGCCGTGTCCATCTGCACCCACAGGTGGCTGCCCGCCGGCGCGGTGACGCAGAACTCATCGCCCGCCTCATAGGCGCGGTCGATGCAGCAGTGGAGTTCGCTTTCGCCCCGGAAGGGCGGCAGCAGGGACAGGCCCTCATGCCGCAGTGTCAGACTGATCATTGTCGCTCACTCCCACAGCCCCGGATCGGTGCCGTTCAGCTTCGCCAGCGCCTCCGCGAGGAAATAATCGCCGTAGACAATGTTGGTGTGCACGCCGGCGGCATCGTCGTGATAGCTGGCGGTGCAGCGGGTCAGCACGCCGCGGTAGCGCTCCGTCTCGTCGAAGCAGTGCGCCGCCATGCCGTCTACCAGCTTTTCCGCCGCCTCGCGATAAACGCCCTTGCCGGTGGCCTCCGCCAGCGAGAGGAAGCCGCTGGCCGCGATGGCCCCGGCGATGTTGTCCAGCCGCTCCGGGCTTTTCGGCTGGCAGAAGTCGCAGTCCACCAGGCCGTCCGGGCGGATGTGCGCCATGAAGTGCGCGGCGATCTTCTCCGCGGCGGCCAGATCGCGCGCCTCCCCGCCGTGCCGGTGCGCCAGCGTGAAGCCATACAGCCCCCAGGCCTGCCCGCGGGACCAGCTGGAGCCCTCCGCCCAGCCCTGGCCGCCGTGCTCGCGCAGCATTTCGCCGGTCTCCGGGTCGAACTCCACGATGTGCCGCACCGAGCCGTCCTCGCGCACAAAGCAGCGGAGCGTGGTATCCGCGTGCTGCCGCGCCACATGGGCGAAGCGGGGGTCGCCGGTCACCCGGGAGGCGTGGTAGAGCAGGGACAGGTTCATCATGCAGTCGATGATCGCGTAGCCGGCCTGGCTGGGGTGGTTCCACGCGCGGATATAGCCCGCCGGGTTCCAGCGGCCCATCAACAGGCTGGCGGCGTGCAGGGTGTCCACCTCGGCCTGCTTGTCCCCGGTCAGCTTGGCGTCGGCGCCGCAGGACAGCAGATACATGAAGCCCACGTCGTGATTCAGCCGTTCGAATACGCGGAACTCCGCGGTCAGCAGCGCCTCCGTCCGTCGGGCCTCCTCCCGGAAGACCGGATCCCGGCCGGCCGCGTAGAACTGCCACATCAACCCCGGCCAGAAGCCGCCCGTCCACCAGCTGTTGCCGTCGAAGGGGCTCTCCAGCCAGCGGCCCTGATCGCTGGCATAGGGGATGATCCCGCGCTGCTCCGCCTCCCGGATTCCCGCCCGGTATTTCCGCTGCATGGCGGCGAAGAGCTTCTTTGCATCGTGTTGCATTCAATCCACCTCATTCCGGGGGCCCGCCACTGTGACGCGGACCGTCATCCGATGGTGCTTTGCCGCGGGGCTGGTCAGCGCCAGCCGCCACACGCCGTCCGGGAAGGCCTTCGCCATCCGGCTGCCTGCCGCGACGGCGATCCGCTCCACCGCGCAGTCTGCCGGCCTGTCCCAGGCGAGCTTCACCGGCCCGCAGCGCATTTCCCGCTCCCCGCAGGGAAGGGGCTCCCGCCGCAGCATCCAGGTGAAGGTGACCGGCGTATCCGCCCACAGCTCGACCTGATCCTCCACCGTCACCGCGTCTTCCGTGACGCGCAGCGTGCGCAGGCAGCCCGTCAGCCCCGCCTCCGGGGGATAGGCGCCGGCCATGTCGAGCTGCAGCCCGTCCGGCAGGAATTCCACCGAGGCGGCGGCGAACTCCGTTCCGGCGCGCTGCTCCCAGTCCCCGATCAGGGGGACGTTGTGGTTCCGGCTGCGCGTGTTCCAGATGGTGTAGCGCTCGGCGGAGAAGGTTTTGCCGGTGTATTCCAGATTGCCCGCGTCGACGATCTCCGGCTCGCCGTCCGCGCAGATGATGAAGCTGCCGACATCGTTGTGGTTGTGGCTCTCGCCGTTGTGGCCGCCCTTGGCGATCAGCGTCAGCCGGCCGCGGCGGAGCAGCCGCACCTGCAGCTCGGGCAGCCACACGTCCTCCATGGGCCGGGCCGCGCCGCCCTTCGGGATGTCCCCCGGGAACAGGCGGTTCAGCAGCCGCCAGAACTGCGGCGTGTCGCGCAGCTCGGCCTCCTGGCTCCGCAGCAGGCTCGCACCCAGCGTTCGCAGCGCCTCGTCGCCGAGGTACGCGCCGGCCGCGCAGAGCCGCTCCCCGCAGACCTCGGGCTTCGCGTCGCAGTCCGCGAAGTTCGCGAACCAGCCGCCGCCCAGCCACATCTTCGCCGGGACGGACAGGATGCCCCGCAGCTGTTCGTCTGCGCG
>CAMNHF010000208.1 GCA_946538975.1 uncultured Clostridia bacterium | reverse complement strand
CCATCCGCGAGGGCGGCCGCACCGTGGGTTCCGGCGTCGTGGCCAAGGTCATCGAGTAATCCATAGACATACGCCAAAGAACGAGGCACTCTTCGGCAACGGAGAGTGCTTCATTCTTGTATCGGCGTCTTGATCGGAGGAACGCAAATGTATCACTATGTCACCCATGGCACCTGCTCCGTCGGCATCGACCTCACGATCGAGAACGGCATCATCACCTACTGCCACATTGAGAAGGGCTGCAAGGGCAACACGGAGGGCCTCTCCCGCATGGTCATCGGCCAGAAGGCGGAGGAGGTCGCGGAGAAGCTCAGCGGCATTCCCTGCCGCGGCAATACCTCCTGCCCGGATCAGCTCGCCCGCGCCATTCGTGCCTATCACGACTGACGCCGCCCACGGAAAGGGGATTCCTTTGTCAGACATGCAGACCAATCAGCCCCAGGAGCAATACCCGGAGGCCCAGCGCTTCGAGGACATGGACCTGTCCCGCGAGGTGCTCCGCGCCGTCCGGGACATGGGCTTCACCGAGCCCTCCACCGTCCAGAAGAAGACCATCCCGCTGATGATGCGCGGCGACGACATCAACGCCATCGCCCCCACCGGCACCGGCAAGACCTGCGCCTTCGGCATCCCCATGCTGGAGTACATCCAGCTGGACGACAAGCGCGTGCAGGAGGTCGTGCTGGCCCCCACCCGCGAGCTGGCCGTGCAGATCGCCGAGGAGCTGCGCCACCTGGCGAAGTACATCAAGGGCTGCCGCATCGCGGTCATCTACGGCGGCCAGTCCATCAACCGCCAGCATGAGGAGCTGCGCCGCAATCCGCAGATTCTGGTGGCGACGCCGGGCCGCCTGCTGGACCACATGCAGCGCGGCAACGTCCGCCTGGACGCCGTGCACACCATGGTGCTGGACGAGGCCGACGAGATGCTCGACATGGGCTTCGTCAAGGACGTGACGCGGATCATCGAAGCCACCCCCGACGACCGCCAGCTGGTGCTCTTCTCCGCGACCACCAACCAGGAAGTGCTGACCATCGCCTGGAAATACCAGCACGACCCGGTGGAGATCACCGTCGAGGCCACGAAGCAGGACCGCCCGCAGATCACCCAGTACGTCATCGCCACCGAGCGGGAGCGCAAGATGGACGACCTGCTCTACCTGCTGGAGGCGGACGTGTACCAGCGGATCATGATCTTCTGCAACACGAAGTTCATGACCGACCGCCTGGCCAGCTCCCTGCAGAAGCAGGGCTGGGACGTGCAGGCCCTCCACGGCGACATCCCCCAGTCGAAACGCAACGTCATCATGCGCGATTTCAAGCAGGGCCGCTTCCCGATCCTCATCGCGACGGACGTGGCCGCCCGCGGCATCGACGTGGACGATGTGGAGGCCGTCATCAATTTCGACCTGCCCAACGAGGACGAATACTATCTGCACCGCATCGGCCGCACCGGGCGCGCCCACAAGCACGGCGTCAGCTTCTCCCTGGTCACCTTCCAGGAGAGCGTGCGGATGGAAGCCATCCTGAAATACATGATCGCCCAGCCCGTGGCCCTGCACTTCGAGGACGGCGTGCTGCGCTATGAGGACGGCGAGCCTTTCTTTGAAAATGTGTGATAAGAATGTGTGACAAGCACATGGCATGAGGCCCCGGGATCCGCCCTGACAATTCAGACGGCTTTCTGTATAATTCAGACAGAATCTCTGGCGCGGGCCCGCCGGGTATGCTATCATCTCCCCGAGGACAGAAGGAAGCGTCTTCCGGGAGGTGAACAAGATGGAAGTGATTGTCCAGAATCTGCCCATTGTCCTGTGCATCCTGGTCGGTGTCGCCCTGATGGTGGTGGAGGCCTTCATGCCGGGCTTCGGCGTGGCCGGCTTCTTCGGCATCGCCGCGGAGTTCGTCGCGGTGGTCCTGACCTTCGCCAACCACGGCATCGCGGCCGCGCTGGTCGTGCTGCTCATCGGCGTCACGGTGAGCGCGCTCGCTGTATCCTTCTCGCTGCGATCCATCGCAAAGGGCAAGCTCAGCGACAGCCCGATGATCCTGCGCGAGACCGAGAGCGCCGACAAGGGCTACAGCACCAGCGAGGACCTGCAGGTCTTCCTGAACAAGGAAGGCACCGCGACCACCGTGCTGCGGCCCACCGGCATGGCCGAATTCGAAGGCGTCAAGCTGAACGTCGTCTCCGACGGCGAATTCATCCCGGCCGGAACCCCTGTGCGCATCACCGCGGTGGAAGGCGCCAGGATCATCGTCCACAAGATCTGATGAACCGCCTGATGAAGGCAGCGTGAACTGTGAAAGGGAGGGTTATCCATGAAGAAATTTCTCTGCGCCCTGATGACGCTGGTGCTGCTGGCCTGTGCGGCAACGTCCGCCCTGGCCGCCCCCTACCGCGGCGAAGCGGCGGAATACATTCCCCTGATGGTCATTCTGGGCCTGGTGCTGATCATCCTGCTGGTGATCTGCCACTTCATCCCCTTCGGCATGTGGATCCGCGCCCTGGCCAGCGGCGTGCATGTGTCCATCCGCTCGCTGATCGGCATGCGGGTGCGCCGCATCAAGCCCGAACGGCTGATCTACCCGCTGATCAAGGCCACCAAGGCCGGTCTGAACCTGACCATCAGC
>CAMNHF010000207.1 GCA_946538975.1 uncultured Clostridia bacterium | reverse complement strand
CGACATGGTGGTGCTGGCCACAGCCATCGAGCCCGATCCCACCGCACGCTCCATCGGCACCATGCTCACCGCCTCCATGGATACCAACGACTTCTTTACCGAAGCCCATCCCAAGCTGCGGCCGGTGGAGAGCCCCACGGCAGGCATCTTCCTCTCCGGCGTGTGCCAGGGCCCCAAGGACATCCCCGAGACCGTCTCCCAGGCGGGCGCGGCGGCCAGCAAGGTCATCGGCCTGCTCTCCAAGAACGAGCTGGTGGGCAACCCCTGCGTGGCCCACGCCAACGAGCTGCTGTGCAACGGCTGCAGCCAGTGTGAGCGCGTGTGCCCCTACGGCGCCATCACCTATGTGGAGAAGGAGGTCCGCGGGCCCGAGTTCCGCGGCACCAAGCGCGTGGCCGTGGTCAACGAGGCCGTGTGCCAGGGCTGCGGCGCGTGCACCGTCACCTGTCCGTCCACGGCGATGGATTTGAAGGGCTTCTCGAACAACCAGATCATGGCGGAGGTGGACGCGATATGTCGGTAAATACTGAATGGAAACCCAAGATCGTCGCCTTCTGCTGCAACTGGTGCAGCTACGCGGGCGCGGACCTGGCCGGCTCCAGCCGACTGTCCTATCCCGCCGACGTGAAGATCATCCGCATCCCCTGCTCCTGCCGCCTGAACCCGCTGTTCATCCTGCGGGCCTTCCAGCGCGGCGCGGACGGCGTGATCCTGTGCGGCTGCCATCCCGGCGACTGCCACTATTCCACCGGCAACTACTATGCCCGCCGCCGCATGACCCTGCTGTTCAGCATGCTGAACTACCTGGGCATCGACAGCCGGCGCACCCGCGTGGAATGGGTCTCCGCCGCCGAGGGCGCGAAGTTCGCCGCCACCATGAACGACTTTGCCAAGACCATCACCGAGCTGGGTGAGAACGTGAAATTGGGGGATCTGCGATGCAAAGAGAATTGATTGACCGCATCCGCGCCCTGATGGATGAGGGCGTCGCCACCCGCGTGCTGGGGTGGAAGAAGGGCGAGTTCTTCTACGACACCGAGCCCGCCATACTGACCGCGGAGCAGCTGGACCAGCTGGTCTACGACTCCTTCTGCGGCCCGAACCTGTCCAAGTATCTCATCCAGGAGATGCCGAAGCTGGAGGGGAAGATCATCGCCCTCATCAAGCCCTGCGACAGCTACTCCTTCAACCAGCTGTGCACTGAGCACCGCGTCGACCGGGAGAAGGTCTACGTCATCGGCGTGGGCTGCAAGGGCAAGATCGACGTGGACAAGCTCCGCGCCAGGGGCATCACCGGCATCACCGCCATCGACGAGGACGGCGATACCCTGACCGTGCACACCCTCTACGGCGACGAGACCGTGAACCGCCATGAGGTCCTTCTGAACAAGTGCCTGACCTGCAAGGGCAAGGAGCACAGGGTGTTCGACGAGCAGATCGGCGAGTCTGAGGACACCTCCGCCGGCGCGGACCGCTTCGACATGGTGAAGAAGCTCGAGGCCATGACCGCCCAGGAGCGCTTTGAATTCTGGCGCGGGGAGCTGTCGAAGTGCATCCGCTGCAACGCCTGCCGGAATGTCTGTCCCGCCTGCTCCTGCGTGAAGTGCGTGTTCGACAATCCCAACACCGGGGTCCAGAACAAGGCCGCCGCGGACGACTTCGAGGAGAACATGTTCCACATCATCCGGGCCTTCCACGTGGCCGGGCGCTGCACCGACTGCGGCGAGTGTTCCCGCGTGTGCCCGCAGGGCATCCCGCTGCACCTTCTGAACCGCAAGTTCATCGCCGACATCGACGATCTGTACGGCGAGTATCAGGCGGGCGAGGAGATCGGCCAGCGGCATCCCGTCATCAACTACACCCAGGAGGACTGCGAGCCCTCCGTCGTCCGGGAGAGGGGGAATCAGGCATGAAAAAGCTGAGCCTCAATTCCCTGAATCAGTGGCTTGAGGGCATCGCCGGGGAACGCCGGGTCATCGCGCCCATCGAGGCCGCGGATCAGGTGAACTACGGCGTGTGGACCCCGGACAGCAAGATCCGCCTGGACGCGCTGCGCACCGTCAAGTCCGCCAAGGACGCATTCTTCCCCCAGGTGGAGAACATGATGAACTTCAGGGCCGAGGGCAAGAATCTGTCCGTTGAGATGATCGACCCCAAGGCCGAGGATTTCGTGATTCTGGGCGTGAAGGCCTGCGACGCCAGGAGCTTCGACATCCTGGACAGGGTGTTCCTGTCCGATCCCTACGATCCCTTCTACGCCGCGCGGCGCGAGCACGCCACCGTCGTCACCCTGGCCTGCGGAAGGCCCGACGAGAACTGCTTCTGCCCCAACTTCGGCATCGACCCCGCCGACCCCAAGGGCGACGCCACGATGTGGATCGTGGACGACACACTCTATCTGCGGGTAAACACCGAAAAGGGCGAGGTGCTGGTGAAAGACCTGGAGGACGCCGACGACGCGGCAGTAAAAGCCCAGCAGGCAAAGACCCGCGCGGTCGCCGAGAAGCTGCCCTTCGCGCACCTGAATCTGAGGGGCTTCGACGGCGACCACCTGATGGAGAAGTTCAACGACCCGCACTGGGCCGAGCTCTCCCGGGCGTGCCTGGGCTGCGGCACCTGTACCTTCGTGTGCCCCACCTGCCAGTGCTACGACATCCGGGACTTCGACACCGGCC
>CAMNHF010000206.1 GCA_946538975.1 uncultured Clostridia bacterium | reverse complement strand
GGCATGCGGGGACGTTTTCATCACAACAGCATCTACATCGGCAGCATCCAGAAACGGCTGTTCTTTCTCGCCTTTCTGACCTCCTTTGCCGCCGCCTTCAGCCAGACCCTCGCCGTGCTGATCGACAATGTGATCGTCTGCGCCTTTTACGGCGAGGCCGAGATCGCCGCCGTCTCCCTGGCCGAGCCTTTTTTCTATCTGCTGGAGATCCCGGCGGCGGGGCTGGCCGCGGGGATCCAGGCCGTCTGCGCCCGGGAGCTGGGCGCGGGGCGCATCCAGCGGGTCAACCGGCTGTTCAACCAGATCGTCTGGCTGGCCGCGCCGGTGCTGCTTGCGCTGACGGTGCTCGCTTTTCTCGGTGTCCCCCGGATGGCGGTCCTCTTCGGCGCCCGGGGCAACACCGCCGCCCTGCGGCCCTATGCCGAGCAGTATCTCTACGGCCTCGCCTTTGAGATTCTGCCCTATGTGCTTTTCTGCATCATGAGCCCGGTGATCGTGCTGGATAACGGCGGGCGGCTCATCAGCATCGCCTCCGCGGCCGGCTGTGTCACGGATATCGGGCTCGACCTGCTCAGCGTCCGGATGGGCTGGGGCCTCTTCGGCATCGGCCTGGCCTCCTCCGCCTCGGCCCTTGTCTTTCTGCTGGTGACGCTGCTCCATTTCCTCAAAAAGGATCGGGTACTCCGGCTGCGCTTCACGCCGCTGCACCCGGCGGAACTGAAGGACATGCTCATCGCGGCCGGGCCCAAGGCCGCCCTCTCCCTGGCCGATGCGCTGCGCTCCGGGCTGTTCATCGCGCTGGTCTCCGCCACCGGCGGCGTGGTCGGCACGGCGGTACTGTCCATCCACGGGACGCTCAACTATTTCCTCACGATTTTCATCACCGGTATCGCCGGGGCGGTGGGCATTCTCGCCGGGATCGGCTTCGGTGAGAAAAACGGCGAAGAGCTGGAGAGCCTCGGCCTGCTGGGCCAGCGCTACTGTCTCCTGCTCTCCGCCCTCGTCATGGCTCTGCTTGGGCTGATCGCCCGGCCCCTCGCCGCCGCTCTGACGGAGAGCAATGAGGCCGCGGCGCTGCTGCGCTTTGCCATCGGCTGTATGATCCTGCAGTTTCCCCTCTCCGCTCTGGTCCACGCCCGGATCGGCTATCTGCAGGCCGTCGGGCGCATCAAGGCCGCCCAGTGGATGGGTATCGCCGTGAACCTGGCCTTTCTGGCCGCCGCAGGCTGCCTGCTGGCGCTTCTCTTCGGGGTGCGCGGAGCCTTTCTGGCTTTCCCGGTCTCCTCGGCCCTGACCCTGCTGCTGAGCTGGGCGCTCCACGTCCGGCAGACGGGAAAGGCCCTGCCCGCGGGGAGCGACTATCTGGAGCTGGACAAGAGCTTCTTTGTTCCGCCCGGGGATATCATCTCCTATCCCATCGCCACGGCGGAGGACTGCAGCCTCGCCGCCGAGCAGGTCACGCTCTTTTGCCGCGGCCATCGCCTGGAGGAGCGAAAAGCCCTCCTGGCCGGGCTCTGCACGGAGGAACTGTGCAGCAACGTGATCGAGCACGGGCTGAACGCCCGCCGCGCCTACAAGGCCGCGGATCTGCGCGTCGTACTTGACAGCGGAGATGTGATCCTCCGCGTGCGGGACGGCGGTCCGGCCTTCAACCTGAAAGACTACGCCGAGCGGCTGGAGAAGCCGGTCGTGCCTCCCGACGGCATCGGCCTGCGGATCCTGCTGGGCGAGGCCAAAGAGCTCAGTTATTACCGGAGCTACGGGATGAACACCACCATTATGAGGATTTGAGAGGGAAACATGGAGCTGCAAACACTGGATAAAGACTTTTCCGTCTGCCGCCTGCGCTCGACGGAGGGCGTGGATTGGAGCCGGCCCTTTACCTTTTTCAGCCGCACCGATGAGGAGCTGTCCCTGGTCTGCCCGAGCGAGGCGGCGCCGGAGACGGCGGAGCGGCGGGACGACGGCTGGCGCGGCTTCCGGATTCAGGGCGAGCTGGACTTCGGCCTGATCGGGATTCTGGCCCGGCTCTCCGCGGTGCTGGCGGAAAAGCAGATCGGGATCTTCGCCGTGTCCACCTACAACACGGATTACCTCTTTGTCAAACAGGAAAGCTTCGGCCCGGCGCTGGACGCGCTGGCCGAAGCCGGTTACACCATTTGTTAGAGGAGCGCCTATGAAAAACAAAACTCTGCACAAGCTGCTGCTTCTGGTTCTGATTTTCTCCCTGCTGAGCGGATGCGCAGCGACGAAAAAGCTGCCGGAGCTGCCGGAGCTGCCGCCCTTCCCCCATCCCACCGACACGCCGGCGCCCACGCCGAAGCCGGATCCCACACCCAAGCCGGACCCCACGCCGGAGCCGACACCCGGGCCCACGCCCTGCCCGCATCTGAGCTGGGAAAACGGCGTCTGCGCCGACTGCGGCACGCCCTGCGAGCACCGTTGGGAAGCTGGCGTCTGCACGATCTGCGCCTATGTCTGCCCCCACGAGCAGCACGACGCGGAGACCGCTCTCTGCGCGCTCTGCGGCGAAACGGCGAGGCACCGCTATCAGGACGGGCACTGCATCGGCTGCGGCCGTGAGCCGGAGTTTGTCTATGGCTCCCTCCCCGCCGAGGCCTTCGCCCCCGTTGAAGAGGCGGGCCGCCTGGAGACCCACGACTACCGCTTCGACTTCGATTCCGGCTATGAGCTGGACCGGACGATGGACATTTATCTCCCCTATGGCTATGACCCGGCGCAGCGCTACAACGTGCTGATTCTGATCCATGGCGG
>CAMNHF010000205.1 GCA_946538975.1 uncultured Clostridia bacterium | reverse complement strand
GTGATCTGCAGGAGACCATGCAGAGCCTGACTTATCTCGAGGCAGTGGCCTATGCCAGGCAGTACACACAATATTACCGCGAGCAGGGAATCGACCTGTTTTTCTGCTGGCGAAACAGTCCCATCGCTGAGGCCCGGCTGCCCAACCGATCTTATGACAGCCTGCTTTGCGGTCAGCGGGCGGCCATGCTGGACGCCGGCAGCCGGCCTCAGCGTTATGCGGTGGCAGAGCCGGTGAACAGCAATCTGACCGTGATTCTCCTGGGGGATGTCGGGGACATTTACGCCCTGAAAGACAGCTTCCGCCGGATGGCCTTTGCCGTGGCGGGTGGAGCATCTGCCCTGCTGATTCTGCTTGCGCTGATTCTGGCCGGTGTCCTGACCCGCCCGCTCCGGAAACTCACGGAAGCCGCTCGGGCCATGACGACGCAAAGCAATACCACGGTTCCATTGCCAACCGGCCAGAAGGACGAGATCGGCACCCTGGCCCGGGCGTTCTCCGAGATGCAGGGAGCCGTAGAAGCCCGGGAGACACGGCTGCGGGAGGAGAGCGAGGCCCGGCAGGCTCTGCTGGAAGCCCTGGCCCACGAGATGCGCACCCCTCTGACCTCCCTGCTGGGGAATGCGAGACTGCTGGAACGGGAGCTGCCGCAGGAGGAAAGGAAAAGGATTGCGGACAGCATGGCGAAGGAAATCCATCGCCTCACGGATATGGATCAGCAGCTGATGAAGCTGACAGCCATGGGACATGAACCGCCGGAAGCTGAGCGTGTTTCCGTGACGGAACTGCTCCGGGAAACGGCGGAGCGGCTGCAGCCCCAGGCCGATGGAATTACGATCGCCGTGGAAGGCGCGGACAGCGCCATTACGGGAGACCGGGAACTGCTCTCCCTGCTGGCGGACAACCTGGCCGCCAATGCCATCCACGCCTCCTCCACCGGGATGATGGTGATCCTGCGGGCGGAGCCGAATGGATTTACGGTGCAGGACCAGGGCATCGGCATGAGCGAAGAGACCCTCCGCCATGCCTGCGAGCCCTTCTGGAAGGCAGACAAGGCGCGCACCCGCCGCCAGGGCGGAGCCGGTCTGGGGCTGGCGCTGTGTCGGCAGATCGCGGAGCTGCACGGCGGCAGTCTGACCTTCTCATCCTTGCCCGGCCAAGGCACCGCCGTTACCTTTACAACTCCGTTACATCCCGATGATGACTCCGTTACATACCCTGTGGCATGATACAGTTGCCAGCCGGAAAGCGCCGTCCGGAAGACGCGGAAGCAGCTGACAGACAGGAGGAGATTGAATGATCAGAAAGATTTGTACCCTGGCACTGTGCGCGGTCATGGTCCTGCCGCCTCTGGCAATGGCAGAAAACACAGTGGAAATCCTGCCCACCACACCGCCGATGCCACGGCCCGTGGTGGAGGCGAACCCCTACGGAGCGGATGACCTGACCGCCTACTATGAGGACTACGGCGACGAATACGCCCAGCCCGCCCTGACGGCATCCGAGCGGGAACGCCTGCCGGAGATCCAGCGGCGCTGGGAGAGCGGAGAGCGCCCGGAGAGCAGCATTCTGAACCTGACAGAGCGGGTTCACGTCAGTGTCATCCAGCTGCCGCCGGAGCAGTACGAGGGCGAGCCCTGCTTCCTTCTGCTGCCCAACCGTGATCTCACGGACGAGGAGCTGCTGCAAGTGGTGGATGCTTACGGGCAGCTGGGGATCACCCTGGATCCGGACGCGCTGTCCTGGCACAACTGCATGCGGGGCGGCGGCATCGAGGTGGGCATCCGCTCCTTCCGGGACGATGAGCGGGAGCGCCGCAGCGAGCTGACTGGCCTGTACACCCGTGCCGAACTGCGTCCGGAGACGCCATTCACTGCGCTGGTGATGGATGATGGTGTGGGCCGGGTCACGCTGGACGAAGAGGATTTCAACGGCCTGGACGAGTTCCGATTCCGCCCGGCCCGTCGGCTCACAGACAAGGAGCTGCTGCAGCTGATCGCCCTGGATCAAGGAGACATAGGCGCTACTCCCGAAGAACTGTCCGGCTATGAGACCCAACTGCGGCAGGAACTGCATCTGCTGCTGGGCATGCCCCTCTCCGCCCGGCGCGGCGCCAACGAGTCCACCGGCAGCAGCACTGAGTACGGAGACATTCGTGCAAACTATGACACCACCTTTACAGAGGTGGGTGGAACGGGGCGTATGTGGCGCGGCGTCCTCGACATGGCAACCGGCAGGCTGATCGAGGGCAGTGTGACGCTGATCAGCCCAAGCAACGCCATCCCCTCGGATATCCGGATGGATCCATGGGATGAGAAATGGGCATCCATCGCTGTGGAAGCGGTGACAGCTCACAGCACTTTTGAAGAAAGCGGTATCACGGAAATCCGGAATTGGAGCGAGACCAATCTGAATGAGCTTCAAGGTGTAGAAGTAAGGGTCGTGATGGCGGACGGCGGCGTGTATCGCGTGGAAATCTCATACACGCTGGAAAAGGTGATGGCTCTGCGGTACAACGACGCCGTCTCCATCGCTGCGGAGGATGAATACTATGCCAATATGATGACCATGGAGGAGGTGCCTGTCAATGAGTAAGCGTAGTATGCTGTTGATTCTGTGCGCCCTGCTGCTATCGCTTAGTCTGAGCAGCTCTCTGGCGGATGAAGTGCCGCGCACAGTTGTCTGGCAGGTTACAGCGCCGCCCCTGGACGGAAACGTCCTCCAGAAGCTGACCTTCCACACAGAAGGACAAGACGCCTCTTCCGAGGAGGCTCCTTACATCTCTCCTTTCGGGCGTGCGGATC
>CAMNHF010000204.1 GCA_946538975.1 uncultured Clostridia bacterium | reverse complement strand
ATGGGCATTCGCTACGTCATCGCCAACGGCGCGGAGTGCGAGCCCTACCTGACCTGCAACGACCAGCTGATGCGCTCAAAGGCCGACGAGATCGTGGAGGGGCTGGAGCTGATGCTCCGGCTGTTCCCCCGGGCCGAGGCGGTCATCGCCGTCGAGGACAACAAGCCCGAGGCCATCGAGGCGCTGCGCAAGGCGTCGGCGGGCAGGCAGCGGTTCAGCGTGCGCGCCCTGAAGGCCAAGTACCCCCAGGGCGGTGAGAAGAGCCTCATCAAGGTCATCGCCGGCATCGACTATCCCGCCTCCATGCTGCCCGCGGACGTGGGCTGCATCGTGGAGAACGTGGGCACGATCTACGCCATACAGCGGGCGGTGTGCTACCGCGAGCCGCTGTTCACCCATGTGTTCACCCTCACCGGCGACGCGGTGAAGAACCCCGGCAACTACATCGTGCCCGACGGCGCCTCCTTTGCGGAGCTGCTGGAATACGCGGGCGGCCTGAAGGACGGCGTCACGCTGAAAAAGGCGCTGTGCGGCGGCCCGATGATGGGCATCGCCATGCCGTCGCTGGACGTGCCCATCCAGAAGCAGAACAACGGCCTGACCCTGCTGGCGGAGGACGAGGCGGAGGCGGCGGAGGCCCAGATGACCGCCTGCCTCCACTGCGGGCGCTGCACCACCGTCTGTCCCCTGGGACTGATGCCCCAGCTGATGGCCGACGCCTTCATCGCCGGGGACTACGAGCGCTTTGAAAAGAAGCTCTACGGCCTGGAGTGCATGCAGTGCGGCAGCTGCACCTACTACTGCCCCGCCAAGCGCCCGCTGATGCAGCAGTTCAAGCAGGCGAAGGTGGAGATATTACAGCGCAAGCGCGCGGAAGCGGGAGGTAAAAAATGAATACGGCGTTGAATCTGTCCTCCGGCCCGCACGTCAGGGATAAATGGACCACGGCGTTCATCATGAAGCTGGTGACCCTGTCGCTGCTGCCCGCCGCCATCGTGGGCGTGTGCGTGCACGGGGTCCACGCGCTGCTGGTGATCCTGCTGTCGGTGGGCACCTCGGTGGCCGCGGAATTCGCGTTTGACAAGCTGTGCCACAAGCCCGACACCTGGAAGGACTTCTCCGCGGTGGTCACGGGCCTGATGCTGGCGCTGTGCCTGTCCCCCAGCGCCCCGCTGCACCTGCCGGTCATCGGCGCGCTGTTCGCGATACTGGTGGTGAAGTGCTGCTTCGGCGGCCTGGGCAAGAACTTCCTGAACCCCGCCCTGGCGGCGCGGTGCTTCCTGCTGATCTCCTTCGGCTCCAGCATGACCTCCTACGCGGTGGACGGCGTCTCCGGCGCGACCCCCGTGGCGGAGCTGATGCAGGGCAAGGCCGTGAACATCTCCTCGATGTTTCTGGGCACCGCGCCCGGCGTCATCGGCTCCTCGGTGCTGGCGCTGATGATCGGCGGCCTGGCGCTGTGGGCGCTGGAGATCATCCACGGCGAGATCTGCTTCTCTGTGCTCATCAGCTTCACCCTTTTCATCGGCATCTTCGGCGGGCAGGGCTTCGATCCCAGCTTCCTGCTGGCCCACATCTGCGGCGGCGGCGTGGTGATGGCGGCGTTCTTCATGGCCACCGACTACACCACCTCCCCGGTCAGCAAGTTCGGCCAGATGATCTACGGCGTCACCATCGGCGTGCTGGGCGGCATCTTCCGCCTGTTCAGCGGCGCGGCGGACTCCTTCAGCTACTGCGTGATCTCCGCCAACCTGCTCACCCCCCTGATCGACATGTACGTCGTGCCCGGCCCCAAGGCCTTCAAGCGCAAGGGCCACTACGAGCGCGTGACGGTCAGGACCGTGGCGCAGCACATCCCGCGGCCCGTGGTGGTGCTGACGGCCATCACGCTGATCGCGGGCATCGCGCTCAGCGGCGTCTACGTCATGACCAAGGACACCATCGAGGCCGCCCACTCCCTGGCCAACGCCGCCGCCTTCAAGACGGTGGTGCCCGGAGCGGAGACCTTCGAGACTCCGGAGAGCGTGCAGCAGGCGCTGGACGCGCTGAACGGCCAGGTGTACGGCTCCGACTACGGGCGCTCCACCATCAACGAGGCCTATGAGGCCTTCGACGCCGACGGCAATCTGGCGGGCTACGTGGTGC
Source organism: uncultured Clostridia bacterium (assembly GCA_946538975.1). Taxonomy (GTDB): domain Bacteria; phylum Bacillota; class Clostridia; order Christensenellales; family Aristaeellaceae; genus RUG11272. Next base: position 684 of record CAMNHF010000204.1, on the reverse strand, counting down.
GCGCCACCTCCTCCGACGGCTTCGACGGCGACGTCTCCATGGCCGTGGGCCTGGACCCCGACGGCGTGGTCAACGGCATCTCCTTCACGGAGCTGAACGAGACCCCCGGCATGGGCATGCGCTGCGGCGAGCCCGAGTTCATGGACCAGTTCGCGGGCAAGGCCGTATCCAAGTTCATACTGGGCAAGGCCGGCACCGCCACCGAGGACGACCAGATCGACTCGGTCTCCGGCGCGTCCACCACCTCCGGCGCGGTGGTCAACGCCGTGAACGCGGCCCTGGACTTCTACGCAAACAACATGAAGGGAGGCGCATGAGGTGAAAAAATACCTTGAACGGCTGTACAACGGCCTCGTAAAGGAAAATCCCACCCTGATCCTGATGCTGGGCATGTGCCCCACCCTGGCGGTGTCCACCCGGGCCATGAACGGCATCGGCATGGGCCTGTCCACCACGGCGGTGCTGATCCTGTCCAACCTGGTGATCAGCCTGCTGCGCAAGACCATCCCCGACGAGGTGCGCCTGCCCGCCTACATCGTGGTGGTCGCCTCCCTGGTCACGGTGACGGAGCTGCTGATCGAGGCCTACCTGCCCTCGCTGTACGAGGCGCTGGGCATCTACATCCCGCTGATCGTGGTCAACTGCATCATACTGGGCCGCGCCGAGGCCTACGCCAACAAGCAC
>CAMNHF010000203.1 GCA_946538975.1 uncultured Clostridia bacterium | reverse complement strand
CGTGCCGCCGGAGAAGGACGGCCGGACGGTCAAAAGCCTGCTGAAAAGTGAATTTCATATGGCCGAGGGCTACATCGCCGCGCTGAAGCTGCGCCCGGACGGGATCAGGCTGGACGGCGAGCGCGTGCACACCAATGTCCCGGTGCACGCCGGACAGGTACTGACTGCGCGGGTGGATGACCCGGAGCGGAACGCGGCCGCGCCCATCCCCTGCCCGCTCGCCATCGTCTATGAGGATGAGGATCTGGCGGTGATCGACAAGCCCGCCGGCATGCTGGTGCACGGTCCGGAGGGCCAGGGCGCGCCCACGCTGGCCAACGCCCTGGCCGCCCGCTGGGACGGCGCGGCATTCCATCCGATCCACCGCCTGGATCGGGGCACCTCCGGGCTGATCGTTGTGGCCAAGAGCCGCTATGTCAGCGAGCTGCTGCGCCGCAGCCTGCATACGGAGGATTTCATCCGGGAGTATCTCGCCCTCGCTGAGGGACAGCCGGAGCCGGCCGGCGGCAGCATCGCGCTGCCCATCGGTCCCTGCGAAGGGGAACGCCTGCGCCGCTGCGTGCGATCCGATGGGCAGGCCGCCCGGACGGATTACGAGACGCTTGCGACCTTCCCGGGCGGGAGTCTCCTCCGCCTGCGCCTGTACACAGGCCGCAGCCATCAGATCCGTGTGCATCTCGCCGCCATAGGGCACCCGCTTTTTGGCGATGCGCTGTACGGCGGCCCGGCGGAGCTGCCGCGCCCGGCGCTCCACTCCGCCTTTCTGCGTCTGCGCCAGCCGGTGACCGGAGAGCTTCTGGATCTCCACTCTCCCCTGCCGCCCGATTTACAAGCCTTTCTCGACAAAAAGAACGCCTGAGCCTGTTGCTCAGACGTTCTTTTGTTATACATCCATGGCGCAGACGTCCTCGATGGTCTCACGCCGCACGGCCACATAGCTCTCGCCGCCGCGGAGCATCACCACCGGCGGCTTGGGCAGGCGGTTATAGTGGGAGGCCATGGCGTAGTTGTAGGCGCCGGTGGTGCAGACCGCCACCAGATCGCCCCGGGCCGTGTTGTTTGGAAGGCTGATGGCCGGCTGGATGATATCGCCGCTCTCGCAGGCCCGGCCCGCCAGATCGAAGATCGCCCGCAGGCCGCCGCTGCGCTGGGCGTGCAGCACCGTATAGCGGGAGCCGTACAGGCAGTAGCGGGGATTGTCCGCCATGCCGCCGTCCACGATGGCATAGCTCTTATAGCCGGGGATGCGCTTGACGCTGCAGACCGTATAGACGGTCATGCCCGCGTCCGCCACGATGCTCCGCCCCGGCTCCATGAGGAAGCGCGGCAGGCGCAGCCCGTATTCGGCCGTCCGCTTTTTCAGATGCGCGGCCACTTCGCCCAGGCGGGCAGGAATATCGATGGCGGGGTCGCTCTCCTCATAGCGCACGCCGTAGCCGCCGCCCAGGTTCAGCTCCCCGAACTCCAGGCCCAGCTCGTCCTTGACCTCTTTCATAAAGGCAAGCATGATGTCGATGGTGCGCTGGTAGACGTCCTCCCCGAAGACCATGGAGCCCACGTGGCAGTGCAGGCCCGCCACCTCCACATGCTCCATGCTCAGCGCGGCCCGCACGAACTCCATCGCCTGGCCGGTCTCCACAGGGACGCCGAACTTCACGTCCACCGCCCCGGTGTTCACGGCCTGATAGGTATGGGGATCGATGCCCGGGGTGATGCGCAGGAGGACCTTCTGCCGCAGTCCCCGCGCGGCCGCTTCCTCCTCCAGCGTAATCAGCTCGTTGCCGTTATCCACCACAAAGCAGCCCACGCCCTGCGCCAGCGCGTAGGCGATATCCGCGTCGGTCTTACCGTCGCCGTGGTAATAGATCTTCTCCGCCGGGAAACCGGCCTGCAGCGCCGTGTGGATCTCCCCCACGGAGACGCAGTCCACGCCCAGGCCCTCCTCGGCCACGATGCGGTACATCTGCTTGAAGCAGGCCGCCTTGCTGGCATAGAGAGGCAGCGCCCTGTCCCCGAAATGCGCCCGGAAGGCCTCCCGGTACATGCGGCAGTTGGAGCGGATGCGGCCCTCATCCATCAGATAGAGGGGCGTGCCATAGCGCCCGGCCAGTTCCGGCACGGACTGCCCCGCGAAGCAGAGCGTCCCGTCGCTGCGGCGTGTGATATTGTCTGTGAGCATAGAAATCACCTCTTTGGATAGCGGCATTATAGGGAGATTTTACCCGTTTGTCAAGCAATTTATGAATAAATATGCAAAAGCACCGGAGGCTTAACGCCCCCGGTGCTTCAGCTTCAATATGGTTTGTGACAGCTTTTCCAGTCCCATATAATTGAGGCGCATGATGATGCGCCGGTTACGCGTCTCGGCCCGGAAGCTCCGGCAGGCGGAGAGGGAGGGGATCTGCTCCTTCACATACTGCCGCAGCAGCCATACGCACTCCTTCACGTCCTCCCCGCTCTGGGCGGCGACCCGGTTGATGGCGTCCAGCAGCACGTGGTTCAGGAGCAGGAATTCGAAATCCTCCCGGTTCTGCGGCCCGTCCAGGCTCTCCCGCAGATTCTCCATGATCTCCAGGATGTCCAGATTCTTCCGGGTGTTCTGGTTATGCATGGTGGAGGGCTGACCCACCCGGTAGCGATAGAGCGCGTCGGGCAGGTGGACGGTCTTCTTCGAGCGCATCAGAAGCCTGGTGGAAAACTCAAAGTCCTCGTACCAGAGGCCCTCCGGATAGCGGATCTCCCCTACGGTGCTGCGGCGAAAGATCTTGTTGCAGCAGGAGCCTGCCGCCGCCATGGGTTGGCCGTCCCGCCAGGTGGGCAGGATCTCCCAATGCCCGTCGGCATAGTC
>CAMNHF010000202.1 GCA_946538975.1 uncultured Clostridia bacterium | reverse complement strand
TGAGGATCGTGCCCAGCGCGCCGCATACGCCGTGAACGGAGATCGCGCCGACGGGATCGTCGATCTTTACGACCTTGTCAAAGGACTCCACCGACAGCACCACCGCGAAGCCACAGCACAGGCCGATGATCGCCGCGCCGAAGGGGTTGACCGCATCGCAGCCCGCCGTAATGCCCACGAGACCCGCCAGCGAAGCATTGAAGGTCATAGATACGTCCGGTTTGCCGTAGCGCAGCCAGGTGAAGATCATGGTCGTCAACGTGGCCACGGCTGCAGCCAGGTTGGTGTTGAAGAACACCAGGCCGGCGGAGACGATCAGTTCGTCACTGTCCATGCCCACGGTGCTCGCGCCGTTGAAGCCGAACCAGCAGAACCAGAGGATGAACACGCCCAGCGCCGCGATGGACAGGTTATGGCCGAGGATAGCGCGGGGTTTGCCGTCCGCGCCGTACTTGCCGATGCGGGGCCCCAGCATCTTCGCGCCGATCAGAGCGCACACGCCGCCCACCATGTGCACGCAGGTGGAACCGGCGAAGTCGTGGAAGCCCAGGTCGCTGAGCCAGCCGCCGCCCCAGATCCAGTGGCCGGACACGGGATAGATGAACAGCGAGATCGCCGCCGAGTAGACGCAATAGGCGGAGAACTTCGTGCGCTCGGCCATCGCGCCGGAGACGATGGTGGCGCTGGTGGCGCAGAACACCGTCTGGAAGATGGCGTAGGCCCACAGCGGCACACCTGCGGGCAGGATGTGGCTGTAGTCCTTCAGGATGAAGGGGTCAATCCAGCCGAAGGCCGCCGTGCCCGCGCCGAACATGATGCCGAAACCGATCAGCCAGTAAAGCGGCGTGCCAATGCAGAAGTCCATCAGGTTCTTCATGAGAATATTGCCGGTGTTCTTTGCCCTCGTGAAGCCCGCTTCGCACATAGCGAAGCCCGCCTGCATGAAGAACACCAGCGCCGCGCCCAGCAGCACCCAGATCGTGTTGACAGCGGAAAATGTCATCGTAAACAGCTCCTTTCTGGTGGATTCCAAAACAAAAGCGCAAGGGCGGCGGTGAGACGAATCTCACTGCGCACCCTTGCGCTTCGTTGGAATTGTGTGTATTTTATGCCGGTTGCGCCGAATTGTCAAGAAAACAGATTGTTAAGCCTACTCCCATTCGATGCTGGCGGGCGGTTTCGAAGTAACATCCAATACCACGCGGCTGGCGTGGGGTACCTCGTTGACGATGCGTTCGGAGACGCGGGCGATGAGGTCATAGGGCAGCCTGGCCCAGTCGGCGGTCATAAAGTCGTCGGTGGTGACGGCGCGCAGAGCGATGGTGTAGTCGTAGGTGCGCTCGTCTCCCATCACGCCCACGGAGTGTACGCCGGTCAGCACCGTGAAGTACTGGTTGACCTGTCCGGCGAGGCCTGCTTTGGCGATCTCCTCCCGGAAGATGGCATCGCTCTCACGGACGATCTGCGCCTTTTCCGTCGTCACTTCGCCGATGATGCGGATGGCGATGCCGGGTCCGGGGAAAGGCTGCCGCCAGACCAGATCGTGGGGAAGGCCCAGGGCTTCGCCGAGGGCGCGCACCTCGTCCTTGAACAGCATCCTCAGTGGCTCGATCAGCTCCGTGAAGCCCAGCTCCTTCGGCAGGCCGCCCACGTTGTGGTGGCTCTTTATGACCGCGGCACTGGTGCCTTGGCCGCTCTCGATCACATCCGGGTAGATCGTGCCCTGCGCGAAGTAGTCCAATTTGCCCAGGTCCTTCGCCGCATCCTTGAACACCTCGATGAAATCCCGCCCGATGATCTTGCGCTTCTGCTCGGGTTCGGTGACGCCCTTGAGATCGGCGAAGAACCTTTCAGCGGCGTCTGCGCGGACGAAGCGCACCGGAAAAAGCTCATTGAACACCCGGCATACCTGCTCGCTCTCGCCCTTGCGCAGTAGGCCATGATCGACGAACACACAGGTCAGCCGGCTGCCGATAGCGCGGTGGATCAGCGCCGCTGCCACGGAGGAATCTACGCCGCCGGACAGCGCCAGCAGCACCGTTTCGGTGTCGCCGACAATCTCCCGTATCTGCTTCACCGCCGTTTCGGCATAGGCGTCCATAGTCCAGTCGCCCTTACAGCCGCAGATAACCCGCACGAAGTTTTCGATGATTCGCTTCCCCTCGTCGGTGTGGGTCACCTCGGGGTGGAACTGCACACCGTAGATGCGCTTTGCGTCGTTCGCCATGGCGGCGATGGGGCAGTTGTCCGTGTCCGCGATGATGTGGAACCCTGGTGGGCACGCGCTGACCTGCCAGGTGTGGCTCATCCAGCAGGCAGATCCCGGGGACAGACCTTTCAGCAGTCCCGCCTGTTCCTTCATGCGTACCGTCACGCGCCCGTATTCCCGCTCCACCGCCCGTTCCACCTGACCGCCCAATGTCTGGGCCGTCAACTGCATGCCGTAGCAGATGCCCAATACCGGCACACCCAGATCGTAAACGGCGGGGTCGCAATGGGGCGCGTCCGGGTCGGTCACGCTGGCCGGACCGCCGGAGAGGATGATGCCCGAGGGCTGCCGGGTTCTGATTTCATCCGCGGATATGCTCCACGGCACGACCTCCGAATAGACACGGCATTCCCGCACCCGCCGCGCGATGAGCTGGGTATACTGGCCGCCGAAATCCAAGATGATGATTCTTTGCATATCATTTCCCCTCTATTTTCCGCTGTCCCCATAGTTTGATAGCACCCGCGCCGAGGGATCGTCCACGTCGCAGCCGGGCCAGGTCTTGTTGGGCATCCAGAAGTCCGCGATCATCCGCGCCTGGCCGGGGTAATACCGCTCAAAGAGCTCCCGGTACAGCAGGC
>CAMNHF010000201.1 GCA_946538975.1 uncultured Clostridia bacterium | reverse complement strand
CTACGCCATCGAGGAGCTGCTGGCCCGCATCCGGACCAACCTGCGCCGCCATCCCGCCGAGCCGGAGCCGAAGAAGCCGGAGATCCTCACGATCGGCCAGCTGACCCTGAACCCGGTCAACCACACGGTCACCTTCGGCGGCGAGGACGTCCGGCTGACGAACACCGAGTTCGAGCTGCTGCGCTACCTGATGCAGCACAAGGGCGAGGCGGTCACCCGGGAGGAGCTGCTGCGGGACGTGTGGGGCTACGACTATTCCGGCGACACGAACGTGGTGGACGTGTACATCCGCTACCTGCGCACCAAGCTGGATCAGCGCTTCAACATCCACACCATCAACACGATCCGCTCCGTCGGATACCTTTTCTGCTATGAGTGACAGGACGCTGCGGCCCGGGGAACGCATGCGCCAATCCCTGAGCTTTCACATTGCGGCGCACTACTGCGGCGAGCTGCTGCGGTCGCTGTGGCTGCCGGCGCTGACGGTGCTGATTGTGTTTCTGGCGCTGCATCTGCCGGAATGGCTGCGCATCTCTCAGGAGGCCGCGGCCGGCGGGGGCGCTGCCGGGGTGCGCGTGGAGATGCTGGACGGGGCGCCCGGACTGTGGGCGCGGCTGGGGAGCTTCTTCCATGAGATCTGGGGCGGCGGCCTGGCCCTCACCCGCGAGGCGGGCGGCGCCTGGGTGCGCACCGTGGTGGACATCTCCGCGCCGCTGAGGCAGCTGGGGCTGTATCTGCTGGCGGTGATCGCCGCGGACGGCCTGCGCATGCTGTTCTTCGTGCGCCGCCGTCACCGCCTCGACCGCCGCGTGCTCTATCCGATCCGCCAGATCACCGAGCTGACCTCGACGCTGGCCGTCACGAACCTGGCGGAGCGCATCGACGAGGCCGCGATGAAGAACGAGCTGAAGGATCTGGCCGGCGCCATCAACGGCATGCTGGACCGCATCGAGGTCAGCTACAACAGCGAGAAGCAGTTCGTCAGCGACGTCTCCCACGAGCTGCGCACGCCCATCAGCGTCATCCGCGGCTTCGCGTCGATGCTGCTGCGCTGGGGCAAGAATGACCCGCAGCGGCTGGACGAGGGCCTGCAGACCATCTTCCAGGAGAGCGAGAACATGAACCGCCTCGTGCAGAACATGCTCTTCCTGGCGCGGCACGACAACAAGCCGATCATGCTGGAGCTGAGCCGCTTTGACCTGGCAGGGCTCTTGCGCGAGGTGCAGGAGGAGCAGCGCCTGGTGACGCCGGACCGGCCGCTGACCCTCTCGCCGCTGCGGGAGACCCCGGTGGAGGCCGACCGGACGCAGATGAAGGAGGTCGTGCGGATCCTGCTGGACAACGCGCTGAAGTATTCCGACGCGGGCAGCCCGATCGAGCTGGGCGTGGAGCCGGCGGAGGGCGGCGCGCAGCTGACCGTGCAGGATCACGGCATCGGCATCTCGGCGGAGGATCTGCCGCGCATCTTCGACCGCTTCTTCCGCGCCGACGAGGCCCGCCACCCGGAGACCGGCGGCCACGGCCTGGGGCTGTCCATCGCCGCGATCATCGTGAAGGCCCATGGCGGGCGCATCCACGTCCGCTCCAAGCTGGGCGAGGGCACCTGCTTCACGGTTTTCATCCCGTCGCGGCCGCAGACGGCGGAGTAAAAGTTGCAGCTCAGCGTATGGGGGAAGGAAACCCTTTTCGAAGCCGAAAAGGACTTTCCTTCCCCCATGCCCCCATCTTTCCCCAAATGCTTTTCCTTGGGGCGGGAGGTTTTCTTTCACGATGCATGAGCAACCGGACACGCTCATGCGCATATTGTCTTGCGGGCTGAGCAGTAACGAATAAAACGAGGGGGCAATGCCTCCTCGTTTTGTGTATGGAAGAACCCCGACGGCGTTCCGACTCAGCCCACGCGGCCGGATGCGCCCCGGCTGCGCATGCATCGGAAAAATCCCCCAGGAAACGGCCTTTTCGGAAGGATAGGGGTCCGGGGGAAGGGAAGCCCTTTTCCACCTGGAAAAGGGTTTCCTTCCCCCGGAAACCGCACAGTTCAGTATCCCCCGTGCTGCTGCTTCCCGCGGCGGAAGGGCTCGGCGGCGGTGCGGCGGAAGAAGGAGATCAGCGGGCCCATGAACAGCGCCGTGATGATCGTGCCCGCGCCGATCTTGTCCGCACCGCCCAGCAGCCAGCCGGTGCCCACGCACAGCAGGTCTGTGGCGATGCGGATGTACTTGAAATACTTCTGCTCCGTGCGCTCGGCCAGGGTCAGGGCGACGGCGTCATAGGTCGACACGCCCAGATCGCCGGTGAAGTAGAAGGCCGAGCCGAAGCACATCACCACCACGCCCACCGCCAGCAGGCCGATGCGCACCGGCAGGGCGGGATCGGGAAAGAGCCGCTGCATCAGCTGCTCGCTGAAGGCGGCGATGTAGCCCACCAGGAAGATGTTCATCACCGTGCCCAGGCCGATCTTGCCGCGGTTCCACACGAAGATCCCCACCAGCATCGCCAGGTTGAGGAGCATGTAGAAGGTGCCGTAATCCAGGCCCAGCCCCGCCTCCGCGTGCCGCCCGAGGCTCTGCGCCAGCACCTGGAAGGGATCCACGCCCATCCCCGAATGGCTGAACAGCCCCACCGAAAAGGCGCACACCAGCACGCCGAACAGCGTCATCAGGATCCGCCGGCGTCCCTCGCCGCTGCGCCATTTCTCCATCTGCGTTCCCTCCTGCACTTCATCCGCCGCCCTCGCAGCCCGGCATATCCTACAGCAAATGGAAGCCTTTGTCAAAGGGATTTTGCAGGGGCAGCGCCTGGGGGAAGGAGAACCCCTTTCTCTGAGAGAAAGCGGTTCTCCTTCCCCCAGACCCCCATC
>CAMNHF010000200.1 GCA_946538975.1 uncultured Clostridia bacterium | reverse complement strand
CACGATGGTGGCGCCGCAGTCGTCGCAGTACCAGGCGGGAATGCGGTGCCCCCACCACAGCTGGCGGGAGATGCACCAGTCGCGGATGTTCTCCATCCAGTTGAGGTAGGTGCGGGCGAAGCGGTCGGGCACGAAGCGGGTCCGGCCGTCCTTCACGCAGGCGATGGCAGGCTCGGCCAGGGGCGCCATGCGCACGAACCACTGCCGGGAGATCATCGGCTCCACCACCGTGTGGCAGCGGTAGCAGGTGCCCACCTCGTGCTGCAGGGGCTCCACGCTGCGCAAGAGGCCCAGGGCCTCCAGGTCAGCCACGATCAGCTTGCGGGCCTCCAGCACCGGCAGCCCGGCATACTTGCCGCAGTCCAGCACGCGGGCCTCGCCCACGGCGGCCTTGCCGGAGGCGAACAGCTCATCGTTCTCCGCCTTGTCCGCCGCGCCGGTCATGTGCCCGTCGTCGGTGAAGACGCGGATGGCGGGCAGGTCGTGCCGCTGGCCCACCTCGTAGTCATTGGGATCGTGGGCGGGCGTGATCTTCACCACGCCGGTGCCCTTGGTCATGTCGGCGTGCTCGTCGCAGATGATCGGGATTTCGCGGTCCGTGAGAGGCAGCATCACATGGCAGCCGTGCAGGTGGGCGTAGCGCTCGTCCGCCTCATTGATGGCCACGGCGGTGTCGCCCAGCATGGTCTCGGGGCGGGTGGTCGCCAGCTCCAGCAGCTCGCCGGTCTCCTTCACCGGGTAGAGGATGTGCCAGAAATGGCCGTCCATCGCCTTGTACTCCACCTCGGCGTCGGACAGGGAGGTGCAGCAGCAGGGGCACCAGTTCACCATGCGGCTGCCGCGGTAGATGAGGCCCTTGTCGTACAGGCGGCAGAAGACCTCGCGCACGGCCCGGGAGCAGCCCTCGTCCATCGTGAAGCGCTCGCGGCTCCAGTCGCAGCTGACGCCCATGGCCCGCAGCTGGCGGGTGATGCGGCCGCCGTACTCCTTCTTCCACGCCCAGGCCCGCTCCAGGAAGGCTTCGCGGCCGATTCCCTCCTTGGTCAGTCCCTCCTTGCGCATGGCGTCCACGATCTTGACCTCGGTGGCGATGGCCGCGTGATCCGTGCCGGGCAGCCACAGGGTCGGGTCGCCCTTCATGCGGTGGTAGCGCACGGCCGCGTCCTGCAGGGTGTTGTCCATCGCGTGGCCCATGTGCAATTGCCCGGTGATGTTGGGCGGCGGCATCATGATCGTGAAGGGCTTCTTCCCCGGCACGCGGTGCGCCGTGAACGCGCCGGCTTCCTCCCAGCGCCGATAGATTTCCGTCTCAATGGCCTGGGGATTGAACACCTTGTCCATCTCCGGCCCCTTTTTCATCTCAGACATTCCTTGCTCCCCCATTCGCTCAGCTGATATTCGGGTTGGTGAAGATGAGCACCGCCCCCGCGGCGGCGATGACCGCGCCCGCGATCTTCACCGCCATCTGGAAGCCGCTGCCCTTCTCCCGGTGAAGCAGCTGCGTCACCCAGCCGCTGCCGTAGCACAGCAGCGCCCCCAGTACGATCAGGGCCGTGCCAGGCTGCAGGAACCGCTGCGCCACACCCTGCCAGTAGTCCATCCGATCACCTCCCCGGAAACACAAAACGGAGCCTCCGCCCGAAGGACGGAATGCTCCGTGGTACCACCTTGCTTCACAGGCCCTGCGCGCGCAAAGGCCTGCCTCCTGCACGATAACGGGTGCTGCCGGTCCGCGCTGAGGCCGAAGCGTTCACGCGGCGCTCTGGAAAGCGACCTTCCCCCCGTCCTTGCGCGGGACGCCTTTCAGCCGATGGGCGTCTCTCTCTTTCAGCGCGGTGCGGAGGTACTCCTCTTTCGTCCAGGAGCCTGTGGTTATGGGGCGGGAAAGCAGCTTACGCTTCCTTCTTCGCCTTGTCCATGTTCAGAACCTGACGGCCGTTGTAGTAGCCGCAATTCTTGCAGACACGGTGATCCAGCTTCATCTGGTGGCACTGCGGGCACTCCACCAGGGTCGGCGGATTCAGCTTCCAGTTGGCCCGACGGCTGTTTCTGCGTGCTTTGGATACTTTTCCCTTCGGTACTGCCATGTTTACACCTCCTCGTCCCGGCGGTCCGCTTCCCCGGACTGCGCGGAGTCTGTTTCCCCAGCGTCCCCGCCGGCTTGCGCCAGCAGCTGCTGTAATGCCGCAAAAGGACGCTGCGTGGGCAGTTCCCCGTGGCATGAACGCCTGTCCGATTCTTCCGCCGCCAGCGGTGCGCTCCGGTCCGGCCGGCCCTTGCAGCCCGGCTTGCAGAGGATGCGCATCGGCAGCTCGAGCACCGCGAAGGTCAGCGCCAGCCGCTCCAGGTTCAGCCGGCTGCCCGAATAGGCGAAGTTCTCGTCGTCCATCGGATCGCCGTCGCGGAGGAACAGCTCGTCGAAACTCGCGGTCACCGGCTGCGTTGCCGGAGACAGACAGTTGGCACATCGGGTATGGGCGGTGGTCGCCAGGCGGCCGGTCACTCTGACATTTCCGTCCTCCAGGGCCATCAGCTGCCCCTCCACCTGCGCGTCGTCAAAGCAGACGGTGTCGCCTGCGATGCGCTGCGGCGCAATGGCCTGCGTCGCGGTGAACGGGTACTCGACCCCCGGCGTCCGGAGCGCCAGACGCAAATCCAGCTCCATGGTTTCCCCCCACATCCCTGAAATGTGACCGCTTGATATTATACGGTCAAGCGCGGTGTTTGTCAATTGTTTTTTTCGCGGATCAGAGAATTATGGGGGGAATTATGTTACTACTCAGCGTCTGGGGGAAGGGAAACCTTTTCCGGACGGAAAGGGCTTTCCCTTCCCCCAGGCCCCTATCCTTTCCCAAAGGCCTCATTTCGGGGGCA
>CAMNHF010000199.1 GCA_946538975.1 uncultured Clostridia bacterium | reverse complement strand
CAGATTTGACTCGATGAGTCATTCTTCTTGCGTCATTTCATTTTACAACTTGCCGCCGCCCCAAAGCGGCCTTTTCGGAAGAATAGGGGTCCGGGGGAAGGAAAGCCCTTTTCGGCCACGAAAAGGGTTTCCTTCCCCCGGAAAAAGCCTCACCTTCCCCGGAATCCGCGTGAATTCACCCCGCGGGGCGGCGCAGGCGGGCGAGGCTGGCGCGGGCCATCAGCTCCTGGCCGGCCTCGTTGGGATGGATGCCGTCCGCGCACATCAGGGCCGGGAAGTCGTCCGCGTCGAGGAAGGGCGCGCGCAGGTCCAGCAGCGGGCAGCCCAGCTCCCGGGCCAGCTCGGCGGTGGCGCGGGCGTAGCGCTCCTGCCAGCGGTAGATGTGCTGCACATCACCCAGGCCGCGCAGCACCGCCGCCCGGTCGCGGCAGCGGGTCACCCAGTCAAAATAGCGCTCCGCCAGCAGCGGCGGCGGCACCGCCAGCACCGGACGCAGCTGCCGCCGGCGCGCCTCCAGGATGAACAGCCTCGTCAGCTCCGCGAACTCCCGCAGCGGCGTGCGGGCCTCGGGGCGGCAGGCGGGATGGGCGGCCATCGCGTCCCAGTCCAGGTCGCAGTCGTTGCCGCCGTACTCGATCACCACCAGACCGCCGGGCCGCGTCTGCGCCGCGCAGAAATCGGCATAGCCGTCGCGGATCGTCGCCCCCATCCGCGCATGGCACTCGATCCCCAGCCCGTCCGCCCGCAGGATCGCCGTGCAGCGCCCCGGCGCCAGACAGTAGCGCTGCCGCTCGGCATCATAGATCACACCCTTGCCGATGGAATCGCCCCAGAGATAAATCGTGTTTTCCATATCGCAATCCTCGCTTTCCGTTATCTAAATTTCATTTTTAGATTACCACATAACGGATACGATGTCAAGGGGATGCGGCGGAAGGATCGCAAGGGCAGGCCGCGCCGGCGGAATAAGCACTTGCCAAATGCAAAAAAACCGGGTACAATGAGAGCCAGCAGACAAAGCCGGCCGAGCCGGTGAAAAGGAGGCATTGCAATGGCGACTGTAAAGGAAATCATGGAGAGCGCGAAGGATCGCATGAGCAAATCGGTGGACGTGTACCGCCGCGAGATGGTGAGCCTGCGCGCAGGCCGGGCGAATCCGCAGATTCTGGACCGCATCACCGTGGATTACTATGGCACGCCCACGCCGATCCCGCAGGTGGGCGGCGTATCCTCGCCGGAGCCCCGGATGCTGATCATCAGCCCCTGGGACGCCAGCCTGCTCAAGCCGATCGTGAAGGCCCTGCAGAAGAGCGACCTGGGCATCAACCCGGTCGACGACGGCAAGGTGATCCGCCTGGTGTTCCCAGCCCCGACCGAGGAGCGCCGCAAGGAGCTGGCCAAGCAGGCCAGCAAGGGCGCCGAGGACGCGAAGGTGGCCGTGCGCGCCATCCGCCGCGACGCCATCGAGCAGTTCAAGAAGCTGCGCAAGGCCAGCGAGATCACCGAGGACGATGAGCGCAAGGCCAGCGAAGACATGCAGAAGCAGACCGACGCGGCCATCCGCGAGGTGGACGAGGTCTGCGAGGCCAAGAAGAAGGAAATCATGGAGGTCTGAGCCCGTGGCGCAGCTGGACTGGGAGGGCCTGCTGGGGCTCCCCCTTGACGAGGCGCAGCGGAGGATCCGCGAGGCCGGTCTGCCCGCGGCGGAGGTCGCCATCACGCGCGACCCCCGCCGGGACGCGGCCGAAGGGGAATGCCGGGTGGTGCGCGCGGCGCCGGGCCGGCTGACCGCGGCGTTTTTCCGTGTTGCGTGCGGTGCAAAGCAGCATGACGAACAAGACTGAATACAATCCCCTGTCCCGGCGGGCGGCGGCGGCCCTGCAGCGGCTGCTGCCCTTTCTCCGGCCGAAGAGCGCCGCGGACTTCACCCGGCTGCCGGAGCACGTGGCCATCATCATGGACGGCAACGGCCGCTGGGCCAAGCGCCACCGGCTGCGGATCGCCCTCGGGCACCGGCAGGGCACCGAAACCCTGCGCGAGATCATCCGCCACACCGATGACCTGGGCATCCGCTCCCTGTCGCTGTACGCCTTCTCCACGGAGAACTGGAACCGGCCGCGGGAGGAAGTGGCGGCGCTGATGCAGCTGATCCTCGACTTCTTCGCCTCCGAGATCGACGAGCTGGACGCGAAAAACGTCCGCATCCTGATCCTGGGCGAGAAGGACGCCCTGCCGGACCAGCAGCGGGAAACCCTGCTGAGCGCGGAGCGGCGCACCGCCCGGAACACCGGACTGCGCCTCAACATCGCGATCAACTACGGCGGCCGGGCGGAGCTGGTGCGGGCGGCGCAGCTGCTGTGCGACGACGCCCTGCGCGGTCGGATCGCGCCGGAGCAGATCAATGAGCGGATGCTGGCGGACAAGCTCTATACCCACGGCCAGAGCGACGTGGATCTGCTGATCCGCACCAGCGGGGAGATGCGGCTGAGCAACTTCCTGCTTTATCAGTGCGCCTACGCGGAATTCGTGTTCCCGAAGACGCTGTGGCCGGATTTCACCGTGCACGAATATGACAGGGCGCTGCAGGTTTTTGCGGGCCGCGACCGCCGCTTCGGCGGGCGGAAGGCCTGAATCAAGGCGGAAGGGACAGGGAGAATGACAAAGAGAATCGTGACCGGAAGCATCTTGACCGCCATCACGGTGGTGGTGCTCTGGTTTGGCGGCTGGGTGCTGGCGCTGGCGGGCATACTGTGCCTGTGCTTTGCGCTGCACGAGGAATACTATGCGCTGACGCAGGCGGGACACCGCCCGGTGGCCTGGCCGACCTGGGTGGCCATGTTCACCGGCTTCCCGCTGGCCTTGCTGATCGGCTCCCGGGTGATCGTGGCGGTGCTGCTGGTCGCCGTGCTGGTGACG
>CAMNHF010000198.1 GCA_946538975.1 uncultured Clostridia bacterium | reverse complement strand
GGGCCACCGCGAGGAAGCCGCCGATCAGCCCGCCGTAGATGGCCAGCCCGCCCTCCCAGATCGCGAAAATGCGCAGCGGGCTGTCCCGGAAGGCGTCCCAGGCAAAGGCGACATAATACAGGCGCGCGCCGATGATGCCCAGCGGCAGCAGCCACAGCACCAGGTCGAGCACCGTGTCCTTCGGCAGCTGCAGCCGTTTTTCTTCCCGCATGGCCAGGAGGATGGCAATGACCATGCCGGTGACGATCAGCACGCTGTACCACGGCAGCTGGCCCACAAGATAACGGCCTGGCGACATGGTACGCCTCCTTCCGTTTTTTCTTGTATTATACCTTTCCCGCCGGAGACTGTCAAGGAAGGGCGAAAGCAGCTTCCGAAGCGGAGCCCGCCCCGCATGCCGAAAAAAGAGAACATTAATGCGAACATGCACTTGCAAAACGCGAACAAATGGTCTATGATAGCCTTGGCGTTCGCGTTGAATGCGAACAGATGGGGAGGGGCGAAGATGGAGCGCATTGTGCTGCACAGCGATCTGAACTGCTTCTATGCCTCGGTGGAGATGCGGGATCACCCGGAGCTGCGCGGGCGGCGGGTGGCGGTCTGCGGGTCGACGGAGGATCGCCATGGGATCGTGCTGACGGCCTCCTATCCGGCGAAGCGCTGCGGCGTGAAGACCGGCATGGCGAACTGGCAGGCGCTGCAGGTCTGCCCGGATCTGATCTGCGTGCCGCCGCACTACGAGAAATACCTGGCCTGCTCGCGCAGCGTGCGGGCGGTCTATGCCCGCTATGCCGACGACATCGAGCCCTACGGCATGGACGAGAACTGGCTGGCCATCCCGCGCGGGGGCGGCGTGGAGACCACCGGCCGGGAGGTGGCAGAGGAGATTCGCCGGGCCGTCCGGGAGGAGACGGGGCTGACCGTGTCGGTGGGCGTGTCCTTCAGCAAGGTGTTCGCCAAGCTGGGCTCGGACATGAAGAAGCCGGATGCGGTGACGGTGATCTCCGAGGAGAACTATCGAGAGCTGGTGTGGCCGCTGCCGGTGTCGGAGCTGCTCTACGCGGGATCGGCGACCACGCGGAAGCTGCGCGGCCTGAGCATCCTGACGATCGGCCAGCTGGCGCGGGCGGATCCGGCCCTGCTGCGGCAGCTGCTGGGCATCAACGGCGTGAAGCTGTGGCACTACGCCAACGGCACCGACGGGACGCAGGTGCAGCCCGCCGGCTGGGAGGTGCCGGTGCAGAGCGTGGGCCACGGCGTCACCTGCGTGCAGGACCTGCACCGGGAGGATGAGGTCTGGCTGGTGCTCTACGCCCTGAGCCAGGATGTGGGGCACCGGCTGCGGGCCCACGGCTTCCTGGGGCGCGGCGTGCAGGTGGCGGTGCGGCGCAGCGATCTCAGCTTTGTGCAGTGGCAGCAGCCGCTGGGCTATCCCACGCGCAGCCCGCTGGAGCTGTCGCTGGCCGGCTTCGAGCTGTTCCGCCGCCGCTACGACTGGCGGCAGCCGGTGCGGGCGCTGACGATCCGCGCGGTGAATCTGCTCTCGGACGAGGCGCCGCTGCAGCTTGATCTGTTTTCCGACGCGGCGCGGCACGAGAAGCGCCGCCGGCTGGACGACGCCGTGGACGAGGTGCGCCGCCGCTTCGGCCCCGGCGCCGTCCGCCCGGCCTCCCTGATGGCGGACGCGAAGATGGCGCAGGACCGCTGCGAGCTGGTGCCCATGCCCGGGCTGATGTTCGGCGGATAAGCGCAGTTGTGCGGGCGGGTGCTTTTCAAACCGCGCCGATTGTGATATGATGGGGTGAATGACGGAGACAGGGGGCATGCACGATGCCGATGGACGGAATGACGCTGGGCTTTGCGGTGCGGGAGGTGGACGCGCGCATCGCCGGCGGCCGCGTGGACAAGATCACCCAGCCGGAGCGGGACACGGTGATTCTGCTGATCCGCGCCGGCAGCGAGAACCTGCGCCTGCTGCTGTGCGCCTCGCCGAGCAACGCGCGCTGCCATCTGACGGGCGAGAAGTTTGCGAACCCGCTGGAGCCGCCGGTTTTCTGCATGACGCTGCGCAAACAACTCAATGGCGCGCGGGTGCAGGGCATCCGGCAGGTGGGCGGCGACCGCGTGGTCTATGTGGACTTTGACGTGATCACCGAGCTGGGCGACCATGAGCTGCGCCGCCTGGTGCTGGAGGTGATGGGCCGCTATTCCAACCTGATGCTGCTGGACGGGACGGGGCGCATTCTGGAGGCGGCCCGCCATGTCAGCGCGGACATGAGCCGGGTGCGCCAGATCCTTCCGGGCCTGCCCTACGAGGCTCCGCCGGCCCAGGACAAGCTGGCGCCGGAGGAGGCTACGGCGGAGGCGCTCCTGCAGAAGCTCCGCGACCAGGGCGACATCCCGCTGGCGAAGGCGCTGATGGCCAGCGTGTCCGGCCTGTCGATGCTCTCGGCGCGGGAGCTCAGCTTCCGGGTGCTGACCGCCGGCTGCGACCGCGCGCAGAGCGAGGCCGAGGCGGAGAACCTGGCCGGGCGGCTGGCGCACTTCCTGCGGCATCTGCCGGAAAAGGCGGATCCGCGCCTGCTGGTGGACGAGAACGGCGACGCGCTGGACGTGCTGCCCTTTGCCTATCTGCATCTGGCCGTGGACCGGGAGAAGCCCTGCGCCAGCCTCAGCGGGGCGATGGAGGCCTTCTTCGGGGCGCGGGACCGGCAGGACCGGATTCATCAGAAGAGCGCCGCCATGGTGCGCTTGCTGAAGAACGAGATCGCCCGCTGCGAGAAGAAGCTCGCCCTGCAGGAGGAGGAGCTGGCCTCCGCCGCGCGGATGGAGGAATACCGCGTGATGGGCGAGGTGCTCAACGCGAATCTCTGGCAGCTGCAGAAGGGGATGACCGAGGCCCGGATGCCCAACTGGTACGACG
>CAMNHF010000197.1 GCA_946538975.1 uncultured Clostridia bacterium | reverse complement strand
CCCAATCTGTATTTCGAGGTGGTGCGCCCCGCCAAACGCGATCCTGCGCTCCTGGAGATCCTGCGCCGCCAGCAGGGGCGCTGCGGCATCGTCTACTGCGCCACGCGCAAGAATGTGGAGCTCGTCGCGGCAAAGCTGCAGCGGGCGGGCTTCGCGGCGGCCCGCTATCACGCGGGGCTGGAGGAGGCGGAGCGGAAGCAGGCGCAGGAGGACTTCAGCTATGACCGCGTGCAGGTCATGGTGGCCACCAACGCCTTCGGCATGGGCATCGACAAGAGCAACGTGGGCTTCGTGATCCACTACAACATGCCCAAATCCATGGAGGCCTACTATCAGGAGGCCGGCCGCGCGGGCCGCGACGGCGGGGACGCCGAGTGCATCCTGCTGTACAGCCGCCAGGACATCATCACCGGCAAGTTCCTCATCAGCCACGCCGAGCCGAACCCGGAGCTCAGCCCCGAGGAGCAGCGCCGCAAGCAGCAGGAGGACCTGCGCCGCCTGCAGGACATGGCCGCCTGGTGCGAGTCGGACGGCTGCCTGCGGGGCGGGATCCTGCGCTATTTCGGGCAGAAGGCCGCGGACAACTGCGGCAGCTGCGGCAACTGCACCGCCGCCCGCTATGGCTATGCCGGCGTCAAGACCGCGCCCGCGAAAAAGAAGGGTGCGCCCGCCGCCGAGCCGCTGCCCGCTCCGCAGAGCATGCAGGAGGGCTGGCGGCAGCAGATCCGCGCGCAGCAGCGCACGCAGGAGCTTTTCGACGAGCTGCGCGCCTGCCGGATGCGCATCTCCAGGGAGCTGCACGTGCCGCCCTACATCATCTTCGACGACAAGACCCTGCACGACATGGCGCAGAAGAAGCCCGACAGCCCGGAGGCCCTGCTGCGGGTACGCGGCGTGGGTGAGGTGAAGGCCGCACGCTATGGGCAGCGCTTCCTGGCCGCCATCGCCCAGTGGAAGCAGGCAGCCGCCAGCCCCGCCCCGCAGGCCGGAGCCCCCAAAGCGTCCAAAACCACCCGGGCCGCGCGGCAGCAGCCGACCGGGGCTTCCAAAGCGCCCAGGCCCGCACTGTCTGCCGTCCCATCCGTTCCGCCGCCTGTACCGCCCGCGCCCCAGCCGGCCGCCGAAGCCCCCTCCCCCGCCGTCAGTGCGCCTTCCCGCAATTGGACCGCCGAGGAGGACGCGGCGCTCCGGCAGGCCTATCTGCAGGGCGTGCCCTCGGCCCGGCTGGCAGAGCGCTTCGGCTGCGGCGTGCGCCTGGTCCGCGAGCGCCTGCGGGAGCTGGGCCTGATGATCTGATTCCTTCCCGATTCAAAACCGCCGTCCGGTCACGCAGATCGGACGGCGGTTCGTTTTTCCATCAGCAGGAGACGGGCAGAAACAGGCAGCTCCGCAATGGTACCGCCTCACTCCACCGTGACGGACTTGGCCAGGTTGCGGGGCTTGTCCACATCCAGGCCGCGGGCCAGGCTGACATAGTAGCTCAGCAGCTGCAGCGGGATCACCACCAGGCTGGGATAGAAGCAGTCCAGCGTCCGCGGCACGTAGATCGTGAAGTCCGCGTGATCCTCCATCGTGTAGTTCCCGTCGCAGGTGACGCCCAGCACCACCGCGCCGCGGCTGCGCACCTCCACCATGTTGCTGATCTCCTTCTCGATGAGATCCTGCTGCGTGGCGAGGCCCACGACGAGGGTGCCCTTCTCGATCAGGGAGATCGTGCCGTGCTTCAGCTCACCGGCCGCGTAGGCCTCGGAGTGGATGTAGGAGATCTCCTTCAGCTTCAGCGAGCCCTCCATGGAGGAGGCATAGTCCAGCCCGCGGCCGATGAAGAAGATGTCCCGTGCGGCGGAGAACTTGTTCGCCAGCCACTGGATGCGCTCCTTCTCCTCCAGCAGGCGGCTCAGCTTGTCGGGGAGCTTCTGCAGCTCCTCCACGTGCTTGCGGCAGGTCTCCTCGTCCATCGTGCCGCGGACGCGGGCGAAGTGCAGGCCGAGCAGGTAGCAG
Source organism: uncultured Clostridia bacterium (assembly GCA_946538975.1). Lineage (GTDB taxonomy): Bacteria > Bacillota > Clostridia > Christensenellales > Aristaeellaceae > RUG11272. The sequence goes on along the minus strand of CAMNHF010000197.1, from coordinate 930 downwards.
GCGGCCAGCTGGGTGGAGTAGGCCTTCGTCGTGGCCACGGCGATCTCCGGGCCGGCCCAGGTGTACAGGACGGTGTCCGCCTCCCGGGCGATGGAGGAGCCGACCACATTCACGATCGCCAGCACCGGCATGCCCTGCTGCTTCGCGTAGCGGAGCGCCGCAAGGCTGTCCGCGGTCTCGCCGCTCTGGCTGACGACGATCATCAGCGTGCCGGGGGTGATGACCGGCTGGCGGTAGCGGTATTCGCTGGCCAGATCCACGTCCACCGGGATGCGGGTCATTTTTTCAAGGACGTAGCGCGCCGTCATGCAGACATGGTAGGCGGAGCCGCAGGCCGTCATCTGGATGCGGGTGATGCCGCGGATGGTCTCATCGTCCATCTCCAGCTCGTCCAGGCAGACCAGGCCCTCCTTCACGCGGGGATTCACGGTGTCCGCCAGAGCCTTGGGCTGCTCGTGGATCTCCTTGAGCATGAAGTGCGCGTAGCCGCCCTTCTCCGCCGCCTCGGCGTCCCACACGACGGTGGTGAACTCCTTCTGAATCTCTTCCTTATCAATGTTGAAGAAGCGGATGCTGTCCTGCGTCAGGCGGACGATCTCCATGTCCTGCACGTAGCAGACCGTGCGCGTGTACTTCAGGATCGCGGGCACGTCGGAGGCGATCAGGTTGCCGTCCTCCGCCTTGCCGATGATCATCGGCGCGTCGCGGCGCACCGCGTAGATCACGCCCGGCTCGTCATGGAAGAGGATGCCCAGCGCGAAGGTGCCCCGCAGGCGCGTGACCGTGCGGCTGATCGCGTCCAGCGCGTCGCCGCTGTAGTAGTAGTCCAGCAGGTGCGCCACGACCTCCGTGTCCGTCTGGGAGGCGAACTCGTAGCCCTTGCGCCGGAGCACATCGCGCAGCTCCTGGAAGTTCTCGATGATACCGTTG
>CAMNHF010000196.1 GCA_946538975.1 uncultured Clostridia bacterium | reverse complement strand
CACGTATCTGATGCTCGCTGCGGTAAACGAGGGCCTGGCCACCCTCTGGGTCGGCTCATTCGACCCGGCCCTGCTGTGGGACATCCTCCCGGGCGCCGAGGGCTATGAGATGGCCGCCGTGCTGCAGTTCGCCGATGTGACCCTGGCCCCCGGGGAGGAAAAGCGCTGGTACCTCGCCCTGGGCATCAACGACGGCGGCGAGGGCTTCCTCACGGCGGAGGCGTTTGAAGGCGCGCTGGCCCGGACAAAGGCCCACTGGGCGCAGGTCGGCGCCGCGTCCTTTTCCACCGGGGACGACGCGCTGGACGGCTGGCTCCGCTGGGTGGCGATTCAGCCGGAGCTGCGGCGCATCTGCGGCTGCAGCTTCCTGCCCCACCACGACTATGGCCGGGGCGGCCGCGGCTGGCGCGACCTGTGGCAGGACTCGCTGGCCCTGCTGCTGCGCGATCCGGCCCTGGTGCGGGACGATCTGTGCAGCTACTTCGCCGGGGTGCGGCGGGACGGCACCAATGCCACGATCATCGGCAGCCGGCCCGGGGAGTTCATCGCCGACCGGAACAACATCGTGCGGGTGTGGATGGATCACGGCTTCTGGCCGCTGCTGACCGTGAACGAGTACCTCCGCCAGAGCGGCGATTTCTCCCTCATGCTGGAGAAGCAGGCCTGGTTCGTCGACCGGCGGAAATGCCGCGGCGAGGTGCTGGCGGAGGCGGAGGACGGCGCAAGGCCCGCGGAGAGCACCGTGTGGGAGCACCTGCTGGTGCAGAATGTGACGGCCTTCTACGACGCCGGCGCCCACGGCTGCATCCGGCTGCGCGGCGCGGACTGGAACGACGCCCTGGACATGGCGGCGGAGCGGGGCGAGAGCGTGGCCTTCACCGCGGCCTACGCGGGCAATCTCCTCACGCTGGCCGATCTGTGCGATGCGCTCCACGGCGCCGGCTGCGAGGCACTGCCGGTCAGCGCGGCGCTGGCGGCCCTGCTCCGCACCGCGCCGGACACGTGGGCCTCGCCGGAGCGGCGCTGCGAGGCCCAGCGGCGCTACGAGGCGGTCTGCGAGACGGAGGAGGCCGCGGAGGCCCTGCCGCTCCTGGAGGCCGCCGCGATCCTGCGGCAGATGGGGGCCTGGCTGCAGCAGCTCCTGCGCGAAAAGGAATTCCCCGCGGAGCCGGGCGGCCTCCGCTGGATGAACAGCTACTACGACGAGGACGGCGAGCCTGTGGCCGACGGGCGCATGATACTCACCGGCCAGGTCTTCGCCCTCATGTCCGGCACCGCCCAGGGCAAGGACGCCGACGCCGTCATCCGCGCGGCAGACGAGCTGCTCTACGACGAGGAGCGGGGCGGCTACTGCCTGAACAACGACTGCGGCGGGCGCGTGCCGCATCTGGGCCGGCAGTTCGGCTTCGCCTGGGGGCATAAGGAGAACGGCGCGGTCTTCTGCCACATGGCCGTGATGTACGCCTATGCCCTCTACCAGAGCGGCCGGCCCGAGGCTGCGTGGAAGGCCCTCGGCAGCCTCATCCGCCGGAGCATGGACGTGCAGGGGAGCCGCATCTATCCCGGCATCCCGGAATACTTCGATCCGCGGGGCCGGGGCATGTATCCCTACCTCACCGGCGCGGGCAGCTGGCTGATGCTCTGCTTCATCACGATGGTCTGGGGCATTCGGGGCGAGGGCGGCGATCTCCGCCTGCGGCCGCAGCTGGCCGACGAGCTGTTTGACCGGGAGGGCCGCGCCCAGATCCGCTGCTTCTTCGCGGGGCGGCCCCTGCATGTCATCTATCAGCGGCCGGCGGAAGCCCGCGGGGATCGGTGGCGCGTGAAGCAGGCCCGGCTGGACGGCCGCCGCTGGGGGGACGCCATCCCCCGAGATGCGCTGCTGGAAGCCCCCGAGGCCGTCATCTTTGTCGAACTGGAAGGAGAATGAACAGCATGAGCACAACAGGGCGCGACACCTTTGTGATCGACCGCTTCAGCACCCGGCCGCCCTTCGCCAGCTTTCTGCCCGGCATCGCGGGGGAATGGGGCATTCCGGTATGGTGCTACTACGCCAACCGCGGGCAGGCGGTGTGCAGCTTCGGCCTGTCCGACAAGGATCACGCGGTGATGGAATTCTCCCCCGCGCACGTGGCCTATCAGTCCGTGCGGCGCAAGGGCTTCCGGAGCTTTGTGCGCCGCCGGGAGGCCGACGGGACGCAGCGCTTCACCGAGGCCTTCGGGGACGACAGCGGCTCCATGGCGATCTCCCCCAACGCGCTGTCCCTCTCCTGGGAGGACGGCGCCACCCGGCTGGAGGTCACCTACTTTGTGCTGCCCGGCTGCCAGGTCGGCGCGCTGGCCCGGCAGGTCACCCTGACGAACCTGGGCGGCGAGGCGGAGATCGATCTGCTGGACGGCATGCCGGCCCTGGTGCCCGCCGGCGTGGGCCAGGACGCCCTCAAGAACATGACGCAGCTGAGCAAGGCCTGGATGCAGGCCGAGGACGCGGTGCCAGACAGCGCGGATCGGCGCTGGGCAATCTACCGCGTGCGCTACAGCATGGAGGACTCCGCCGTCATCCATGAGATCCGCGAGTGCCACTTCGCCGTGGGCGCCGACGAGGACGGCCGGCGGCTGCCGGTGATCGTGGATCCCGACGCGGTCTTTGGCTATGATACCTCGCTGGAGCGGCTGCTGGGCTTCCTGGCGGAGGATTTCGGGCAGCGGCAGGCGGTGTCCAACCTCTTCCCCTGTGCCTTCTTCCGCCGGTGCAAGCGGCTGAAAACCGGCGAGACACTGGTGCTCAACGAGCTCTACGGCGGGGCGGACAGCCGGGAGCGCTTCCTGGACGGGCTGATCCGGCCCTTCCCGCTGGACGCCCGCTGGTTCGCGGAGAAGCGGCGGGAGGCGGAGGAGGTGGCCGCGAAGCTCACCGCGGTCATCGGAGGGCGGACG
>CAMNHF010000195.1 GCA_946538975.1 uncultured Clostridia bacterium | reverse complement strand
GCAGGTCGTGGCCTCCGTCGCGGAATCCCTGGTGGCGCAGCCCCGCGAGCAGGCCGACTGGGCGCGGCTGGTGGAGATCTTCGAGGCGCCTTCGCTGCAGATGGTTTCCTTCACGATCACCGAGAAGGGCTACGCGCTGCGCGATATGCAGGGCGCCTTCACCCCGGTGGCCCAGGCGGACATCGAGGGCGGCCCGGCCGCGCCGAAGCACGCCATGAGCATTGTCGCCGCCCTGCTGCTCAAGCGCTTCGAGGCCGGCGCGGCCCCGCTGGCGGTGGTCTCCATGGACAACTGCAGCCACAACGGCGAGAAGCTGCGCGGCGCGGTGCTGGACATCGCGAAGGCCTGGCGCGAGAGGGGCTTCGTGTCCGAGGCCTATCTCAGCTGGATTTCCGACGAGCGGCAGGTCTCCTTCCCCTGGAGCATGATCGACAAGATCACGCCCCGCCCCGCCGAATCCGTGCAGGAGATGCTCCGCCGCGACGGCGTGGAGGACATGGACCCGATCAAGACGCCCCGCGGCACCTTCGTCGCGCCCTTTGTCAACGCGGAGCGGCCGCAGTACCTGGTGGTGGAGGACCGCTTCCCGAACGGCCGTCCGCCGCTGGAGAAGGCCGGCGTCTACATGACCGACCGCGACACCGTCAACAACACCGAGCGCATGAAGGTCACCACCTGCCTGAATCCGCTGCACACCGCCCTGGCTGTCTACGGCTGCCTGCTGGGCTATGAGCTGATCTGCGACGAGATGAAGGACGAGGATCTGGTGAAGCTGGTGCGGGCCATCGGCTACAAGGAGGGCCTGCCGGTGGTGACCGATCCCGGCATCATCCGCCCGGCCGCCTTCATCGACGAGGTTGTGGGCGAGCGCCTGCCGAATCCCTTCATGCCCGACACGCCGCAGCGCATAGCCACGGACACCTCCCAGAAGATTCCGATCCGCTTTGGCGAGACCATCAAGAGCTACGTCGCAGACCCGCAGCGCGATCCCGCGGAGCTGACCGCGATCCCGCTGGCCCTGGCCGGCTGGCTGCGCTATCTGCTCGGCAAGGACGACAAGGGCGAGGATATGCCGCTCTCCGGCGACCCGATGCTGGCCGAACTGCAGGAGAAGATGGCGGGCATCACCCTGGGCGACCCGGACAGCGTGGGGGACAAGCTGCGGCCGATCCTGTCCAACCCGGTGATCTTCGGCATCGACCTGTACGAGGCCGGGCTGGCGGACAAGGTGACGGAGCTGTTCCGGCAGGAGCTGGCCGGCCCCGGCGCGGTGCGTCAGGTGCTTCACCGGACGCTCCAGTGAAAGACAGAGCAGGAGGAAAGCGCAATGCGTGTGGATTTTGGCGCGAAGCCCTGGACTTATCCCCAGCCGGTGTACATCATCGGCACCTATGACGAGAACGGCACGCCGGACGCGATGAACGCGGCCTGGGGCGGCATCAGCGACGACACGCAGATCTCCTTCTGCCTGAGCGCCAACCACCGCACCGTGGCGAACTTCGGCAAGACCGGCGCCTTCACCGTGCACATCGCTACGGCGGATCAGGCCGTCGCCTGCGACTATGTGGGCATCGTCTCCGGCGACAAGGAAGCGCGGAAGATGGAGAAGGCCGGCTTCCACACCGTGAAGGCCCCGCATGTCAACGCCCCGCTGATTGAGGAACTGCCGATGGCGCTGGAGTGCCGCGTCGTCTCCTATGATCCGGAGAGCTGCCGCCTCGTGGGCGAGATCGTGAATGTCTGCGCCGACGAGCGCGTGCTGACGGACGGGAAGATCGACCCGGCGAAGCTGCGGCCCATCGTGTTCGACCCGGTGAACGCGGCCTACCTGGCCGTCGGCGAGCCGGTGGCCCACGCCTTCCACGACGGCGCCGCGCTGCGGTAACCAATGATTCTCCAGAGAGCTGCCGGACGGCGGCTCTCTTTTTTTGCACTTGAAAAGCCCGGACACGCGGTCCGGGCACAAGGATGTCAGGGATTCTGGGTCTCGCCGCGGCCTTCCACGCAGATCAGCACGGCCCCGCGGCCATAGAGGATCATCGGCCGCAGCATGCGCACGCGCACGGCGGTGTTGATGGCCCCGTCGGCCTCGGCTGCCCGCAGCTCCTCCAGCTTCTCCGGCAGCAGGGCGCAGCGGATGACCGGCGGCTGAATGTGGGTGGCCTCGTAGAACAGCTTGAAGCGGTTCCGCTCGGTGCACAGCGGGTAGCGGGACTTGTAGATCACATCGTCCACTTCCTCGCCGGGCAGGCATTTCTGGTAGGAATCCAGGATGTAGAAGGTGCCCGCGTCGATGTACTCCTGCACATGGAAGCACAGGGTCAGGAAGTGGCCCTCGTCCGTGCGGAAGGGGCCGTCGGTGTCCGCGCTGCCGGTGGAGGCGAAGAAGGGGTAGATCGCCGCGTTGTCCTGGCCGCGCTCGTGCAGGTATTCCAGCAGCTCCACGATGACGTCCCAGTTGCTCGCGATGTTCAGCCGGCCCATCAGCATCAGCGGCTCGCCGCTCTCGATCGCCCGGTCGATCTCCGCCCGGGCCTGCTCGGGCACCAGCGTATGATTCTCGGTGATGTAGGTGCCGCCGCGCTTCTTTTTCAGATCGGCCAGGAAGAAGTAGGCGTCGCAGCGGTCGCTCGTCCACCGCTCGATCAGGTCGACGGACACGCCGTACTTGCCCGGATTCTCGAAGAGGGCGAACAGTGACATCACGTCCAGCAGCACCGCGTCGGCGTGCTCCGGGTCCGTGATGCCGAACACCGCGGAGAACATGTTGGTGATGCAGGCGGGACTGCAGCCCTTCTTGCCCAGTCCCTCCACGGCGTAGAGGTATTCGGGCGTGCGGTAGCGGGGATCGGTCTGATGGATGCAGGCGATGGTGCCGAGGTACTTCTCAAAGTCTGTCCACTCGGGGTGCAGCGCACTGTAGTCCACATGCGGCGGGTACTG
>CAMNHF010000194.1 GCA_946538975.1 uncultured Clostridia bacterium | reverse complement strand
GCGGTCTATGCCATCGGCAACGCGCCGACGGCCCTCTTTGCCCTGGCCGATCGGATCGAGGCCGGGCTTCGGCCCGCACTGGTGATCGCGGTGCCGGTGGGCTTTGTGAACGTGGTGGAGAGCAAGGAGCGGCTCTTTGCCGTCTGCGAGCGCTGCGCTGTCCCGGCCATCGCGGCCATGGGACGCAAGGGCGGCAGCAGCGTGGCCGCGGCAATCTGCAACGCACTGATCTATACGGCGGCGGATCTGCTGGACCCGTCGGCACGGGGGTGGCAGGGATGAAGAACTACGCCTTTTTTCAACATCGGGACTGCGAGTATTTCCCCTGCCACAAGGGTGTGGCGGAGGAGGACTTCAACTGCCTGTTCTGCTATTGCCCCCTCTACTGCCTGGGGGAGAACTGCGGCGGGAACTTCGTCTATCGGGACGACGGCACCAAGAGCTGCCTCGACTGCGCCTTTCCCCATGAGCGGGAGCATTACGCCCGGATCCTCGAACGCTTCCCGGAACTGAAAGAACTGGCCCGACAAAAGGAGAAGCACCATGAGCTTTGAGCACAGCATCCGCAGCGGCAGCAGGCAGCTGCGCTGCGGCTATACCACGGGCACCTGCGCGGCGCTGGCGGCCTCCGGCGCGGCGGAGCTGCTGCTGGGCGGAGTGCTGCCGGAGAGCATGGCCCTGCTGACGCCCAAGGGCTGGCGGGTGGAGACGGAACTGCTGGACGGCGCTCTCTCTGGGAATACCGCCCGCTGCGCTGTAAAAAAGTACGCGGGGGACGACCCGGACGTCACCGACGGCATGCTGGTCTATGCCAGTGTGAAAAAGACGCGCCAGGGCATCAGCATCGACGGCGGCGAGGGCGTGGGACGGGTGACGAAACCGGGCCTGGATCAGCCCGTGGGCGCGGCGGCCATCAACTCCGTGCCGCGTCGGATGATCACCGCGGCGGTGGAGGCGGTCTGCGCGGCCCACAGCTATGCCGGGGGCCTCGCGATCACGATCTCGATTCCCGGGGGCGAGGAGCGGGCGAAGCAAACCTTCAACCCCCAGCTGGGCATCGAGGGCGGCCTCTCGGTGCTGGGCACCTCCGGCATCGTGGAGCCCATGAGCGAGCAGGCCCTGCTGGACACCATCGCCCTGGCCATCCGCCAGGCGGCGGCCTCCGGCGCGGACATGCTGCTGCTGACGCCGGGCAACTACGGCGCGGACTATTTGAAGGATCGTCTGCCGGAGCTGGAGAAGCTGCCGGCGGTGAAGTTTTCCAACTTCCTCGGCGACGCCGTCGACCTGGCCATCAGCGAGGGCTTCTCCCGCGCCCTGATCGTGGGGCACATCGGAAAACTGGTCAAGCTCGCCGGCGGCATCATGAACACCCACTCCCGGGTGGCCGACTGCCGGATGGAGCTCTTCTGCGCCCACGCGGCCCTCTGCGGCGCGGATACGGCCCTGTGCCGGGCGCTGATGGAGCAGGTGAGCAGCGACGGCTGCCTGGCCCTGCTGTCGGAAGCGGGGCTGCGGGAGCCGGTGATGGCGAGTTTGCTGGCCGCCATGCAGCGGCATCTGGACCGCCGGGCCGGCGGGCAGATCCGTCTGGGGGCCCTGTGCTTTTCCAACGAATACGGCTTCCTCGGCATGACCGAGGGGGCAAAGGAGCTTTTGAAGCGATGAGCAACTATGCCTTTCTGGCCTTTACCGACCGGGGCGCGGCCCTGGCCGAGAAGCTCTGCCGCGCCCTGGGCGGCAGCCTGACAGCCGCCCACGGGGATCCGGATTTCTCCCTGCACGATTGGACGGCGGCAAACTTTCCCCGGAAGGATGCCCTGATCTTTGTCGGCGCCACGGGGATCGCTGTGCGGGCGGTGGCGCCCTTTTTGCAGAGCAAGGCCACGGATCCGGCCGTGATCAGCCTGGACGAGGCGGGACGCTATGTGATCCCGCTGGTCTCCGGCCATCTGGGCGGCGCCAACGCCCTGGCGAAGGAAGTGGCGGCCCTCTGCGGCGGCACAGCGGTCATCAGCACGGCCACGGATCTCCATTCTGTCTTTGCCGTGGACCTCTGGGCGAAAAAGCAGGGCCTGCGCCTGCTGCAGCCGGAGCGGATCAAGACCGTCTCTGCCAAGCTCCTGGCCGGGGAAACCGTGCACATCGAGAGCGCCTGGCTCATCGCGGGCGATGCTCCCGCGGGCGTGGTGATCGGCGGCGAGGCGGATGTGCTTGTGGATGTCCGTCGCCGCGAGAGCGGAGCCCTCTGCCTGGTGCCGCCGGTGCTGACCCTGGGGATCGGCTGTAAAAAGGGGATCGGTGCGGAGCAGATCGAGGCGGTCTTTTCCGCTTTTCTGGAGGAGCGCGGGATCCGGCCCGAGGCCATTGCCGCCGCGGCCTCCCTCGACCGCAAGGCCGAAGAGCCGGGGCTGCTGGCCTTCTGCGCACGGCATGGCTGGCCTGTCCGCTTTTTTTCATCGGAGGATCTGCTGACTCTGGAGGGGGATTTTTCCGCCTCCGCCTTCGTGCGTGAGACCGTGGGCGTGGACAATGTCTGCGAGCGCAGCGCCGTCGCCTCCTGCGGCGGGACGCTCGTGGAGAAAAAATTTGCGCGGGACGGCGTGACTCTGGCCCTGGCCGGGGTGGAGCCGGCGCTGGATTGGAGCGTGTGAGATGGGAAAACTCTATGTGGTGGGCCTCGGCCCCGGCGGCGGTGAGGATATGACCCTGGAGGCGCGCAGAGCGCTGGATGAGGCGGAGCTCCTCTGCGGCTACGGGGTCTATATCGAGCTGATCCGGCCCCTGTATCCGGACAAAGAAGTTTACATAACAAATATGCGGGGCGAGATCGAGCGCTGCCGCTATGCCCTGGCGGAGGCGGAAAAAGGCAGGTGCGTGGCCCTGGTCTGCAGCGGTGACGCGGGCGTCTACGGCATGGCCGGGCCGGCGCTGCAGCTGGCGGCGGAATACCCTGGTGTAGAGGTTGACATAATTCCAGGAGTAACCGCCG
>CAMNHF010000193.1 GCA_946538975.1 uncultured Clostridia bacterium | reverse complement strand
CCTTGCAGGTCGGCCCCTCGCAGGTAGGCCCTTTGCAGGTCGGCCCCTTGCAGGTCGGCCCCTCGCAGGTAGGCCCTTTGCAGGTCGGCCCCTTGCAGGTAGGCCCCTTGCAGGTCGGCCCTTTGCAGGTCGGCCCATTGCAGGTCGGCCATTTGCAGGTCGGCCATTTGCAGGTCGGCCCTTTGCAGGTCGGCCCTTTGCAGGTTGGCGCGCTCGCCGCCTTCTTCTCCGCGAAGCCACTTCTGATGCTTCTCCAGAACGACACGCAGCTCATTCTGATCCATTCTCAATTCCCTCCGTTTGAAAAAGTCAATTTTTGTTTGATTCCGCAAAGTTTTTATTCGCTCTCGCGAAGTTTTCCAGCGCTGCCGGGGACGCGCACACGGAGCAGGGCCTCGCCGTGGAGGCGGTAGACGTGCCGCACGTCGTAGCCCATGGCCTCGGCGATCTGCTCCCATGTATACCAGCTCCGGTACCTGAGCTCCAGCAGGGTGCGGTATACCGGCTCCGGCACGGCCTTGATGGCTGCCGCGATCTCCGCCTTCAGCCGGCACAGCTCCGCCAGCTCCGCGTCGATCGTGGCCGTCAGATCCGCCGCCCTGGCCACCGCGTCCGTCCAGTCATGCTGGCCGCCCCGCGGCATGCCGGTGAGGCTTGGCGCCCTGGCCGCCGTCACCTGATCCATGATCCGGTCCCGCTCCGCGATCCGCGCGGAGATCTGCTGATCCAGCACCCGCGCCTGGAGGAGGTACTCTTTCGGCGTCATGCTTTCGCCCTCTTTTCCGCTTCCGCGCTGAGCTCCGCGACGATGGCCCGCTCGCGCGCGGAAAGCTCCCACTTGTGCGCCGCAGCCCGTTCAGCCGCAGCCCGTTCAGCCGCAGCCCGTTCAGCCGCAGCACGTTCAGCCGCAGCACGCTCAGACACCAGGAAGCCGCGGCCAAAGATGCCCTTGCCCGTCTCGCGCTGCGCGTCCAGCGCGGAAACCAGCACACACTCCCAGGGCATCACGCGGAAGTCGATGCCGTAGTGGCTGTAGCGCTGCACGATGGCCGAAGTGATGATGTTATCCGGGTAGGTGTACTTCGGCAGCTCCACCGCGGCGTTTTTCTGCGTTTCCTTGACAGCCGCTTTGACCGCCTGGTACAGCGCCGGCGCGCTGCGGACCCTGGCCGCGTCCAGGCTGGTGATGAATCCGGTTTTGATCTGCGCGCCGTTTTCGTAGATAATGGTGCTGTCCGTCGGGATGTAGCACACGCCGTCCAGGCCACGCCCGCTGAAAAGCGTCAGCGACGGGCCGAAGAGGAAGAAGTCGATCCCGCGGGCGCAGTAGTACCGGATGATCTGCGCAAGAATGCTGAAAGGCGGGTTATCCACCACCACGCAGCCGGGCGGATACTCCTGCGCCTGGTAGTCCGCGCCTGGCCAGAAAGGCCGGACGAAGGTGGCCGGGTCGCGGTGGTACTCGCTGGCCACCCAGGCGTTGACGGCATCCATGACAAGCGGCGGGGTATAGCCGTCATCCGTGGTCTTTTTCGGCTCGAACTTCTCTGTAAAAGCCTGGTACGCCTTCTCCGCGTGTTCCTGCTCCATCTTGGCTACGTCCGTCATCATGATCTGCGTAAAATCGCTCATGCCTGCCCTCTCCTGATCGTGTACTCCATGATCTCCCGGATGGCCTGCGGCAGCGCGCCTTCCAGCTGGGCCGCGCAGGCATCCGCGTCCGGCTCCGGCAGACCCACCAGCTCCTCGCCGTCCACCGCAAGGATCAGCGCGTCGCCCAGGATGGTCTCGCCGTGCCGGTGCGCCCCGTGCAGCCAGCTGGCCAAAACGTTGCAGGGCACGTCTTCCTTGAGGCGGGCGTTCTCATCCACCAGCATCACCAGCGGGCCGGGCAGGCCGGTGTTGACGGTCTCCACCTGATCGCAGCCGAGGGTAGCATACATCCAGTGCAGGGTCGCGCCGCCGGCGGGCACCTCCACCCGGCGGATCTTGCGCGCCGTGGTCAGCAGTACTCCGTATTTGCTCATGTGTCAGCCTCCAGATCATACCGGGCGAAGGCCTTGCCCCGTCCGGCGGGGTTGTCTTTGTGGATCATAACCGTGCGGATCGGGAAGCCCATCTCCCGCAGCTCCTTGATCCGCGCGCCCAGGCGGAAGCAGCCGTACATCTCCAGCGCCTCCACCGGGGTGATGCTCCCGTGCTTCTTCAGGTGAGCCAGAATGCTCTCCAGCTGTGTCATGTGCCTTGCCTCCTTTCGCGTCCGACGATGAACCAGCGGTCATCGCCGCCGCCGTTCAGCTCCATCATGTGCCGCTCCGCGTCCGCCGCGGTGGCGTGAATGTAGGCGTGGGCCGCGTCCCCGGTGGTGATCTCCCCGCGGGCGCTGTAGCCCTGCAAAAAAACCAGCTCATTCCGCCGGCAGCCGTCGCCGGGGATGCTGTAGCGGGCCAGCATGTACAGGATCACGCGCCCACCTCCGTCCGGTCGTCCCGGTGCGTGATCCGGCGGGCGCCGGACTTCACGTCGGCGCGGTATGCCTTCTCCCGCTCGACCTTCGCCTCGTAGGCGCAATCCCGGCTGCAGTAGGACGCGCCGCGGTAGCCGCCGGCCATGTCGTACTGCTTTCCGCACTGCTTGCATGTGCGGAGCACCGTCCCGCCCCGCGAGGCGTAGTAGCGCTCCCGCTTCCGCTGCAGCTCCTTGGCGATCCGCTCATCGTAGCGGGCGACGTACTCTTCCTCCGTCAGATCCTTCATGTGCTTCTTTTTCTCCGGCGCTTCAGGCGCTTCCGGCGTGGAGGCTCCGGCGGCCTTCCTTGTCCTGGCAGGCTTCCAGGTCGGCAGCAGCCGCCACCACTCCGGGTCCAGCTCCACCGCGTGCGCCCTGATCCAGGCGGGCGTATCGTCCAGCGGCTTCGCCAGATGCCGGCCAAGGGGCCGCACCTCCGCCTCCGTCATGCCCAGGGCGCGCCCGATGTCCAGCGCGAAGGACGGCAGCGTGTGTCCGCCGGCGTACAGGTGCTCCATGATCTCCCGGCCCACCGGCACGATCTTCACCGCCTG
>CAMNHF010000192.1 GCA_946538975.1 uncultured Clostridia bacterium | reverse complement strand
GCCCAGTCCGCCTGCTCGCGGGGCTGCGCCACCAGGGATTCCGCGACGGAGGCCACGACCTGCTTGTCCATGCTGCCGTCCCGGTTCAGCGTGACGCTCATGGTCAGATTGTCAAAGCCGCCGTAGATCATGCGGATGTTGTCCACATCGAAGGTATCCGCCGCGACGATGCCGCGGTCCTGCAGGCCCTCGTTCAGCAGCTTCTGCTGCAGCACGGCGATGAAGGCGCGGAAGATGTTGCCCGCGCCGAAATGCACCCAGATCGGATTCTCGCGGCTCTTCTCCCGCATCGCCGCCACGTCGAACGCCGGCAGGACAGTGCCCGTCTTCTCCCACCCGGCCCGGTCCGCCAGGGACGCCAGATTCATTTTCACAGTTATCATCCTTTCTCCGGTTGATGATATCATGATGGCATATTTCCCGGGCTGTGTCAATGCCCGCGGGAAGGCGTTCACGCCGCCGCGGAGGGCATTCACGACAATCAGCCGAAGAGCCGCTCCAGCTCCTCGTACTTCTCATGGGTGATCAGGGCGTCGTGGGGCGTACCCGTCAGCTTGACCACGTAGGTCCACCGGCCGTAAGGTGTGATGCTGCTGATGCGGTCCAGGTTGATGATGTAGCTCTTGTGGCAGCGCAGGAAGTTCTCCGGCGGCAGCCGCTCCTCGATCTCCCCCAGCGAGTCCCCGGTGACGTAGCGGCCGCCGCCCTCGGTGTAGATGACCGTGGCGCGGTCCTCCCGCTGCACCAGCAGGATGTCCTCCGTGCTGACGAAGCTGACGCCCTCCCGGTGCCGCAGCATCAGCCGGCTGGGGGCGCCGCGGCGGTTCTCCCGCCGGGGCGTAGGCACCGGCTCCCCGCGCTGGCCCAGCAGGCGGTTGCGCGCCCGTTCCAGCGTCTGGATCACCCGCTCCGCCTTGAAGGGCTTGACCAGGTAGTCAAAGGCGTACACCTCAAAGGCGTCGCCCATGTACTGGTCGTGCGCGGTGGCGAAGATCATCACGATGGCCGGATCCATGTCCTGAATCAGCCGGCCGCACTCCACCCCGGTCTTGCCCGGCATCTCGACATCGAGGAACACCACCTGGGGGCGCTTCTCCTCCACCAGCGCCATCAGCTCGTCGCCGTCGCGCGCCTCGCCCACCAGCTCGAAGCCCTCCACCCGGCCGATCAGCTTCCGCTCGATCAGCCGCATGCCCGCGTCATCGTCCGCGATGACCACCCGTACCATATCCGCCATCCGGCCGCCTCCTCTGCCACAAAAGGCGCGGCGCACGGTTTCTCCGCGCATCCGCGCCATTTGATCATTGGAACACATCCTTGAGCTTGTCCAGGAAGCTCTTGCGTCCCTCGTATTCCTTGCCGGTCACCGTGCCGTCGAACTGGCGCAGCAGCTCCCGCTGCCGCTCGCTCAGGCGCCGCGGAATCTCCACCCGCACATGCACGATCAGGTCGCCCTTCAGCGGGGAATTCAACCGCTGAATGCCCTTGCCCTTGATGCGGAAATCCGTATCGGACTGGGTTCCCTCGGGGATCTTCAGCTTGACCGTCTCGTGCAGGGCAGGCACGTCCACCTCCGCGCCCAGGGCGGCCTGCGTGAAGCTGATCGGGAAGTCCAGCAGCAGGTCGTAGCCGTCGCGCTTGAACAGCTTGTGCGGCTTCACGCGGAACTGGATCAGCAGATCGCCGTTGGGACCGCCGTTGCGGCCCGCGTTGCCCGCGCCGCTCATGCGCTTCATGTCGCCGTTGTCCACACCGGCCGGCACGCGGATGGTCGCCGTGCGGTTCCGCCGCAGGTAGCCGCCGCCGCCGCAGTTCGGGCACTTGTCCGTGATCACCTTGCCGGCGCCGCCGCAGGTCGGGCAGGTCCGCACAGAGGTGAAATACCCGGCGGACGTGCGCACCTGGCCAGCGCCGCGGCAGGTCGGGCAGGTGCTGGCCTGCGTGCCGGGCTTCGCGCCGGTGCCGCCGCACTTCTCGCACTGCTCCTCGCGGTAATAGGGGAACTTCTGCTCGCAGCCGTCAGCGGCCTCCTCGAAGGTCAGCGTCAGCTGATAGGCCACGTCCGAGCCGCGCCGGGGCGCGTTGCGGACCGTCTGTCCCATGCCGCCCATGCCGCCGAACCCGAAGGCGTTCAGAATGTCGCCCAGATCGCCGAAGCCGCCCGCGCCAAAGGGATTCCCGCCGTAGCCTCCGCCGCCCATGCCCTGCGTCGGGTCATTGAAGCCGAACTGATCGTAGCGCGCGCGCTTGTCCGGATCGCTGAGCACCTCGTAGGCCTCGTTCAGCTCCTTGAAGCGGGCTTCGGCTTCCTTGTCGTCCGGGTGCAGGTCCGGGTGGCACTCCTTGGCCCGGCGGCGGAAGGCGCTCTTCAGCTCGTCCGCGGTCGCCGTCTTCTCGACGCCCAGTACCTCGTAATAATCTCTCTTTGCTGCCATGTGCCTGTCCTTCTTGCGAATGCGCCGCAGGGCAGCGGATCAGCGTCTTCCGCTGGTCCGCTGCCCGCGCACGCACTGGATATTGATTCAGCAGGCCGGGAACTTACTTGACCTCGCCGTCGATGGTGTCATCGGAGGCGCCGCCCTGCTGGGGCTGGTCGCCCATGGGCTGCTCCGGAGCGCCCTGCGCGCCCTGCTGCTGATAGAGCTTGCCGAAGATCGCGTAGACCTTCTGCTGCACCTGCTGGATCTGGGCCTTCAGGGCCGCGCCGTCCGGCTCGCCCTCCTTGGCCTTCTTCAGGGCATCCGCCTCGCTCTGCAGGGTGGCCTTGTCCTCATCGGAGAGCTTGTCGCCGTTCTCGCGCAGCTGCTTCTCGATGCTGTAGACCAGGCTGTCGGCCTCGTTGATGGCCTCCACCTGCTCCTTGCGCTTCTTGTCCTGCTCGGCGTACTGCTCCGCCTCGCGGACGCGCTGGTTGATCTCCTCCTCCGAGAGGTTGGTGGAAGCGGTGATCGTGATGCTCTGCTCGCGGCCGGTGGCCTTGTCCTTGGCGGAGACGCTCACGATGCCGTTCTCGTCGATGGAGAAGGTGACCTCGATCTGCGGCACGCCGCGGGGCGCGGGCGCGATG
>CAMNHF010000191.1 GCA_946538975.1 uncultured Clostridia bacterium | reverse complement strand
GCCTGTGGCGCGTGTTCAAGTATTTCCGCGACGATGCCGACGAGGGGCGGGAGCATCAGGTGCTGGCCAGCGGCATCATGCTGTTCATTGCCGGCCTGATGATGCTCATCTACGCCGGAAGCCTGCAGGCCTGGCTGCCGGTCATCCTCGCGATGGCCTGCTTCCTGCTGTTCGCGATCCGCACCCAGGGCGCGGTGGATCTGCAGCGGATGAAGTTCAGCTTCTGGTACCTGCTGCTGATCGCCGCAGCGGCCATGCTGGCCCTCGCGCTGGTGATCCTTCTGGCTGCGCTGCCGCTCAACACCGCCGTCATCCTGACCGGCTGCGCCGCCCTGCTGGAGGCCATCGCCGACGCCTGCGGGCGGGTCATCTTCCTCCGGCTCCGCAAGGCGAAGAAGCAGGCGGACAGCGCGCCCTGACATTCACAGCGGCTTCCCCCGGAAGGCCGCTTTTTGTACGGGAGGAACATCATGAGGCTGCCGGAAGTGTCGATTGACTTCAGCTGCGCCGATCAAAAGCTGCAGTCGCTCTGGGACAGCGCTGTGCGTGCGGTGCGGGGCAACCTGCGCGCCTTCGGACGGGACACCGTGCTCACCGAGGGCGGCGGCTACAGCAAGATCTGGCTGGAAACCCAGCCGATGGGCGGCGCGATGTTTGCGCTGTGGCATCCGGAGGCCGCGCTCAACAATTCGCTGCTGTTCCTGCGGCATCAGCGCGCGGACGGCCGCCTGCCCGGCTCCATCCGCCTGCGGGAGGACGGCGCCGTGGAGGCGGAGTTCGACAAGCTGCAGGGCTTCTGCTTCCCCGCCCCCGCCCTGGACATGTACTACTTCACCGGCGAGGATCCGGGCTGCCTGGAGCTGCTCCGCGGCGGACTGGAGCGCTTCCTGGCCTGGCTGAACCGCACCCGCCGCACGGAGGACGGCCTGTACTGCTCCTTCTGCGTCTATGACACCGGCGAGGATCACGCCGTGCGCTACGGGGACGCGCCGTGCCGCTGGACGGAGGACGCGCCGCCCCGGGACGCGGACGTGGTGCCCATGGCCAGCATGGACGTCACCAGCTACGCCTATGCCTGCTGCGCCGCGCTGGCGGAGATCGCCCGCATCCGGGGCAGCGGCGAGGCGGAGGCATGGCAGCGGGAGGCGGATGACATCGCTGCCCGGCTGAAGCGCGGGCTGTGGGACGAGGCACGGGGCAGCCTGTTCGACCGTGACCGCGACGGCCGCCGCGTGGACGTGCTGGGCCACAATCCGCTGCGCTGCATGTACTGGGGCAGTCTGTCCCGGGAGATGGCGGACACCTTCGTGCGGCGGCATCTGCTGAATCCCGCCGAATTCTGGACGCCCCTGCCGCTGCCCAGCGTGGCCGCGAACGATCCAGCCTTCCGCAACGCGCCGGAGAACAACTGGAGCGGCCAGTGCGAGGGGCTGACCTATCAGCGGGCCATCCGCGCGCTGGAGAACTACGGCTGGGACGCGCTGGTGCCGGTGCTGGGGCGGAAGCTGTTCGCGGCGCTGGATCAGTGCAGCGGCATCTTCCCGCAGCAGTTCGATCCCTTCACCGGCGCGGCCTCTCTCGTGGCCCGGGACACCCACCGCCCGGTGCCGCCGGGGCAGCATCTCCCGCTGCAGGACGATTACGGCCCCACCGCCCTCTCCGCGCTGACCTACATGCGCCGGATGTGGGGCATTGCGCCCGTCCGTCGCGAGATCTGGTGGAGCGCCGTGGACGAGCTGCCCTTCCGCTGCGCCGTGACCATCGACGGCCGGCGCCTGGAGCTGGAGGGCGGCCTCGCGCCCCGGCTGCGGGTGGACGGCGGCGCGCCGATCGCGTTTGCGCCGGGGCAGCGCCTCATCACGGACAAATGCGGCAGGCCGCTGCGCACGGTCTGCCTCAAAGCACCGGACCTCCCCTGAAAAAGCACTGTACGCAAAAGCATCCCTCCAATGCGGTCTGCGAAGGATCGCGGGAGGGATGCTTCTTTCGTTTCGTCACAGGTCAGGCAGATCCTCCGGCTCCAGGCAGCGCAGCCCTGCCTCTTGGGCCAGAGCGGCGAAGACCCCGGCGCCGGGGATCAGCCGCCCGCTGAAGCTGCCGTCGTAGATCTGGCGGAGGCCGCAGGAGGGGCTGCGCGGCTGGAGGATCACCAGCTCCGCGCCGCCCTTCAGCAGCTCGTCCAAGGCGGCCCGGGCGCCGCGGCGGAAGGCGTCGTCCACATTCTCCCCCGCCCGGTTCATCACTGTGCCGCCGGCGATCTCCGAGGGGATCCGGGGCGTGGGCAGGCCGCCCATCACCTCGGGACAGACGGGAATCACCCGCTTTCCCCCGCAAAAGCGCAGCACCCGCTCGTTCCGGTTGCTGCCGCCGGAATACTTGCACCTCGCCCCGAGGAGGCAGGCGCTCACGCCGATCACCTTTGCGTCCCGAATGCTCATGGCTGTGTCAGCCTCTCCTTCACCGCGCTGCCCTCCTCGATCAGGGCGTGCATCCGCTCCCGATCGCCGTCCCGCAGGGCGTCGGCGTATTCCTGCAGGCGCCCGATGAGGCCCTCCAGCTCCGTGCTCAGCGCCGCGCGGTTGTCAAAAAACAGCTCCGTCCACATATCGGCATTCGCCCGGGCCACCCGGGTCATGTCCGCGAAGGAGCCCGCCGAGAAGCCCCGGTGCTCCTCCGCGTGGGGGCAGCGCACATAGGCGCCGGAGACGATGTGCGCCAGCTGGGAGGTGTAGGCGATCATCTCGTCATGCTTCTCCGGCGTGGTGAACTGCACCCGGCGGAAGCCCAGGTCCATAAAGAAGTCCCGAACCCGCATGAGCAGCGCCGTGTCCTCATTCTCCGCGGGCGTCAGGATCATGGAAGCATTGTCATACAGATCGTCGCGGGCATACTTGAAGCCGCTGAATTCCCGGCCCGCCATCGGATGGCCGCCGATGAAGCGCCACTTCCTGCCATGGGCCAGCGGCGCCAGCTCCCGCATGATGCAGCCCTTCACGCCGGCGCAGTCGATGACCACGGCGCCCGGCCCGAAGCTGTCCGCGTGCGCCTTCACCCAGTCCACGATCGCGGCCGGATACAGGCAGACCAGC
>CAMNHF010000190.1 GCA_946538975.1 uncultured Clostridia bacterium | reverse complement strand
TACTCAGGCCAACGCGGAGCAGGCCGGCTATACTCAGGCCGACGCGGAGCACGCCGGCTATACTCAGGCCGACGCGGCGCACGCCAACGACGCTTACTACGAGCCGGAGCGCCGCCGGCTGATCTCAGATGAAGAGGTCTGCGACTACATCAGCGTGGCGGGATTTGCGCAGATGCTGAAGGCTTTTGGCGTGTTCCTGTGCGTGACGGCTCCGGTGGGCGCTATTTTGTTCGGGGATATCGGGTTTGGATGGTTTGGAAACTTCCTGTCCAACTTCGGAGCGGCGCTGTTGTTCGTGTTCGTCGCGGCGGCGGTGGCGTGCTTCCTGATCTCCGGCTCCTACATGAAGCCCTGGGCCTTCCTCAAATCGGAGGCCTGCACGTTTGACGCGGCGGCGGAGGAGATCATCGACGAGCAGGAGCGCATCACGGAGAACGAGGGGCAGCGCATGAAGATCGTCGGCATCGTGCTTTGCATAGTCAGCGTGGCGCCGTGCATCCTGTTCCAAAACAACTTCGGCGCGGCTCTGATGTTCGTGTTCGTCGGCGCCGGCGTCTTTCTGCTGGTGCTGCGGAGCGGGAAAAAGTCCATTTTCAAGCGGCTCCGCAAGGCAGCGCTGCGGCAGAGCGCGGCCGGCAGGCGCAGATATGTCCGCCGGGAGAAAGAGGAGAAATACTATTACGCAGACAGGAACCTTCGGTCCGTTATGTCGATTTACTGGCCGCTGGTGACTTGCGTGTACCTGGGATTCACTTTTTTGACCGGGACCTGGCCGATCTCCTGGATCATCTGGATCATCGCCGGCGCCGTCAAAAAAGTGATCGAAAGCAGGTATGGCCGGCCCGTTAGAGAGTGAGGTAGTCATGGATAAGATTGCAGTTTTTTTTCCCGGGATCGGGTATACATGCGACAAGCCGCTCCTGTATTACAGCGCCAAACTGGCGGCGGAGAAGGGGTATGAAGTCGTGCGCGTGCCCTACGGGAATTTTCCGCCCAATGTCAAAGGGGACGCAGCCAGGATGTATCAGTGTTTTGTCAGCGCGAGGGAACAGTCGGAGGAAATCCTGAAGGGAGTGGACTGGAGCCGATTTGATGATATAATATTCTTTTCCAAGAGTGTTGGAACGGTTGTGGCTCTTTCGTACGCGGCGGAGCACGGAATCGACGCGCGGCAGGTGCTCTATACGCCGCTGGCGGAGACCTTCCGGTTCCCGGTGCCGGGCGAAGGCACGGCGGCAGGCGATGGTGCGAGTCAAGGTCCGATGTTAGGCGAAGGCGCAAGTGAAAGCCCGGCGGCAGGCGATGGCTCGGCAGGCGCTTCGGCGCCCCGCGCGATCGCGTTTCACGGGACGGCCGACCCGTGGGCCGAGACGCCGCAGATCGTCCGGATCTGTGAAGAGAAGCGGATCCCGCTGCATTTGACGGAGGACGCCAACCACTCGCTGGAGTGCGGCAAGGCGATGAAGGACCTGAAGACCATCCGGAAAGTGATGAAAATCGTCAAGAAATTCATATAGAATGCGCAGCGCGACAAGTCCCGAATGCCCGGCATTGGGGACTTTGCGGCGGTTGACGGATTCATATGAGGCAAAATATACCAAACAGAAAGGCAGCAGAATGAAAATTACCGATACGATCCTTAGAAAATATGCGGAGCTCATCGTCCGCACTGGCGCCAATGTACAGCCCGGGCAGATCGTGCAGCTCACTATTTCGGTGGAGCAGCATGCTTTTGCCGCGCTGGTGATGGAGGAGTGCTACAAAGCAGGTGCCAAAAAAGTGAACATCGACTGGACCTGCGACATGCAGAGCAAACTGAACTATTTGTATGCGGAGGAGGATGTCCTCAGCACGGTGCTCCCGTGGGAGGAGGCTAAGCTGAAACAGATGGTGGAGGATCTGCCCTGCAGGATCTATATTTTGTCAGAGGATCCGGATGCCATGAACGGGGTCGACCCGCAGAAGCTCTCTTCGGTGATGCAGAAGCGCGCGACGGTCGTCAAGCCCTACCGCAGGGCGATCGACGGCAAGCACCAGTGGGTGATCGCGGCGTACCCGTCTGTCAAGTGGGCCAAAAAATGCTTCCCCGCAAGTTCTGACGAGGAGGCGGTAGAGAAGCTGTGGGATGCTATTTTGACGACGGTGAGAGTGCAGGAGGAGAATGATCCCGTGGCCGAGTGGAAGGCGCACACGGAGTTCATCGAGCGGAAAGCGGCCTGGCTCAATGAGCAGGGATTCTCGTCGCTGCGGTACAAGAGCGCGAACGGGACGGATTTCACGGTGGAGCTGATCCCGGGCGCGAAGTGGGAAGGCGCGGGTGTGCGAAATCCGATGAACGGCGCGTTCTATATTCCGAACATGCCGACGGAGGAGATCTTTACGTCGCCGATCGCCGGCCGGTGCGAGGGCAAGCTGGTGGCGGTGAAGCCGTTATCGTGGAACAGTCAGATCATTGACGGATTTTCGATCACATTCGAGAACGGGCGGGCGGTGGCCTGCCAGGCGGAGCAGGGCCAGGAACTCCTCGAAAAAATGCTGCACATGGACGAGGGAGCAAGCATGCTCGGCGAGGTCGCCCTGGTGCCCAAGGAGAGCCCGGTCAATCAGTGCGGCTTCCTGTTCTACGAGACGCTGTTCGACGAGAACGCGTGCTGCCACTGCGCGGTGGGCATGGGCTTCAAAGAAGTCCTCCCCGGCGGCGACGACATGACGACGGAGCAGGCCAAAGAACATGGCATCAACGACTCGATCATCCACGTGGACTTCATGGTCGGCGCGGACGACCTGTCGATCGACGGCGTGCGGCCGGACGGAAGCACGGCCGCGGTGTTCCGGAACGGGACGTGGGCGTGAAATTCACCCTCACACCTCCAATGCACTACATTCACTCTTCCGGCGCAGTCGGATATTTGACCGGATCGGGGGTCTCCGACCACATGCGCTGCATATGATCGAGCGCGGCTTCGTCGGCGGGCACATTCTTGTAGTAGGTGCCTCGATCTTTTTCGGTGATCTTGCGGATCACTCTGCAGGGATTTCCGGCCGCAACGCTCCAGGCGGGAATATCCCTGGTCACAACGCTGCCCGCGCCGATCACCGCGTTGTCGCCGATGGTCACGCCGGGACAGATGACGACGTTGC
>CAMNHF010000189.1 GCA_946538975.1 uncultured Clostridia bacterium | reverse complement strand
AAACGATGCTTAGTGAATGCAAGCTGGCGCTGCGGGTGACGGCCGTCCAGTACGAACCTGAGCTGTGCTCCCTGATGGACGCAGCGGCCAAAGACCTGACCATTGCCGGCGTCGTGCTTCCGGGCACGGTTTCCTTCGCGGCGACGGACAGCGGGATGCAGGACAACTCGACCCTGACGGACGCGCTGTGTATGAGGGCCATCTTCACGTACTGCCGGGCACACTTCGGGAGCCCTGCGGACTACGACAAGCTGGTGGAGGCCTACGAAGTCCAGAAGGTGCAGCTGATGCACGCGGAGGCCTACACGGACTATGAAGGCGGTGAAGCCAGTGCTGAAGGCTGACGTCATCAAGCTGATCAAGGTGAACCCGGAAGCGGCGGGCGTCGGGACAGAGCCGGCGGAGACCCAGCGGACGGTGTTCTGCACGGTGCGCTCCATCGGAATGCAGGAAGCCTATCAGGCTATGGGGCAGGGACTGAACCCGGAGTTCCGGGTGATCCTGGCGCATGACTTCGAGTATGAAGGCGAGCGGATCTGCGAGCTGGGCGGGGTACGGTACGACATCCTGCGGACCTATGTGACAGAGACGGACGGGATCGAGCTGACGCTGCAGAGAGTGGCGCTGAACGCGAAACCCGTACCGGCGACTGAGGGGGTGGGCTGATGCCGCGTGAATACGAGGCGCTGCTGGCAGCGCTGAGGCTGACGGACATCCCCTTCGCGGAATACGGCTGGAAGAACCGGCCGGAAGGCATCTACGGCGTCGTGGGGCTGGACTTTGAGAACCCTTCCCTGGACGGAGACGGACAGAAGGTGGACAGGAGCTGGAACGCCAGCGTGGACGTCTACTTCCCCCGGCTCGCGGACCGGGAGGGCGTGATCGAGACCATCGAGGAGGTGCTGGCGGAGATCTGCGGGCCCTCCTGGGAGCTGAATTCCAGCCAGTACGAGAACAGCACGGGGCTCTTCCACTTGGAATGGACCTGTGACCTGCAGGACGGTGGAAACTGATGGCCTACACCATGAAGACGGAAGGCATGGACGAGATCAGCAGGATGCTGTCCCAGCTGGGCGAGAGCGCCCAGGCGGCGGCCTCCGCCGGGCTCTATGAGGGCGCCGGTGTGATGGCCGGAGAAATGGCGGCAGGCGTTGCAGGGATCAAGACATCGCCTTTCAAGTACACCGTGTTCGGCACGCGTGCCCCGTCCCCGGAGGAAAAGGCAGTACTCGAGGGCGCGGTCGGCATTGCGAAGTTTGACAAAAACGGGTCCGAGGTGGACACGTCCGTCGGCTTCGCATCTGCAGGATACGCGGAGGTGGCCGGGCGGCGGAAACCCATCGCCCAGATCGCCAACGCCATCAACAGCGGCACGAGCTTCATGCAGAAGCAGCCATTCGTCCGGAAGACCGTCCGGGCCGGAAGCAAGAAGGCGGAGGCGGCGATCGTGGCCGCCATCGAGAAACGAATCGACGAAATAACCAAGTAACGGAGGGAAACAGAATGAAACCGAATGTTGGCATGGTATACCCTGTTGCGGCGCCCGTGTCTGCATACGTCCCCGGGACCAGCATCACCTACGGCACCGGCCTGGTGGTGGACGAAGCCCGGAGCGCTACCCTGAACTGGGAGCGGGCGGACGGCCATTTCTATGGCGATGACGTGGAGCTGGACAGCGACAACGGCATCCTGGGCTACACGCTGGATTTCGAGCCCACGGGCCTCAAGAACAGCGTCCGGGCCGCCCTGCTGGGCGAGATCAAAAACAGCGACGAGTACGAGATCACCGACGACGCGGCCCCGGATGTTGGTTTCGGTTACATCCGCGTGATGCGGGAAGAAGGATCGAATGGCGTCGTCAAGACCACGTACGAGGGCTGGTGGTTCCACAAGCTCAAGTTCTCCGTGTCCAATGAAGAGACCCGGACGAAGGAGCGCAACGTGGAGTGGCGGACTCCCACCCTCAGCGGCAGCGGCTCCGGCGTGCAGCTGGACAACACTGGCAAAATGAAGTTCGCTGTGCATCAGGATTTCGAGACCCTGGCGGCCGCGAAGACCTGGCTCAACACCAAGGCGAACATCAGCTGACGGCACACACGGGGGCGCTCTCATGTGCAGGGAGCGCCTCCGCTTTTTTGACAAGCGAGAGGAGATAAACGGAGATGGCGAAGGTAATACTGAAGGGGCGGGAGATCCCGCTGCTTTATACAGTCTACGAAATGAAGCAGGTGCAGGAGGAGATCGCTCCCCTGAGCCAGTTTCAGTACATCATATTCGGCCGGAATCCGGATGATCCGGATGACACCAGCCGGTACGCCGGGGCGGAGCACCTGGGCGCGGTGGCGAAGCTGATCAGGATCCTGGGGAACGCGGGCCTGGAGGAGGCCGGCGAGGCGCCGGATCTGACGGACAAGAAGGTGCTCCGGTCGCTGCGGCCGGTGGACCTGGTGGAGGCGGTGAACGCCTGCATGGCGGCCATGAACGAGGGGATGGCCTCCGAGATTCCGGAAAAGAAGCCGGAGGGGCCGGTTGATGTCACCCTGGAAGAAATGAACAAAAAAAAAGAGAAGGAAGCCTGACCTACCTGATGGTGGTGTCCTGGGGACTGATCGCGGGGCTGACCCTGCAGGAGGTGCACCGGATGCGGCCGGGGGCGGTCATGGATTTGTATATCTACCGTCGTAACTACGACGACCAACAGCATTGGATAACGAGGGAGTGAGAGCATGGCAGGCGTGAACGTCAAAATGGGGGTTTCCGGCGTATCGCAGTTCAAAACGGCGATGCGGGAGGCCCAGGGCTGTGTAAAAACCCTCGACCAGGCGCTGAAACTCAACGAACAGCAGTTCAAGGCCACAGGTGACGCTGAGAGCTACATGCAGCAGAAGGCGGAGCTGCTGAAGTCCCAGATTGAGAACCAGAAGAACGTGGTGCTGCAGGCGGAAAACGCGCTGCGGGCCATGTCCCAGCAGGGAATCAATCCGGCCAGTACTGCATTCCAGAAGATGCAGCAGGAAGTGCTGAAGGCACAGGGCGAGCTGCTGGGGATGCAGACGGACCTGGAGAACATCGGAGTGGCCGGGGAGACCGCCCAGAACGGCGTCAGCGGGATGAACTCCCAGCTGCAGCAGATCGGGAAGGGCGTCAGCT
>CAMNHF010000188.1 GCA_946538975.1 uncultured Clostridia bacterium | reverse complement strand
CGATCTCCGCGACGCTCTCCGGCAGGGTGACCGTGCGCAGGGAGGCATTGCCCGCGAAGGCCTCCTCCCCGATGGCCGTCACGCCCGCGGGCACACTCACGTCGGCGTCCGTGCCGTTGTAGGCCGTGAGCACGCCGCCGCTGACCACGAAGGGCTCTTCCTTCGGCGCCGTGATGCGGACGGGCTCTTCCTCAAATTCCTCTTCCACAGGCGTGAAGATCAGCGCCTCCTCGTCCTCCTCGGGGACGAAGAACGCCTCCTCCGCCAGGCCCGCGGGCGCCGCCGCCGTGAACAGCAGCATCAGCGCCAGCAGGGACGCCAGCCATTTCTTCATGCGGATTCCTCCTTTATCATGGTGACTCTGCGCACCGGCAATATATCGTCAATACCTATTTATCACAGAGCGGCGGAAATTGCAAGAGCGAAAGAAAGGTTTTTTCCCAGTCATTGCCTTTCTTCGCCTCGCGGCCAGATCTGCCGGATTCAGCAATGAATGAGGCTGTGCATGGAGCGCAAACAGCCGCAGGCAAGGCAGGCCGGGCATGCCGGAGCTGTTTTGCTGCGGACATTTGCGGCCGTTTCTGATCGATTTGTTTGTGGTATGAAAAGCGGCATTGCGCCTCGTTTTTGCAAAGCAAAAGCCCTGCAAACATGCTGTCTGCAGGGCTTTCTGTGGTCTGGGTGAGAAGACTTGAACTTCCGGCCTCCTGAACCCCATTCAGGCACGCTACCAAACTGCGCCACACCCAGATACGCTCTCGCGCAAATGTATATTAGCGCAAATCCGCCATTCTGTCAAGGGGTATTTTCGCCGGAAAGCAACGCGAATTTTCGCCGGAAAACGGCGCGCTGTGCTGCAATGTACCGGGGGAAGGGCACCCCTTTCCAGGTTGGAAAGGGGCTTCCCTTCCCCCAGACCCCTTTTCCTCCTGAAAGGCCATTCCGGGGGCGGCATGAGGGGCTTCGGCCCGTTGCGCTGACAGTTTCGGGCCAAGCCCGCTTGTCGAGGTGCGAGCGAAGGGGGCGAAGCGGGCTTTGCGGCTTGCATGGCGCGGGCGGATCTGGTACAATCTGCACAGCGGGAGGAGGGATGCACGATGAAGCTGCAGCGGCTCACGGAGCGCATCTGGTATGATCCCTTTGAGGAGGCGCGGGACAGGCCGAACCTGGGCTATATCCGCGGCGACCGCTGGAGCGTGGCGGTGGACGCGGGGCATTCGGCGGCGCACACTGCGGAGTTCTATGCGGCGCTGCGGGAGGCCGGTCTGCCCCTGCCCGCCGTGACGGTGCTGACGCACTGGCACTGGGACCACACCTTCGGCATGCACGCGGTGCACGGCCTGTGCGTCGCCAATGAGGACACGCAGCGGGAGCTGGCGGACTTCCGCGGGCGAATTGCGCGCGAGGGCACGGAGATGTTCTTCGCCATGCATGAGAGCATCCGCCGGGAGTACGCCGACGGCCAGCCGTTGGTGGTGACCCTGGCCGACGTGGTGTTCCGGGATGCGCTCGCGCTGGAGCCGGGCGGCTGCACGGTGCGGCTGTGCCGGACGCCCTCCCCGCACACGGAGGACTCCACGCTGATCCTTGTGCCGGAAGAGCGCGTGCTGTTCGTGGGCGACGCGGCCGGCGGCGTCTTCCCCACCTGGGAGAAGGATCCCGCCCTGTGCGCCCTTCTGGCCGACACCCTCGCCGCCGCGGACGCCGACACCGTGCTGGAGAGCCACTGGCAGCCCGCTCCCCTGCAGGAGCTGATCGACGAGCTGCGGGCTGATGCAAAGGCCTGATCCATGGCAATAATGAACCACCCCGCCGCAGTGGGAAAGGCTGCGGCGGGGTGCGGTGAGTTTTGGGAATGCGGACTGAGGCTGCAAAAGGGCACCCGCACGATGCGCGAAAAGCCATTGATTCTCCCGCCCCGTCTTCGGCGCTGCCCCTGACATTTTTGCCCGCATTTACGCCCCGCATGTACCCGCGCCAGACCCGCGCCAGACCCTCTGACTTCCCTCTGACAGCCTCTGCAGCCGCTTCCAGCCGCACTTGCGCACCGGCCCGCAATATGATATAATAGGAAGGTAGTAGAAGAAATCGTCAGCGCAAAGGAGTAACACGCATGAAGATCGCAGTGGCCGGAACCGGTTATGTAGGGCTGTCCATCGCGGTGCTGCTCAGCCAGCATCACGAGGTGACGGCGGTGGACATCATCCCCGAGAAGGTGGAGATGCTCAACCGCCGCCAGTCCCCGATTCAGGACAAGGAAATCGAGGAGTATCTGGCGGAAAAGGACCTGCACCTGACCGCCACCCTGGACGCGGAGAGCGCCTACCGCGACGCGCAGTTCGTGGTCATCGCCGCGCCGACCAACTATGACCCGAAGCGGAACTTCTTCGACACCAGCGCGGTGGAGAACGTGATCGAGCTGGTCATGCGGGTGAACCCGGACGCCATCATGGTCATCAAGTCCACCATCCCCGTGGGCTACACCCTCAGCATCCGCGAGAAGACCGGCAGCCGGAACATCCTCTTCAGCCCGGAATTCCTCCGCGAGAGCAAGGCCCTCTATGACAACCTCTACCCCAGCCGCATCGTCGTCGGCACCGACCTGGACGATCCGCGCCTGGTGGAGGCCGCGCACACCTTCGCCGCTCTGCTGCAGGAGGGCGCGATCAAGGAGAACATCGACACGCTGTTCATGGGCTTCACCGAGGCCGAGGCGGTCAAGCTGTTCGCCAACACCTACCTGGCCCTGCGCGTCAGCTTCTTCAACGAGCTGGACACCTACGCCGAGATGAAGGGCCTCAACACGCGGCAGATCATCGAAGGCGTCTGCCTCGATCCGCGCATCGGCCGCCACTACAACAATCCCTCCTTCGGCTACGGCGGCTACTGCCTGCCCAAGGACACCAAGCAGCTGCTGGCCAACTACGCGGACGTGCCGGAGAACCTGATCGAGGCCATCGTGCAGAGCAACCGCACGCGCAAGGACTTCATCGCCGACCGCGTGCTGCAGATGGCGGGCTGGAATCCCACCGGCCCCTCCTGGGAGGAGGATCAGGAGCGCCACGTGGTCATCGGCGTGTTCCGCCTGACCATGAAGACCGGCAGCGACAACTTCCGCCAGAGCAGCATTCAGGGCGTGATGAAGCGCATCAAGGCCAAGG
>CAMNHF010000187.1 GCA_946538975.1 uncultured Clostridia bacterium | reverse complement strand
GTGTGGGTTCTGAACGAAGGCAGCTGATGGCAGCCCAAAACCGCCGGGCAGATTGACAGAGCGCGCAGTCTGCTCCGGCGGTTTTTGGCTGCAGGAATCGTCACAGGCCCAGCTTCGTCATGATGCCGTCCACGGTCACGCCGGGATGCGTCACGTACAGGCGCGCGATCTGCTCCGCCAGCGCCTCCTTCATGCCGCAGCGGCGGGCGATCTTCGCCGGCGTCCAGCCCCTCTCGGAGAGGCGGATCACGGTCTCGATCTGCCTGCGCACGTCCCCCGTGAGCTGCACGGCCGGTTCCGCCGGGGCCGGGCTGAGGTCGATACGCCGGGCCTGCCAGCCCGAGGCGTCCACGGTCAGAAGCGCCATGGTAACCGGCTGCAGGAAGCGCACCGGCCCGCAGCTGCCCGGGTTGAGCAGCAGCGTGCGGCCATGCCAGTTCGCCGCGTACTGGTGCGTATGGCCGTAGATCGCCAGATCAAAGCCGCCGAGTTCCTCCGGCAGATCCTTTTTCCGGTGCGCCATGGCGATCCGCAGCCCGCCCAGCTCGGTCTCCAGCCGCAGGGGCAGGTGTTCGGCCCACTCCCGGTCATTGTTGCCGCGCACCGCGTGAACCGGCGCATAGCGCTCCAGCTCCTCCAGGATGCCCGGCCCGCAGACGTCGCCGCCGTGCAGGATGGCCTCGCAGCCCTCCAGCTGCGCCAGTACCTCCGGCCGCAGCAGATTGTGCGTATCCGACAGAATCGCGATTTTCACGGCTATCCTCTCCCTGCGCCCCGGCGGTCAAAGCGCCCACAGCGCCGTGCTGAGCGCCAGCGTCGCAATCATCATGACGGCCATGCTGAGCTTCCAGCGGCCGCCGCGGTTGAAGCCATAGAAGTCGTCCCAGCCCCGGCCCGCCGGTGTCAGCACCACCCGCTTTAGGTACATCAGGCCGTACAGTGCCACCGGCAGAAGGCCCAGCAGGACGCAGGGGAAGGGCAGCGCGGCCCGGTCCCACGCGAACCAGGCGGCAATCGCCAGCAGCGGGCAGACCAGGTGCAGCCACAGATCCGGCCCGGTGAACAGCGCCTTGAAGCCATACTGCGGCATCAGGAAGAACACCACCGTCAGCAGCGTCACCGTCACGGCCACCGTCCCGCTGAAGCGCAGCGCCGTCACCGCCGCGGGCAGCTCCCCCGCCATCCGGAAGGCCGCCGCGGCCAGGCAGCCCGCCGCGCAGTACAGATTGGACAGCACCGTGAAATAGCGCAGGGCCACGCGCAGGGAGCCGCGCACGCTGTGCACCGCGACCGCGCCGATCGCCAGCGCCGCCATCACAAGATAAACCGGAATCGGGCTCATCGAAATACCTTCCCCCTGTCCGCTGCCCCCGCGTGAAGGGGCAGCCGCAAATCCGACGCGCCGCCTGGTCAGAACGGCTTCAGATCCATGTCCGGCGTGCAGTCCGCCAGGAACTCCGCCAGCAGATCAATGCACTGCCTGACGTCCTCCAGCGAGGCGACCTCGGCGGGATTGTGCATGTAGCGCAGCGGGATCGACACCAGGGCGAAGGGCACGCCGATGCCGGTCATGTGCATCGTGTCGCCGTCCGTGGCCGTGCCGCCGCCCGCGGCCTCGGTCTGCACCGGGATGCCGATGCGCTCCGCACAGGCGCGCAGGCGGGCGTTGAGCTTTTTGTGGATAGAGGGGCTGTTGCAGAGCACCGGCCCCTTGCCCAGGGCGATCTCGCCGGTCTGCGCCTCGCTGATGCCGCAGTTGTCAGACGTCCACGTCACATCGACCGCGATGGCCGCATTCGGCCGCAGCCGGGACGCCGCGGCATAGGCGCCGCTGCCGGTCGTCTCCTCGCCCGTGGTGGCCACCGCGCAGCAGCCCACGGACGCGCCTTTCTGCCGCGCCTTCTCCAGGGCCTCCATCACAATGAAGGCGCCGAGGCGGTCATCCAGGGCCCGGCCGGTGATCCTGCCGTTGAGCAGCTCCCGCACGTCCGTGTCAAAGGTCACGGTGTCGCCCAGGGCCACATGGCGCAGGGCATCCTCGCGGTCCTTCGCGCCGATGTCAATCCGCAGGTCGGAGGCCTTCAGCTCGCGGTTCTTCGCGATCTCCCGCGAATTGGCCACCGCCCCGTAGAGGACGCCGCCTTTCGTGTAAATTCGCACCTTCTGCCCCGGATAGCCGGTCACATAGATGCCGCCGACGCCCGTCACCATCAGCGTGCCGTCGCTGCCCACGGCGGTGACCATCAGGCCGATCTCGTCGGCGTGGCCGGCCAGCAGCACCGTGAAGGGCGCGGACGGGTTGAGCATGGCGGTCACATTGCCCATCTCGTCGACGCTCACCTGATCCGCCCGGCCCTGCATGCGGTCGTAAATCTTCTTTTCCAGCTCCGCCTCATTGCCGGACACGGAGCCCACCGACAGGAGGTCAAACAGAAATGCCTTGTCCATCGCAATTCCCTCCGCTTCGTCTTTTCAGCCTTCCGCAAGCATTATAGCATGGGCCGCCGGGCCGCGCAAGGCTCCTCTCTGTTTCCTCAGAGCGCCCGCAGAATCCGTCAGCATCAACAAAAGATCCCCGCTGCGGCAATCGCACGCCGCAACGGGGCTGGGGATGGACAGTGCCCGTCACTTTCCGCGCTGCAGGCGGAAGGCCACGGAGCGCCGCAGGTAGTCCAGATAGGCCTCGTCGCGGCACATGGCCTTGCCGGGGCTGTCGGAGAGCTTCGCCACCGGGCGGCCGTTCACGGTCTGCAGCTTGATCACGATGTTGAGCGCCTTCACGCAGGTGTCGTTGGAGCAGAAGGTGCCGATGCCGAAGGACACCTTCGCCCGCCCGCTGAAGTGGTCATACAGCGCCTGCGCCCGGTCGAAGTCCAGGCTGTCGCTGAACAGCAGCAGCTTCGTGCGCGGGTCGACGCCGTAGCTGCGGTAATGGGCGATCATCTTCTCGCCCCACTCGTAGGGATCGCCGCTGTCGTGGCGCACGCCGGTGAAGTTGTTCACCATCGCGCGGTTGAAGTCCAGCAGGAACAGATCAGTGGTAACGGTATCGGTGAGGGCCGTACCGTTGTCGCCGCGGTACTCGTCGTACCAGTCCTCCAGCGCGAAGTGGTTCGTGTAGCCCAGCGGGATCGAGTCAATGCCCTGGTACATCTGCACGAACTCGTGGGCGTAGGTGCCGATGGGCGTCAGGTTGTACTTCATGGCCAGGTACACATTGGAGGTGCCCACGCAGTTGTCCGTCTCGGAGGTCAGGCGGCGCACCACCACATCCTCCCACTCCCGGGAGAGGCGGCGGCGG
>CAMNHF010000186.1 GCA_946538975.1 uncultured Clostridia bacterium | reverse complement strand
TTGTCAGCCTGGATTGGGGATTTGATGCATATGGGCCGTCGCCATAGGCCAGGCTCCTTGATTTCCTTGCTCGCCCTTGCCCTTAGTTCACGCCGTCGGCCAGATGATCCCCCCCATCTCACTCCTGGCTCACCTCAATGTTTTGGCCGTCGCAGAGGATGGAGATGTCGCCGTTTGCGGTCCGCAGGCACTCTGCGCCGCGTTCCTCCAGAAGCTGGAGCGTTCTGTCGTCTGCGGGATTCTTTTGGGAGTCGCAGATGATCGCGAAGGATGGCTGGAGCGCGTCGAACAGGTCTGCCAGCGCTTTGTTGTAGACGCCGTGGTGGGGGACCTTGAGCAGGTCGCAGGGCTGCACGGTGCCGCCCTTCAGCCACTCTTTGATCCGCTTCTTCTCGATGTCGCCCGCGAAGACCAGGCGCTTGGACCCGAGCTCGACCGTGGTGATCAGCGAGAAATCGTTGTCATATTCTTTGCCGTTGTCGGGGATTTGGTAGGAGGCCGGCGGCTCCACCACCGCGGAGGCGGCCCCGAGCTTGAGCGCCTGCGTCCGCGTGACCATTTCAGGCGTGATCCCCGCCTCCTGCAGCGCGAGCATGAAATCCTCGTATTCGGTCCCGGCTCCCTCGTAGGCCGGCAGGAGCACCCGGTCCACCGGGATCTGCTTCACGACGGTGTCGGCGCCGCCCACGTGGTCCTTGTCAAAATGCGTCACAATGAGCACGTCGATCTTCTGCACGCCCTGCCCGGCGAGATAGTCTGCGACCTCCTGGCCGTCGTCCTCCTCGCCGCAGTCGATGACCATGGTGCTTCCACTGCAAAATAGCACAATCGCGTCCGCTTTGCCCACCTTGAGGATTTGCACCCGCAGAGTGCCGTCCTGCGCGGATGTTGGGCTGCCCTGTGCGCCCGCCGCTTCAGACTCATGCGCGGCAGCATCTGCTCCCTGCGTGCCCGCTGCTCCCTGTGCGCCCGCCGCTCCAGACTCCTGCGCACCCGTATCCGCTTCCTGCTGCGCGGCCGGCTGCTCCTCCTGCTTCTCCGCTCCGCAGCCCGACAGCATCAGGGCCGCTGCCGCGCAGCAGCTCAGAATTGCCAGCAGTATGGAGCGCCCTGTCTTTATTATTCTTTTCACGATCACTCCTTTGTTTCGGCGGGGTCTTTCCTTTTCTTGCCGGGTCCTCCCGCCTTTTTGATCTCTTTCCAGTCTGTGAGCCAGTCCTCGCCGTCGTTCTTTTTGATGAAGTCGAAGGACTCGATATTCAGGAATCTGCGGATTGCGAAGATCACGGCGATCGCGCACACGGTCAGCAGGTTCTCCAGAGCGTTTCCGCCCTCCAGGACCATGTGTCTGGAGAGAGCGAACAGAAGCACCTCGACGACGCTGCCGGGCGTATGCTTGATCAGCATCTTGATGAACTCGATTCCGATGACCAGATCGAGCGCGCTTTCCAGAAAGTGTCTGTACTCCTCGGTTCCGGCACTGATCGAGGCAATATGCGGAAGCTGTCTGACAAGCGGATAAACGCTGGCGATGAAGCCCAGCGCCACGATGACCGCTATGCCGATCTCAAAAATATCCATCAGATGTTCCAAATACCCGGTTATATTGTGGATCAGATCTCCCGATTCTTTGATCAGATCTCCCGATTCCTTGCTCTGATCTCCCGATTCTTTGTGTTCGTCTTCGTTTCTATGATCCGGCACCTTGATACCCCCTTGCTATTTTGCCCAAATGCCTGATGTCCTTCTAGTTATTTTACTATAATCGGCCTATTTCTTGTGGTTTTTTTGCGGGAATGCTAGAGTAAATATGAAATGTTCATTCCACATCAGATTTGCTTTTACGGGGGATTGAAAATGGACTTTAGCAGCAATGACTTTCGCGACCTGCTGGAGGCGGCCGTCTTTAAGGTCAGGACGAGCCTGTCGCAGCTTATACGGCTTCTGGTCTACGGGATTTTGTGCGGCACGCTGGTCGGCGCCGTGGCGAGCATCTTCGCGATCGGCATCGATACCGCCACCGAGCTCCGCGGCCAGCACCCGTGGGTCATCTTTCTGATGCCTCTCGGCGCGGCTCTCATCATATTCTTCTATCAAAAATTTGACCGCAGCGAGGGCACGGACACGGTCCTTCTGGCCGTCACGAGAAGTGAGAGCGTTCCCGGCACCATGGCGCCGTTGATATTTTGCTCGACGATCACGTCCCACTTCCTGGGCGCGTCCGTCGGCCGCGAGGGAGCCGCGCTGCAGATCGGCGGCTGTCTGGGCGATGAGCTGGGCAAGCGCCTCCACTTTCACGAGGAAGCCCGCCGCATCATGGTCATGGCCGGCATGAGCGCCGCCTTCTCGGCTCTGTTCGGAACGCCGCTGGCGGCCACGGTCATCGCGATGGAGATCAGCCACGTGGGCCTTCTGCAGTATGACGCGCTCGTTCCCTGCGTCATCGCGGCGCTGCCCGCCTACTATATTTCGGGCATGCTGGGCGTCGAAAAGCATCCCTGGGGCCTCACCAGCGTCACGCCTTTCACGCTCCGCCTTTCCATCTCCACCTTCCTCCTGGCTTTCCTGTGCGCGCTCGTGAGCATCCTTTTCGTCATCGCGCTCGGCCGCATTCCTGCGCTCGCCCGGAAAATCCCGGCCCCTCCGGTCCTCCGCGGCGTCATCGTCGCCGTGATCCTGGTCGGCATGACCCTGCTCTCCGGCAGCCAGTTCTACAATGGCGCCGGCGGCCACGTCATCACAGAATGCCTGCAGGGCGAGAAGGTCCCGGTCTACGCCTTCCTCGTCAAAATATTGTTCACCGCCGTCTCCGTCGCCGCCGGCTTCAAAGGCGGTGAGATCGTCCCGTCGCTCTTCATCGGCGCCACCTTCGGCTCCGTCGTGGGCCCCCTTCTGGGCCTCCCCGGCGGCCTGGCGGCCGCCATCGGCATGGGATGCCTGTTCTGCGGCGTCACCAACTGCCCTCTCGGAACGCTTCTGATCTGCTTCGAGATGTTCGGCTTCGAGGGCTGGCCCTATTACCTGCTGGCCATCGCGATCTCCTACACGATCTCGGGCAACTTCGGCCTCTACCATCACCAGAAGATCCGTTACGGCAAGTTCACCATCGGCCGCGTGGATGCCAACGCGCATCACTGATCGCTGGGGCGGCGTGCAGGGATGCTGGGCGCTGGGGCGTGGCTTTGAGGCTTTGCGACGGCACGGGCATGGCGCTGTCAGCCTATATCACTCTTTCCTTGAATCCAGGCTGACAAAGTTTCCTTGTCGCGTCAGCCTAGATTCCTCTGATCCTTATAATAAGCCGTCACACTCCATGCTCTCGACGGCCTAGATGCTTCA
>CAMNHF010000185.1 GCA_946538975.1 uncultured Clostridia bacterium | reverse complement strand
AAGGAAACCCTTTTCGAGGCCGAAAAGGGTTTTCCTTCCCCCAGGCCCCCATCTTTCCGAAAAGGCCGTTTCTTGGGGGGATGGGGCGTTTTCGCCAGAGTGAAAACATACCAGCAAAAAGCCGGGGCGCCTTCCCCTTTCGCATGGATCGGGAGAAGACGCCCCGGCGGGGGTTCGGTTCAGGCTTGCCGGCTTATTCCGCGTCGAAGCTCAGCTCGATCGGACCGCCCAGCAGGTTGCCCTCGGCATCCATCAGGCGGAAGATGATGACGTTCGCCGTCCCGACCTGGCCGTCCATGGTCAGGGAGATGGCGGTGCCCTCCTCGTTCCACGCGACGTCGAAGGTGCGGGCCGCATCGGTGCCGATGGCGTACTCACCCTTGCGCAGGGGCTCGGAGAATTCCACGGTGAGCACGGTGTGATCCTCCGCACGGTCGGCCGTGAAGCCGGTGATTTCCGCCTTGAAGGCAGACGGCACGGCCTCGGGCGCCTCAGGACGGATCACCTCGCCGCCGCCCTCCAGGATGGCGCGCTCCTCCACGGTGTCGGGGATCGCGGGCCAGACCGCGGCGGGGCCGTTGTTGTAGCGCTCCACCGGCCAGGACACCGGCTTGGTGAACAGGGCCGCGCCTTCCTTGCCGCCGTTCTCCGCGGAGGCCGCGATGTCGGCCATGGAGAACTCGAAGGTGTACTCCGGCATGGAGACGAAGCGCAGGTTCTTCACCTTGAAGGTCTTCTCCGGCGTCCAGCCCTCCGCGATGCGGGCGAACAGGGCGTCGTGGAAGTTGATGCCGTACTCCATCAGGGTAGTGTCCTCCGGCACAATGCGCTCGGGGGTAAAGATCATGGAGGCGGGCTCGGTCTCGTCGCCGATGTAGACCAGCGGCGGATCCTCCTTGGTATTGGCCAGGCGGCTGGCGAAGCCCAGCACGCGGTTCTCCTCGCCCTCGTCGCCCTTGGTGGTGCCGTGGCGCAGGGCGTCGGCCAGGCTGGCAGCGGCGAAGAACACGCTGTGGTTTGCCTTCTCCTCGCCCACGGTGCGCAGCTCATACCGGCCGTAGACGGCCTGCTCGGCGGTGAGGTGGAAGACGAATTCCTCGCCCTCGTGGCTGTCTGCCTTCACCTCGGTGACGCCGTCGCCCAGGATCATCACCACATCCGGCGCGTCGGAGTGGGCGGTGATGGTCACGTCGTGGTTCGTCAGGAAGGTCTCCTGTGCCGTCCACAGGGTGTACTTGCCCGCGCTGGCCCAGGGGATGTAGGAGGAGTTGATGTCGAAGGGGTAGTCGTTCAGCGCGGCGACGTTCGGATAGTCCGCGGCGGGATAGGACATCGCGCTGATGCCCACGCCGTCCGGGAACAGATCCTGCACGTGCAGCATGGTGTCGTCCTCGCCCTGCTTGAACTCGCGGTCCATGATGGCCAGGGCGAAGCAGAAGTCGCGCGGATAGAACACATGGTCGCTCTGGCGGGCGCGGACGGCGATGTTGGTCTTCTCGATCTCCGTCCGGCCGATGTACTCGTACACTTCGGCCGCCGCGACCACGCTGGCGATGCCGCCCTCGTTGCCCAGCCAGTGCGTGTCGATGCCGCTGACCACAAAGAACGGCCGCGGCGCGACCAGCGCGATGATCTCATCCGCGTCAAAGGGCAGCTGGTTGTCCTTGGCCACGAACATCGCGGCCGTCTCCGGGAACCAGCTGTTGCCATTGCCGTAGGAGACCGTGGGCACCTCGGTCTTGCCGTAGATGCGGTCAGCCTTGGGATAGTAGGACACGTTGAAGTTGAAGATCTTGCCCTCGACCTTGTAGCGGTAGCTCTGGATGCCGGAGCCGCCGGGCTCGGACGGGCAGCAGATGCTGATGCGGTCGTCGAAGGCGGCGGTGAACATGGCGGCCTTGCCGTAGCGGCTGTGGCCGGTGACCACCGTGCGGGACGGATCCAGCTGCGTGAGGTCGCCCAGGGTCAGGGTCGTGCCCTCGGCGGTGTTCTCCAGCGCGGTCACGATCTGGCTGACGGCCCAGCTCCAGGCCATCAGCGCGCCGGACGCGTGCTCGTAGTCGTCCTTGTCATAGGGGTAGAGGGTGGTGTAGACGCCCGCGCGGTCGATGCCGTCGCCCGCGTTGGAGTCGTCCGGGTAAATGTCAGTGGGGGTGAAGTTGACCAGCGCGTAGCCCTGCGCGTTCAGGTTCGCCGCGGAGAACGCGCCGCTGCCGCCGATGTCCACCACGAAGGGCACCTTGGCCTCCGCGTCGCCCCAGACCTGCCGGATGACGGCCTGATCCGGCACGTGGATGGTGGCGTCGAAGGAAGCCTTCACGCCAGTCTCGGGATTGCGGACGGTGATGGTGATGACGTAGACGGGACGCACCCGCGCGGGGATGGTCTCCGCGGTGATCGGGCCGGTGGTCTCAACAAAGACCGCGTCGCCCTCGGTGCCCCACGGCGGCTCGCCGACGTAGTGCACGCTGTAGCCGGCGTTCCAGGCCTCGATGGCCAGCGCCTCGGCCTCCGCCCTGTCCGCGGCGGGCCCGTAGGCCGTCTCGCCCACGGTCACAGCCTCCGTCATCAGGCGGTCGCGCAGCGCGCGGAACTCGGTGCCCAGGTTGAAGAAGCAGGCGCCCCAGATGCCCCAGAAGCCGCCGTAGCCCGCGGAATTGTCCTCGTACACGACGGAATACTTGCCGGAGA
The DNA here is from genome assembly GCA_946538975.1 of uncultured Clostridia bacterium. Classification (GTDB taxonomy): domain Bacteria; phylum Bacillota; class Clostridia; order Christensenellales; family Aristaeellaceae; genus RUG11272. The sequence goes on along the minus strand of CAMNHF010000185.1, from coordinate 701 downwards.
CGTCCTCAGCGGCGGTCGGCCAGCGGTAGCCCAGCCAGTAGTGCTGCACGAGATCGCGAATCTCCTCGCGGCGCGCAGCCCATTCTTCCACGCTGGAAACATATCCGTCGCCGGTCGGATCATTTTCCGCATTGAAGAAGCGGAAGGGATTGGGAATGGTGTTCACTGCCGGCAGCTCCTCGATGCTGGGATAGCCCTCAAGCGGGGCCGCAGCCGAAGCGAAAACGCTCAGGCCGCACATGACGAAGGTGAGAATGACGGCAACCAGTTTCCTCATGTGATCTTCCTCCTTGCGCGTATGAAGTTGTCACACTCTGGTTCCGCGTCACGGCGAACAAACGCGGAGCCTCTGCCTCTATTATGCCACGGCTCCGCGAAAATGTCAAATCACATTTTAATTTTTGCCAGATTGCACATTTTTCTTGCGCTGCTGCGCAGAACGTGCGGCAGAATGCGCCTGAATGCGTCCGGCTTCACATGGATCGTGGAAGATCACTCCTGCCCCGGAATGGCCTTTTCGGAAGAATAGGGGGCCCGGGGGGGAAGCGAAGCACTGCCCTCCCCAGGAGGGTTCTCTTCCCTCCCGGAAGGGCCATGCGCTATCTATGGCTTTTCTTGATGATTTCTTGTTGCGTGATTCGGCAGAGTCCTACTTTTCGTGACCGAAAAGTAGGCAAAAGGTCCTGGGTTCGGAGCGCCCG
>CAMNHF010000184.1 GCA_946538975.1 uncultured Clostridia bacterium | reverse complement strand
TTTAGGAAAGGATGGGGGCCCGGGGGAAGGGAAAGCCTTTTCCGCCCGGAAAAGGTTTCCCTTCCCCCGGACGCTGAGCCGTAACGCACGCCCCCCGGTGCAGAACGTAAATGATTCCCGCGCAATTGCCATTTTGCCTTCCGTGTGATACAATAACCGCAGTAATCTGGAGGAGGGCTTAGCGTGAAATACGATTGGCTGGTAGTCGGCGCGGGACTGTTCGGGGCCTCTTTCGCAAGAAGCATGACGGACGCGGGGCAGCGCGTGCTTGTGGTGGAAAAACGGCCGCACGTGGCCGGAAACATCTACACGGAGAATGTCGGCGGCATCCAGGTGCATCGCTACGGCGCGCATATCTTCCACACCAGCGAGCGGGCCGTGTGGGATTTCGTGCAGCGCTTTGCGGACTTCAACCGCTTCACGAACGAGCCGCTGGCGCTGTTCCGCGGCGAAATGTATCACATGCCCTTCAACATGAACACCTTCCATGAGATGTGGGGCGTGACGAAGCCCTCCGAGGCCCGCGAGATCATCGAGCGGCAGCGGGCGGAGATCGATCACGAGCCGCAGAACCTGGAGGAGCAGGCGATCTCGCTGGTCGGCCGCGACCTGTACGAAAAGCTGGTCAAGGGCTACACCGAAAAGCAGTGGGGCCGCGACTGCCGCGAGCTGCCGGCCTTCATCATCCGCCGCCTGCCGGTGCGCTTCGTCTACAACAACAATTATTTCAACGACGCCTTCCAGGGCATTCCGCTGGGCGGCTACACCCGCATGGTGGAGCGGATGCTGGAGGGCATCGAGGTGCGCTGCGGCGTGGACTATCTGGCGGAAAAGGAAGCCCTGCGCCCGCTGGCCGACCGCGTGCTCTACACTGGGCCCATCGATGCCTACTTTGACTTCGCCTGCGGGCCGCTGGGCTGGCGGAGCCTGCGCTTCGAGACGGAGGACCTGCCGGTGGACGACTTCCAGGGCAACGCGGTATTCAACTATACGGCCCGCGAGGTGCCCTACACCCGCGTGATCGAGCACAAGCACTTCGAGCCGGAGAACACCGCCGGCGCGGGCCACACCGTGGTCACCCATGAGTATCCCGCGGACTGGCAGCCCGGCGACGAGCCCTATTATCCGATGAACGACGCGAAGAACGCGGAGCTGCTGCGGGCCTATCAGTCGCTGGCGGAGAAGGAAGACGGCGTGCTCTTCGGCGGGCGGCTGGGCTCGTACCGCTACCTGGACATGGACGACACAATCCTGGCGGCGCTGCAGCTGTGCGGCAGCCTGCTGGCCGGAGGGGAGGAGCGTCCATGACGATCCTGGTGACCGGCGGCGCCGGCTTCATCGGCAGCAACTTCATCTTTTACTGGCTGCGGGAGCATCCCGGGGACCGGATCGTCTGCGTGGACAAGCTGACCTACGCGGGCAATCTGCAAACGCTGCGGCCAGTGCTGGGGCGGGAGAACTTCCGCTTCGTCCGTGCGGACATCTGCGACCGGGCTGCGATGGACGCGGTATTCGGGGAGGAGCAGCCGGAGGCGGTGGTGAATTTCGCCGCCGAGAGCCATGTCGACCGGAGCATTGCCGACCCGGGCGTCTTCCTGATGACCAACATCATCGGCACGGGGGTGCTGATGGATGCCGGCCGCAAGCATGGCATCAGGCGCTTCCACCAGGTGTCCACGGACGAGGTCTACGGCGATCTGCCGCTGGATCGGCCGGAGCTGCTGTTCACGGAGGAGACGCCGCTGCACACGTCCTCGCCCTATTCCTCGGCGAAGGCGGGGGCGGATCTGCTGGCGCTGAGCTACCACCGCACCTACGGCTTCCCGGTGACCATCAGCCGCTGCAGCAACAACTACGGGCCGTACCAGTTCCCGGAGAAGCTGATCCCGCTGATGATCTCCCGGGCGCTGGCGGGGGAGAAGCTGCCGGTCTACGGCGACGGACTGAACGTGCGGGACTGGCTCTATGTGGAGGATCACTGCCGCGCCATCGACCGGATCCTGACGGACGGCCGGGTGGGCGAGGTGTACAATGTCGGCGGGCACAATGAGATGCGGAACATCGACATTGTGCGGCTGATCCTGCGGGAGCTGGACCGGCCGGAGAGTCTGATCGCCCATGTGGAGGACCGGAAGGGCCACGACCGCCGCTATGCCATCGACCCGGCGAAGATTCACCGCGAGCTGGGCTGGCTGCCGGAGACGCACTTTGCCGACGGCATTGTGCGGACCATCCGCTGGTATGTGGAGCACCGGGACTGGTGGGAGGCCATCCTTTCCGGGGCTTACCGGGCTGAAACGGAGGGTATGTGATGCAGATCCAGGTGGAACGGGACAAGAGCGGCATTCCCGGGCTGTGCGTGATCACGCCGGCGCTGCACGGCGACAGCCGGGGCTGGTTCATGGAGACATGGAGCCGCCGCGATCTGCAGGAGGCCGGGCTGGACATCGACTTTGTGCAGGACAACCAGAGCATGAGCACAAAAGGCGTGCTGCGCGGGCTGCACTTCCAGAGGCGCTTCCCCCAGACCAAGCTGGTGCGCGTGGTGCGGGGCGCCGTGTGGGACGTGGCGGTCGATCTGCGGCCGGACAGCCCCGCCTTCGGCCGCTGGCACGGGGAGACGCTGAGCGCGGAGAACCGCCGGCAGCTGCTGATTCCGCGCGGCTTTGCCCACGGCTTCCTGGTGCTGACGGAGGAAGCGGAGTTCTGCTACAAGTGTGACGACTTCTATCACCCGGACGACGAGGGCGGCCTCCGGTGGGACGATCCGGCGCTGGCGATCCGCTGGCCGGCGGTGGACGTCCCCCTGCAGCTGAGCGAAAAGGACCAGCGCTGGCCGGACTGGGCGGGCTATCTGCGCAGCTGTGCGGCATTGTCGGAGCGGCCCAGCATCTATGACAGCTTGCGCAGGAGCGGGGCGGAGCCCACGCTTCCCGAGCGGGAGCCGCGGCCGCTGATGAGCGAGTTCATTCCCCCGGACGAGGGGCGGCCGGACACGGAGCGGCCCCTGCTGAGCGATTTTCTGGACGGCAAGTGAACCACAACAGGGAAAACAGGAGGAAGGATCCATGTATCATCGTGTGATGCTGAAGCTCAGCGGGGAAGCGCTGAAGACCGGAAACGACATCTTTGACTTCGACCAGGTGCGGCGGACCGCGAAGGCCATCGCCCGGATGCACGCCCTGGGGGCGGAGATCGGCATTGTCATCGGCGCGGGCAACATCTGGCGCGGCCGTCAGGGCCCCAGCGCCAACATGGATGCCGTGACCGCCGACCAGATGGGCATGCTGGGCACGGTCATCAACTGCCTGTGCATGGCGGACGCCCTGCGGCAGGAGGGGCTGGAGGCAGCGGTCTTCTCCGCGGTGGACATGGACCGCTTCTGCCTGCCCTTCAACGCCATG
>CAMNHF010000183.1 GCA_946538975.1 uncultured Clostridia bacterium | reverse complement strand
CCATCTCCTCACCTTCTTCCGTGAAAAACTGAAAGTTTTGGGCCGCGTCGGGTCTTTCCTACCTGCAGCCCGGTCTGCCGGCCGGCGCGAGTTCGCCGCCGACCCAAGGGGCTACCAGATCACCCGTCCGGCCGCATCAGTCCGCATCTGCGTCTCGCGTTGGTGCTCCTGCTGGTGGCAGGGCTCGCACAGCAGCTCCAGGTTGTCCAGGTTAAGCGTCACGCTCGGGTCGTTCAGGTTCTCGGGCGTCAGCCGGATCTTGTGGTGCACGTGCACGCCGGGCACGATCAGCCCGCGCACCAGGCACCGTTCACAGAGCCCGCCGGCCTGCTTCTTCTTCAGCGCCCTGGCGTGCTTCCAGGCCGTGGAGTTGTAGAACGCCTGCGCAAACTGTGGATGCTTCACATAATCGCCCCCGCGCCCCCGCCAGCGTGGAGAAGTCCCGCCCGTCCAGCGTTGGCCGTATGCCGGGCCCTCCTTGTGCTCAAGTAAGAAGAGAGCGGGCAGCGATTGCCCACTCTCTCATCGTAGACATTTTACCACCGGAGTTATGAAAAATCGTTCCATTCGGTCCAGGCGCGCTCGGCCTCGGTGATCGTCTGCCCGTGCCGGCAGTGGTAGAGCAGCCAGTAGAACAGCCGCCGCGCCTTGAAGAAGTCCCACCTGTGCGACGTCGGCAGCGTGGACAGGTCCAGCTTGTCGTAGGGCACGCCGTAGCAGGTGTTGTGGATCAGCGCCTTGTACCACCGCCCGCCGTCCACCGCCTGGGCCGTGCGGTCGATGAGGTGCACGGTCTGCAGGATGTGCTCGCGCTTGTCGGCGGTCGCGGCCACCGGGTCGCCGTGGGTGCCGCCGCCGTGCGGCTGCGGGTCGAAGGACTGGCCGCGCGCGCCGAGGAGGAGAGCGGCCTGGGAGCGGAGCTCCTCGTACTGGCGGCAGAGGGCGCGGACCTCGGCGTACTGCCAGCGGGTGAGGCGCTGGGGTTCGCTCATCCAATCACCACCTCCCTCTCTTCGGCGGTATCCGCGGCGGGTTCACGTCGTCCGCCGGGTTGCGCCGCTTAGCCTTTGCCGCGCTGACCCACCACAGCTCGCCGTCATCGTTCAGCACTCCCTGGCTCTGCCACCTGCGGATCACCTCCAGCCGCGGATCTTCCATGGGCTTCTCCGGAATCTCCTCCGGCTGCTTCTCAAATACTGGGCAGGTTTCCGTACTGGAGATAAACAGGCACAGGCCGATGCCGAACAGAATCATCCCGAGCAGCTGTAGCAGATCCTCGCTCATTCCCCCGCCCCCTTCTCGCTCTTTTTCGGAGGCGGTGGTGCTTTGGGTGTAGCTGGTGTGGATTTGGTACAGGTGTGCAGGTGTGGCTGCTCCCATTCGCCGCCCCAGGCGTAGTCCGTGATTGCGACCCCTATGATGACATCCACAATGCCAATGATCACCCACAGCCATGTAGGCATCACCATCCCTCCCCTCGCCAAGGCTCCACGCGCTCGCTGCCTTCGTAGTGTGGGCAGTTGATCCGCACGAAGCTGCCAATACTGGGAGCCATCCTGCAGCTTTTAAGCTTGCTGCAGCTGTTGCAGCAGCCATACTCGCCTCGCTCGATCTGTGCATGGAATGCAGCTTTGATGATAGACAGCGCAGAGCGTCTCTTGCTCTTTTTCTTGAGCACCGCTTTCGTAATCAGCTTGTCGAGGAGATGATCAGCATAGTTGATATCCTCGACAGACACCGCCTTATCCCTGATCCTGGTCATCCCCGCTCGCCCTCCTCTCCCCGTTCGCGCAGAACCAGTCCGGATCAGGCAGCCACGAGTAGAAATAGTCATCGCACTGGCATGGGCAGATGTCATCCGGGAAAACTAACTTCGGTATTGCTCCCCATATCAGTTCGCTTGTGTCCTCGTGTCCGCAATGGATACATTCCTTGCAACGAACAATGTCGGATGCCTTCTCCTGATCAGTCATTCTCCTGTTCATCCTCCGTTTCGACCATCTCGCATCTGCAATAGGGGCAGTACGGGTACTCGCACTCTTTGTAGAAAATCCTCGTGCTGACGATCATGCCGCAGTTGGAGCATTTGAACATATCTGCGTAACCTCTGCTGTCAGCGCCGACTCTGATCCAGACTCCTTCACAACTCATTCCTGCACCTCCTCCGGCGGTTCAGGGAGTGGCCTCCAATGGGTGACGGTATCTGTCGCGTATCCGAGCGTGTCGAACCAAACGTCATCGAACCAGTAAGGCCATACGATCCCGTCCTTGGTATAAGCGATGTAGTCACCCTTTTTCTCCGGCATTCTGTCCTGTACGCTGATCCAGCCGCCAACGGTGGGCGCGTAGTCAACCGCCCGGACGCAGGCTTCGTTCATATTCTCTGCTCGGGTGTGGTAATTCAGCGCAATCAACTTCTCCCGCAGCGCATCCGCATCAATCAGCCGCATCCCCGCTCACCTCACCAACTCCATCACAACCACGTTCGCCACGTCCGCCGGAATCCGCCCGGCCTGAGCCATGCGCTGCACAAGGTGCTTGGCTTCCATCAGCCGGTTGAGCATCTGGTTCCGGTCCTCCTCCAGCCTGGCGTAGCGCTCGTCGTTCAGCACCAGCTCCAGCGCGTTCATGATCACCCTGTACTTGGTCATGGTCCGGTTTGTGGACCGGCTGCCGGTGTAGCCGTAGCGCTCCTGGGCATCCTGCCACAGGCGCTCAAGCCGCGCGATCTCCTCCTCCACGATCTTGCGCTCGTCGTTGTCAATCATTCCCGGGCACCTCCTCCCACCACGCGATCACCGTGGAGATGATCGTGCTCTTCCCGTTGATCCAGTAGCCCTTGCTGGCGTTGATCGGCGGCGACCAGCGGCAGCGGTCCTCATACGGCGGCCGGCGTCCGATGCCGCGCCGAAGCACGCGGTACTCGCCCCAGGCCGGCGGCTGTCTGTCAGTGCAATAGATCCACATCGTTCTCTCTCCTCTCACATCAGCAGTCTGTCAGAAACAATCGACCACACCCCGCCCAGCGTCTCCTTCAGCCACCGGACGGCCGCCCGCGCGCTGTCCATTTCCTGTATCCGCAGCGCATAGTCCCGGCTGCGGGTGATCTGGGGCGCGCCTTCCGCATCGGTGCCCGCGTACCATACCGCCGGCAGCGTGTCCACCCGCATGAGCAGCAACGGTCTGTGAAACTTCATCACATCACCCCCTTGATCTCGTCCAGGCCGAGGGACAGGTCGGAGAACTTGCACCGCTCAGACCCCCGGGCCACGTCCACCTGGTGCGGCAGGCAGTCCTCCAGCGCCTTGCGGTGCGGGCAGTGCCGGCCCTCCACCTCGGTCTTGTCGCAGAGCAGGCAGTTGTTTTCGATCAGCACGTTCAGCACGTAGTCCAGGGCGGTGGCGGGCACGTACACCCAGGAGCTGGCGTCCATGGTGGCGATCCCCGGCGCCTCGGTCTT
>CAMNHF010000182.1 GCA_946538975.1 uncultured Clostridia bacterium | reverse complement strand
CCCCCATCTTTCCGAAAAGGCCGTTCTTTGGGGAAGAGGGATTCATGCACTGTGCGCATGCTTCCGAACACACTCATTCGCATATTGCTCTGCGGGCTGAGTAGTAACCGGGAATTAAGGAAAGAACGAACGAATGCGAAGAAACCTTGACTGCAGCCATCTCCCCCTGCCGGAGCGCACCATGACCGCGCTGCGGGATGAGGAGCGGGAGGATCACTTCGAGTGGCTCTACGACGTGCCCACGCTCACGCCCTTCGGGGAGGATGCCGCCCAGGAGCTGGAAACCATGTGGGCTTATTCCTGTTACGCTGAAGAAGAGCAGGTGGCCGCCCGGCGCAGCGGCAGGCCGGTCCGCCAGCAGAAACTGCGCAGCCTGCCGGATCTGTACGCGCTGCTGGTGGGGCACCTGGCGATGGACGCCCTGCTGCTGGGCGAGCCGGAGTGGGACATGCTCACCGACCTGCTGGAGAGCAGCAGCCCGCTGGTGCTCGCCGACGATGAGCAGGATCCCATCTCGGCAGTGTCGCTGGTGCGGCGGCTGTGGGTCAGCGTGCGCACGGACGAGACGACCGGCCACCTGGAATACACCCTGGCCCGGGAGCTGGCCATCGCCCTGCGCACCCTGCTGCAGCTGACGGAGTTCTTCGCCCTGCGGGACAGCGTACAGCAGCTCTACTATGCCCTGATGAACGCCCTCTCCCTCCACGGCGTCATCACCGAGGACTGCGTGGTGCACTGGATGGAGGGTCAGCTGAAAAAGCCGCTGCGCTCCTTCTACAGCGACACCTTCGACAGCATCTGCCGCCGGGCCCTGCGCGCCGCTTTCTGCTGGAGCCTGGGGCATGACGGCCGCGTCTTTCTGGTGCACCCGGGCGTGACCGAGCCGGGCCGCTTCCTCTCCGGCGCCTATGACGGCCCGCTGGATCAGTTCATTCTCAGCAAGAACGGGATGCCGATGGAGAATCTGCTCTTTTCCGAGGCGGAGTTCAACGGCTCCTTCGCCCTCGCCCGGCAGATCGCCCGCACGATCCGCCCCGAATGCAACCCCTTCGACGTCATCAACGACCTGCGCATGATGATCCGCTGCGGCGCGTCCCTGGACGAGCTGATGGAGGTGCTGGCCGCCGCCCTCACCGTGCGGCCCAACGCCATCATGCGGGACGCGGTCAGCAGCCTGCGCTTTACCCTGCCGGCTTTCTCCTGTGTACGCACAAGGATGGTGCAGTGATGGCCTGCTTTCAGCAAACGGTTCCCGCGCCCGCGGACGGCCTGCGCGTCGACCAGTTCATCCGCCGCTTTCTGCCGGAGGTGGACGCCGCCGAGGTGCGGGACGCCTTCCGCCGCCGCGATGTGAAGCTGGACGGCCGCCGCGTCCGCCAGGATGCCCGCGTCCGCCAGGGCCAGCTTGTGCAGGTGTACTGCATGGAGGGCAGCACCGCGCCGGAGATCGTCTATGAGGACGCGGATGTGCTGCTGGTCAACAAGCGGGCGGGCGTCAGCGTGGTGGACGACGCACGGGGCGGCGTCTCGCTGACAACCCTGGTGCAGCGCTATGCGGCGGACAACGGCGGCTTCACGCCCGTCCCCTGCCACCGGCTGGACAACCAGACCTGCGGCCTGACGCTCTTCGCCCGGAACGCCCGCGCCGAGGAGATTCTCCGCGCCGCCTTCCGCGACCGCACGATCGACAAGCGCTACATCTGCCTGGTGAAGGGCCAGCCCAAGCCGCCCGCGGCCACCTGTGCCGCCTGGCTGCTCAAGGACGCCGGCGCGGCCCGCGTCACCGTGACGGACCGCGAGCTGCCCGGGGCGCGGCCCATTCTCACCGCCTACGAAACCCTCGAGGCCGGGCCGGTCAGCCGCCTGCGCGTGCACCTGATCACCGGCCGCACCCACCAGATCCGCGCCCACATGGCCGCCCTCGGCCACCCGCTGCTTGGCGACGATGTGTACGGCGACCGCGCCTTCAACCGCGCGCAGCACGCCCAGGGCAAGCTGATGCTCTGCGCCGCGGAGCTGACGCTGGAGACCGGCGGCCTGCTGCCGCAGCTGGACGGGCGGCGCTTCACCGTCGACTGCCCCTTCTGACCCGATGCGGTCCATGCCGGGGGCAGCCGGATCAGGCATCATCAAAGGAAACCAATTTCAGGAGAAACAGCGATGTGGAAAGCCATTGCGGAGGGCCTGCGCCGCTTTGCCGCAGCCATTGTGCAGGTGCTGCTGCGCCTTGCCGTCCTGGTCGCCTACCGGCCCAAGCGCGTCTTTGTCAGCGATGCGGCCCGGCAGGCGCTGGGCCAGCCCTGCGTCGTCATCAGCAACCATGTGCGCGGCTGGGACGGCAGCTGCGTCTTCACCCTGCTGCCCCGCCAGAAGCTGACCGGTCTGGTGGCGAAGGACATGGTCGAAAAAAGCCGGGCCCTGCGCTTCTTCCTGCCGGTGCTGCCCCTGGTGCCCATTGACCGGGAGCATGCCAGCCTCAACTGGCTGCGGGAGAGCCGCCGCCTGCTGAAGGCGGGGCGCTCCATCTACCTGTGCCCGGAGGGGAAATGCCAGTTCGACCATGTCGTGCGCGATTTCAAGCCCGGCTTTGCCACCCTGGCCGCCGCGGCGCAGGTGCCGGTGCTGCCGATCTACCACAACGGCGAGTATCACCCGGTCTTCGGCCGGCGCTTCCGGATGATCATCGGGGAGCCGGTCATGATGACGCCCCCGCCGGAAGGACTCTCCGGCAGCACGCTGGAGGAGGAATGCCGCCAGCTCCACCGCGCCGTGCAGGAGCTGGAAATGCGGCTCAACGGCGCCGTCCGGCAGGAAGCGGAGGAAAGCAGCGATGAAGTATCACATTGACACCATCCCCGTGTGGGACGCCATCAAGCTGGACGGCGAGTGCTTTCTGTGCGCGCTGCGGCGGAAGCTGGAGCTGCGCCACGCGGAGAGCTTCCTCGGCGCGTCGGTCATGGAGCCGGACGTGCGCATCCGCGTCAATGAAAAAGGGTTCTGTCAGCGGCATCACGCGATGATGATGACGATGGAGAACAAGCTGGGCCACGCCCTGATGATGGAGAGCCACACGCAGGTCACCCGCGACAAGCTGTCGAAGCTGTCCGAGCGCCTGAACAAGGCCGCGAAGGCCGCCGCTTCCGCCCCGCTGGGCAAGCTGAGCCGGGCCGGGGCCGCCGCGCAGAAAGAAATGACCGCCCTCCTGGAGGAGTGCGGCCAGCTCAGCGGCAGCTGCATTCTCTGCGAGACCATCGACGGCCACATGGAGCGCTACCTGCACGCGGTGCTGCAGCTGTGGGCGCACGACAGCGACTTCCGCCGGGCCTTCGGCGGCTGCAAGGGCTTCTGCCTGCCCCACATGACGGCCCTGCTCCGCACTGCCCAGGCGGATCTGGGCGGCCGCGAAATGGCGGAGTTCACCGCCACGGTCACCCGGCTGGAGGAGGAGAATTTCAGCCGGATGCAGGAGGAAATCGCCTGGTTCATGAAAAAGTTCGACT
>CAMNHF010000181.1 GCA_946538975.1 uncultured Clostridia bacterium | reverse complement strand
CAGCTGCGGGGCATCATGGCCGGACTCGGCGCCCGCAGCGTGGACGAGCTGGTGGGCCGCAGCGATCTGCTGGTGATGAAGCCGGACGCCGCGATCGACCTGAGCGATCTCATCGGCTTTGCCCGGAACACCCATTTCCAGCCGGAGGCGAAGCACGACTTCCATCTGAACGAGCGCGCCGACGCGCGGCTCTTCCAGGATCATGTCCATCTGATGACCACCGACCGGGCCTTCGGGACCCTCTTGCGGGGAGAGCGCACCATCCAGGCCCAGGGCTGCGGCGGCCAGTCCTTCGGGGCCTTCCTCCCTGAAGGACAGCAGATCACGCTCTACGGCGTGGCCAACGACTATCTGGGCAAGGGGCTCTCCGGCGGCACAGTGGCCGTCTGCCCGCCGGTGGACAGCCTCTGGCGGCAGGAGGACACCCTGATCGGCAACGTGGCGCTCTACGGCGCCACCTCCGGCTATGCCTTCATCGCGGGCCGGGCCGGCGAGCGCTTCGCCGTGCGGAATTCCGGCGCGATGGCGGTCGTGGAGGGTGTCGGCGACCACGGATGCGAGTACATGACCGGCGGCCGGGTGGCGGTGCTGGGCCCCGTGGGAGACAACTTCGCCGCGGGCATGTCCGGCGGCATCGCCTGGGTGCTGGACGAGGGCGACACCCTGAAGAACCGCCTGAATCCCGGCCATGTGAAGGCGTACCCGCTCCCGCCGGAGCAGTCCGGGGAGCTGAAAAGGCTGCTGCAGCTGCACGAGCAGGCCACCGGCTCGAAAGCGGCGGCGGAGATCCTGCGCAGCTTTGCAGACTGGCTGCCGAAGTTCCGCACCGTGATCTCCGACGAATACCTTGCGTTTTTGAAGGGGGTGTGAGCATGGGCAAGGCGACAGGCTTTCTGGAGTATCAGAGGGTAGAGAACCCCGATCGTGCGGAACAGGCGCGCCTTCAGGACTTCGACGACCTGCAGATCCCGCTGCCGGAGGAACTGCGCAGCTGCCAGGCGTCGCGGTGCATGAACTGCGGCGTGCCCTTCTGCCAGTCGGACTTTGGCTGCCCGCTTCACAACCTGATCCCCGAGTGGAACGACCTTCTGTACCGCGGACAGGAGCGGGAGGCCCTGGAGCGCCTGCTGCAGACCGCGCCCTTCCCGGAGTTCACCGGCCGGGTGTGCCCCGCCCTGTGCGAGAAGGCCTGCAACCTGGCGGAAGAGGGCGTCACCAACCGGGACAACGAGCTGTATCTGATTGAGAGGGGCTTTGCGGAGGGGTGGATTCAGCCGCGCGTCCCGGCTTCCCGCAGCGGCAGGCGCGTCGCCGTGATCGGCAGCGGTCCCGCGGGTCTGGCAGCGGCGGATCTCATGAACCGGCTGGGCCACAGTGTGACGGTGATCGAAAGAGCCGACCGCCCCGGCGGCCTGATGATGTACGGGATCCCCAACATGAAGCTGCCCAAGGAGATCGTTGCACGCCGCGTCCGGCTGATGGAAGCGGAGGGCGTCTCCTTCCGGCTGAGCACCGAGGCCGAGCCGCGTGCGCTGGGCGAATTTGACGCCATGATCCTCTGCGGCGGCGCCCGGAAGCCCCGCTCTCTCCCCGTGGAAGGCATGGACGCGCAGGGTGTCTGCTTCGCTGTGGACTATCTGACGGAGGCCACCCGGGCGGTGCTCTCCGGCGCGGAGCCTGCGGTCAGCGCCAGGGGAAAGCATGTCGTCGTGGTGGGCGGCGGCGACACGGGCAACGACTGTGTGGGCACCGCCCTGCGGCAGGGCTGCGCCTCGGTGACCCAATTGGAGATGATGCCCGCCCCGCCGGTGTCGCGCACGGCGCAGAATCCCTGGCCCGAATGGCCCCGCGTCCTCCGCACGGACTATGGGCAGCTGGAGGCCATCGCTGCACAGGGCATGGATCCGCGCGTCTACGAGACCACGGTGAAGGCGCTCCTCAGCGACGAGGAGCACCATCTGACCGGCGCGGTCACGGTGCGTCTGGATGCGCAGCACCGGCCGATCCCCGGAACGGAGCGAACTCTGCCCTGTGAGCTGCTGCTGATCGCCGCGGGCTTCGTCGGCTGTGAGGAGCGGACGCTGAGCGTCTTCGGCCTGACCGCCGACGCACGGGGACGGCTTCTGCCGGAGGACGGGGCGCACCGTCTGGCAGGAAAGATCTTCTCCGCAGGCGACATGCGCACCGGCCAGTCCCTGGTGGTGAGGGCCCTGGCGGACGGACGGACTGCGGCGCGGGAGGCGGACGCGTGGCTGAGGAGGAAGGACGCATGACCAAATACATCTTTGTCACCGGCGGCGTGGTGTCCGGCCTGGGCAAGGGCATCACGGCGGCCTCCCTGGGGCGGCTGCTGAAGGCCCGGGGGCTGAAGGTGGCAGCCCAGAAGCTGGATCCCTACATCAACGTGGACCCCGGCACCATGTCCCCCTACCAGCACGGGGAAGTGTATGTCACCGAGGACGGGGCCGAGACGGATCTGGATCTGGGCCACTACGAGCGCTTCATCGACGAGGACCTGAACCGCTACTCCAACCTGACCACCGGCAAGGTCTATGCCCGCGTCATTGAGCGGGAACGCCAGGGCGGATACCTGGGCTCCACCGTGCAGACCATCCCCCACATCACCGACGAGATCAAGCACTTCGTCTACCGCGTGGCGGAGCAGACCGACGCGGACGTGGTGATCACCGAAATCGGCGGCACCATCGGAGATATCGAGAGCCAGCCCTTCATCGAGGCCATCCGCCAGGTGGGCCTGGAGGTGGGCCGTGAGAACGCCCTGTATGTCCACGTTACCCTGGTGCCCTATTTGAAGGCCAGCGGGGAACACAAGTCGAAGCCCACCCAGCACTCGGTGAAGGAGCTGCAGGGCATGGGCATCAGCCCCAACATCATCGTGCTGCGGGTGGACGAGCCGATCACGGACGGGAGCATCTTCTCCAAGATCGCCCACTTCTGCAACGTGAAGCCCGACTGCGTGATCGAAAACCTGACATTGCCCATCCTCTACGAGGCCCCGCTGATGCTGGAGGAGGCCAACCTCTCCGGCATCGTCTGCCGGGAGCTGGGAATCGACGCCCCCGCGCCGGATCTCACCGAATGGCGCACGCTGGTGGAGCGCATCCGGCACCGGAGCAAAGCTGTCCGGATCGGGCTGGTGGGCAAGTATGTGCAGCTCCACGACGCCTATCTCTCCGTGGCCGAGGCCCTGCGCCACGCGGGCTATGCCCTGGACGCGAAGGTGGAGATCCAGTGGATCGACTCGGAGGGACTGACGGAGGAGAACATCGCTGAAACCCTCGCGGATGTGCAGGGCATCATCGTCCCCGGCGGCTTCGGCGGGCGGGGCATCGAGGGCATGATCCTCACAGCGCAGTATGCCCGGGCGCACCACATCCCCTACTTCGGCATCTGCCTGGGGATGCAGATCGCGGTGATCGAATTTGCCCGGCACGCGGCGGGCCTCATGGGGGCCAACTCCCACGAGTTTGACGAGGCCTCCCCCCACCAGGTCATCCACTA
>CAMNHF010000180.1 GCA_946538975.1 uncultured Clostridia bacterium | reverse complement strand
AGACAGAGGATTCCGCAGATCAGCTCGCATGGCCTGCCATGCGTTTGAAGGGGTTTGGAGCGCCCGGAAAACTCCCCGGTGGGGAGTTTTCAGTGGAGAACGGGCGGCAGCCCCGGAATTGGGGATGTTTCCCCAATAAGCGCATCCGTACTTTGGGCCCAGGATGCACTGCTTGCGAAAGAATGATTCCACCCGAATGATGCGTAGACGGTCTGTCGATTCCGCAGCTTGCCATTCCTGCTTCATGAAGAGGCTCAGAGGATTCTTGATCATTTTGCGCCGACATGACACCGGTATGACACCGCTGTGACACCGGTACCGCCCAGCAGGATGAGGTGAACGAGCAGCTCCAGCTGATCCGACAGGAGCAGATTACCGGCGAACAGATTTATCAGCTGCTGCTGGCCTTCAACCAGCTGTATCCGACATTCACGGAAGCTGACCAGAAGCGCCTCATGCAGGCCTTTGGGGAGCGCGTGGACATCTACCCGCAGAAGACAAAGGACGGCCTCTGGATCCGCAGCATCACCTTCCATTTCCCGGTGCCGGTGGAAGGGGAACCGGAGAAGGAGATGGCCATTGAGGAGGCGCTGAGGCATTTTCAGATGATTCCTTGACAAGCACAAACGAAAACAAGCAAAGCGCCTCCCCGGGCCCACATTCCCCGGGGAGGCGCTTTGCTCACAGCTTTTCTTCTTCCAGACGATGAATCTTCTTTCTCAGCAGGATGCCCTGCAGCAGCAGGAGGAGCAGGAGCAGCCCGCAGCCGCCTGCCAGGCCATAGACCAGAAGGGGCGGCTTTTCACTTTGCGCCTGCGCAGCTTCATCGGCCACGGCAGGCTGGGGCGGCTCTTCCACGGTGAGATGAACCGGCAGGGAGAAGGACGTCGGATTGCCGTCACGATCTTCCGCTTCGACGGTCAGCGTTCCCGCGAAATCACCGGATACAGCCCGGCCCGGTGTCAGCGTGATCTGTGCCTGGCGCGTCTCGCCGGGCGCAATCGTGCCCACCAGCACGCTCTGACGGTCAGTGATGCCCGGCAGGGTCAGCGTTGCCAACACATTGACGACGTCCGCGCGGCCCATGTTCATCAGCGGCAGCGAGAGGGTGACGGAGTCCCCGGCGACAACGGTGGAAGCCATTTTCAGACCGCCCTGCTCCAGACGCATCTCCTGGCGCACCGGCAGCGTATAGCTGCTGGTCTGCGTGCGGTCGCCGTCCAGGGCCGTCCAGCTGAAATGGAGCTGCACGGTGTGCGGGGCCACAGCCGCCTTGTTCAGCACGGTGACCGGGAAGCGCACCTCCGCCCGCTGCCCGGGCAGCAGATCCGGCAGAGACAGGGACGCCGCGTACTGCGGAATGATCTCCCCGGTCGGGTCGGAGACGCTCAGCGTGATCTGCTCAAAAGCCACGGCCCGGCAGGGGTTGGCGATGGCCGCCGTGACGGTGCCGTCCTCGCCAAGCCGGAGATCGGCCTGCACGTCGGAAAGCTCCATCCGGATCTGCTCCGTATTCGGCAACCCGTCGCGGATATGGAATGTGTATGGGATATCAGTCCGAAGACTTGAACCAGAGCTGTCCGTTCCAGTGATCCGGATCGTGCAGGGATAGTCACCATTGCGCCGGCCCTGCATAAGTCGAAGTGTCATGGTGACTTCCCATACTCCGCTTTCAGAGCGCCAGGTTCTGGCAGTCATGGTCTGTTGCTTGAACGGACTTGCCTCCTCATCGGCCAGAATCAGCTCTGTCTGAATCGCGCCCTCTGCCCGCTCCGACCGGATGGGGAGAATGAAGCTCAGCATATTGTTGGATACCGACGGTTCATACCCCTGCTGCCATGACTGCTTCATGCCCTGAAGGACAGCCCGTTCATCAATCCGGAAGGCGGGCTGTCCATCCGTTGATGTATCAGCGGAAGCAGTCAAAACGGGTATGAGAAGCAGCGCAGCCAGCATGACTGCGATGATATATTTCTTTTTCATGAGATCACAGCTCCCGGATATTCTCCACCACGCTCTTGCTCAGTACCTGACGCAGCCGGCCCCTGATGCCTGCCATGCAGCACAGGGCGCACAGAGCGGCCAGGACGGCCATGAGCGGCATGGTGACGGCGGCATGGCGCGTGAGGAAGAGATTGTTGAAGAAGATGCCCATCAGCACGAAGATCACGAGGGCCAGCAGCAGTCCGATCGCGGTGGTCACGATCATGGGCAGGCGGTAGCAGCCCATCAGTGCTTTTTCGTCCGCACCGACGGCCCGCAGGGTGCCGATCATACGCTGATCCGCCCGGATACGGCGGCCGGCATTGCTCACCTGCATGGACACGGACACCGCAAAGAATAAAACGATGATGCCGAGGAAAACCAGCTCGATCTGCCGCTGCCGCCGGGCATTCTCCCGGGCGGTTTCCATCCGGTTCACCACTTCCAGGCCGGCGCGGGAGGCGATGGTTTCCAGCCTTCGCTGGATGGACGCCTCTGTCTCCCGGTCCGCCTCGCCGGTCAGCGTGATGTTCACAAAGGTTGGGGTGGTGGGCGCAAAGCCCAGGGCTCGCAGCCCCTTCTCCGTGGTGACCAGACACAGGCCGTTTCTGCCTGCGGGCCCGCTGTCCAGCACCGCACCTGCTCTCACGACCGCAGAGGCGGCATGCAGGCTGCGGTAGGCCTGCTCCACTGCTTCCATCTCTCCCGGCGTAAACGGCGCGGAGCTGCTGCTCCAGGCCGCCTCACCTCTTTCTGTGACCGCCTGGATCAACTGCAGACTCATGCCGGCTGTGAAGTAATCATTGACGGCGATACCCTTCAACTCTGCCCCCGGATGATCCCGCCCGAAGTCTGCCCCGGCTGTGTTGCCCACGATTTCGCCGTGCTCTTTGGTTTCCCAGAAGCCCCGCTCCGGCGCGATCACCAGCACCTCATGCCCCGCATCCAGAGCAGCCGGATCAAGGCCGCCTGCTCTCAGTCCCCTCTGAAAATCGGGATCGTTCACGTCCCTGACTTCGATCGTCAGCGGGATCAGTTTGCCCTGCACGCCATAGCCCCGCTGCGCCGCCTGCATCTCCTGAAAGGTTTTGGCGTTCCACTCCAGGTATTCCTGATCCAGGTCCGTCACCCGGTCAGGTGTGTCCTCCAGAAGCCAGGCCAGCGAATTCGTGTGGATAAACGGATCGACCACGTTATGAAATGTATACGTATGGGAGGCACCCTCAACACCGTCGGGACCGGGTCCGCTGATCACCTGTTCCTCCGTATAGTAATCCCGGAAGTACCGGGGAACGGGTTCCTCCTGCAGGATCAGCAGAATGTCTGCCGAGGTTTCCAGAGAGACCGACGCAATCTGCGGAATCTCGCGGATCTGCTGAAGATCCTGCGCGGTCAGTACATGGCTCTGCGTTTCATAGCCGGCAAAATGCAGGTCGCCGGACAGCGTATGGCTGTAATACTTTCCGTTGGCAGGCCGGATCTGAAAGTCGTACGCAGGCTCGTAACCGGACTTGTACAGCAGCGCTTCGGACAGGATGGCAGTGCACAGCAGCGTCAGCGCCACCA
>CAMNHF010000179.1 GCA_946538975.1 uncultured Clostridia bacterium | reverse complement strand
CCGCTCATGGGCAGCACCGCCATCAGAAACACCAGCACGCCCATGCCGCCGATCCAGTGGCTGAACAAGCGCCAGAACATGACGCCCCGGGGCATGGCGGCCAGATCCGTCGCCACGGTGGCGCCGGTGGTGCTCAGACCGGAGACGGATTCAAACAGCGCGTCGATATAGGTGGGCAGCGCGCCGCTGAGAGAAAAGGGCAGCGCGCCGAGGAGCGAAATCAGGATCCAGCCCAGACCCACGATCACAAAGCCGTCCCGGGCGTAGATGGCGGTGGTTTTCGGGCGGAGCAGGGAGAAAAGCAGGCCGACCAGCGCCGCGCCTGAGAGCGGGATCAGCAGCGGCAGCGGCGACTCCCGATACAGCAGGGAGACGCCCAGCGGCAGCAGGAGCAGCGCGGCGAAGATCTGCAGGATCTGGCCGAGCGTGCGCAAAATCATCCGGGTGTTCATGCGTTGCCCTCGAGGATCGCGTCCACATCCAGAATGCGGCCCGCCTTGGCCACGATCACCGCGTGATCACCCGGCTGGATGACGGTGCCGCCGTCGGGGATGATGCTGCGGTTGCCGCGGATCACGGCGCTGATGAGGATGTTGGGCTTGAGCTTCAGATCTTTGAGCGGCGTGCCCACCAGGGCGGAGTCTGTGCCGATCTTGAATTCCAGAGCCTCGACCTGTCCGTCGGCCAGACGGTACAGGGTCTCCATACGGCTGCCCAGGGAGTTGTCCATGGCGCGCACGTAGCGGGCCAGCTGCTGGGCCACCAGAAACTTGGGGGTCACGATGCTGTCCAGCCCGGAGTTTTCCAGAATGTCGGAGAAATGCTCCCGGTTGACCTTGGCGACGATCTTCGGCACGCCGCAGTCCCGGGCGTACATGGAGGTGATGATGTTGTCGCCGTCCTCGCCGGTCAGGGCCACAAAGGCGTCCGTGGCGCCCAGGCCGTCCTCCAGCAGCACGTCGCTGCGGGTCGCGTCGCCGCAGACGATGTTGGCCTTGGGAACAAGATCGCAGAGGGCCTCGCAGCGGGCCCGATCCCGCTCCACGATGACCACGTCCATGCCCACGTCCAGCAGCATCCGAGCCAGATACACCGCCGTGCGGCTGCCGCCGATGATCATCACCCGGCGCACCGGCCGCTTATAGGAGCCGCAGGCAATGAAAAAGCGCCGCAGCTCGTTGGCCGAGCCCGTGATGCTGAGCCGGTCGCCGCCGTGCAGGGTGAAGAGGCCGTTGGGGATGCTGGCCTCGCCGTTGCGCTCTACCACGCCCACCAGCACCTTCGCACCCAGCTGGCGATTCAGGTCCTTCAGCTGCATCCCGTCGAGGCGGCTGCCCGGCGCGACCCTGTGCTCCACGATCTCGGCGCTGCCCTTGGAAAAGGCGTCCACCCGCACAGCGCTGGGGAAGCGCAGGATGCGGGAGATCTCTTTGGCGCACTCGTAGTCCGGGTTCACGATCACCGACAGGCCCAGCGCCTCGCGCAAAAACTCCGTCTGGTTCAGATACTCCGGATCACGGATGCGGGCGATCACATGCTTGGTGCCCAGTCTCCGCGCGGAGATGCCGCAGACCATGTTCACCTCGTCCGACTGGGTCGCGGCCATGAGCAGATCTGCCTGGGCGGCCCCGGCCTCCCGCAGCGTCTCGGGATTGGTGGCGCTGCCCTCGACGCAGATCACATCCAGCTCGTTGGAGATCTGGCTGATCAGTTCGCCGTCGCGGTCGATGAGCGTGATGTCGTGGCCTTCCTCGGCCAGAATCGAGGCCACCGAGCGTCCGATCTTGCCGGAGCCGGCGATAATAATCTTCATGGCTGCATCCCCCTGCTGTTGAATCGTTCATCGTGTAACTAAACAAATATTTTATCACGGCTTCCCCCAAATGTACAGAGGCTTGCGAAATCGGGGGGTATCGGCTATAATCAAAGGAGCTTACAAAGGATGGACACCGTATGTTTCAGGGTTTTACAAAAGAGACCAGCGAGTTTCTCTGGGAACTGAGCTTCAACAATGAGCGCCCCTGGTTCCAGGCGCACAAGGAGCAGTTTGAGCGCTGCCTGAACGAGCCCTTCAAGGCCCTGGCCCAGAGCTGCAAGGAGACGATGGAGCAGCGCTTCCCCGGGCAGAGCTGGCGGGTGCACTGCTCCCGCATCTACCGGGACGCCCGGCGGCTCTTCGGCCGCGGGCCGTACAAGGATCATCTCTGGTTTGTGATCGGCCCGGACGAGGGGCATTTCTCCGACGGCCCCATGTTCTGGTTTGAGATCGGCGCCGCCACCTACAGCTACGGCCTGGGCTTTTTTGACGCCACCCCCGCCGCCATGGAGAGCTTCCGGAACATGGTGGACGCCAATCCCGCCCGCTTTGAGCGCCTGGCGGAGGAGGCTTCGCACATGCGCGGGCTGCACGTGATGGGCCCGGAGTACAAGCGCCCCAAGGGGAACTATCCCCCGCCCGTGGGCAACTGGTATAACCGGCGCTATCTGGGCTGTGAATGGGAACACGATTTCGGCGGCGATCTGCTGACGGAGGGCTTGCCCGACAAGCTCTGCCGCGCCTATATCCGGCTGATGCCGCTGTATGAATTCTTCCTGGAGGTCTATCATGCCTCGCTGGACGGCTCCGGGGACGAGAGCAGGAGATAAACGATGGCGAAAATCACGCTGATCATGCCCGCCTACAACGCGGAGGCCTGGCTGGCGGAGTCGATCCGCAGTGTCTTGGAGCAGAGCTTCCGGGACTTCACGCTTCTGGCGGTGGACGACGGCTCCACGGATCAGACCCCGGCCATCCTGGATGCGCTGGCGGCGGAGGATCCCCGCGTCCGGCCCATCCACACCGTCAACGGCGGCCCGGCCAAGGCGCGCAACCTGGCCCTGGAGCGGCTGGATGCCGACACGGAATACGTCATGTTTCTCGATTCCGACGATCGCCTGCAGCCCGATGCGCTGGCATACGCCCTGCAGGGGGCGGCGCAGGGCGCGGAGCTGACGATCTTCGGCTTCACCATCGAGGAACTGGGCGGCGGCACCCGGGATTACTGCGAGCCGGCGGCCCTGCTGGACCGGGAGAGCCTGGGCGCCTCCCTGGGACAGCTGTATAAGGCCAATCTCCTCAACCAGGTCTGGGGCAAGCTTTACTCCGCCCGGCTGCTGCGGGAGAATGCGATCCGCTTCCCCGACTACCGCTGGGGCGAGGACCGGCTTTTCGTGTTCGCCTGCCTGGAGCACTGCGAGCGGGTCTGCATCCTGCCGGAGTGCAAGTACCGCTATGTCATGCACGAGGGCGACAGTCTGATCACCCGCTATTACGATAAGAAGTTCGCCGTCTGTCTTCAGACCGACGGACGCATGCAGGAGCTCTGCCGCCGCTTCGGCGTGAAGGACGACGCGGACATGCGCTATATGTTCCTCAAGAGCGTCTTCTCCTGCCTGACCACCCTCTTCTCGCCCACCTGCCCGCTGCGCTATGGGGAGAAACGGGCCGAGGTGCGCAAGATCCTGTCCAACGGGCAGCTGCAAAAGCGCAGCCGCCGCGCGGCGGGCGGCCTGCCCACCCGGCTGCTGGCCTGGGTGCTGCGCACCGGAAACGT
>CAMNHF010000178.1 GCA_946538975.1 uncultured Clostridia bacterium | reverse complement strand
TGGTCTGTTCCCGGTGCGGTCGTCCTCATGGACCACCACGCCCAGGGCTTTGGCGTTCACCGCCAGGTCGATGCGGTTCTTGTAGCCGGTCTTTTCTATCATGTGCTGGATATGATTGCGCACGGTGTTGACGGAAATGTGCAGCCGCTGGGCAATTTCCTCGTTGGTGTAGTTGCGGGTCAATTCCCGAAGCACCTCCTGCTCCCGGTCGGTCAGGTCTGCTTTCCGGGCCTCGCCGAACTCCGGGTTGGGCGGGCTGTCCGGGTAGACCGATTCGCCGTCCATGGTGCGGTCCATCACCTCGGTGAGGGCAACCGCCGAATATTCCTTGAACCAGAAGCTGTCGATCATTGCCCGCCGGGCTTTCACGAGCCATTCGGCCTCCGCCGTGGAGGTGGTGAGGATCACCTTCACCTCCGGGTGGCTGGCCTTGATGCTGCGGGCGCAGGTGAGGCCGTCCAGCCCGTACTTCATCATCACGTCCATGATCACCAGATCCACCGGGTGCTCGTCGCAGAAGGCCATGGCCTGCTCCGCGTCGGGAAGGGATGCTGCCAGCTCATACCGGCCTGACATGCGCACCAGGCCCTCAAAAAAGCCCCGGGCCAGGTATTGATCATCCACCACGACGACCCGAACGCGTTCACTCAAAGCGCATCCCCCTCTTTCTAAAGACAAAAACGCGGCTGACGGGAAAACGGCTGCCGCGGCAAATACAAAGCAGGCCCCGATTTCCATACTGATCCATATTCAGTATAAATGGAAAAACAGAGCCTGCATATAGTCCGATCGGACTATCTTTTGTTACAAAAGTATTAAATCTTGCTTGCTTCCGGCGCCGCAGGCAGGAAAATGACCAGGCGGAAGGCAGGCGCGCTTTCGATCACCATGCGTCCGCCCTTGCTTTCCGTCAAGGCGCGCAGGGATAAGAGCCCGCCCGCTTCCTGAATCGGGCCGGAGGGCGGCCTGCCGTCGCTTTCCAGCGAAAACCGCGTCCCGTTTTCTTCCTTCCTGATCCGCACCGTCAGGGCGCTCCCGCCCGCGTGCTTTACGGCATTGGCGGCACACTCCTGGATCGCGGCGGCCAGCAGGCCCCGGCCGGGCTCCTCCTGCGGAATCCCGCCCGCGATTGTGACCTCCACGCCGATGGTCTCCGCCATGTCGATGGCGTCGGCCAGCGCGTCGCGGGCGGTGTCATCCTGCTCGTATTCCCTGAGCAGGTAGGTGTTGGTGTTCCTGAGTGTCTGCAAAAGCATTGCCTCGTTGAAGGCGGCGGGGTTGCTCAGATAGTGCCGGCTCTCCAGCAGGACGTGGCCCAGCCCGTCATGTACGGCTATGCGGGCGGTCAGCAGCTCCTGGGCGATGATGATGCGCTCCGCCTGGCGGCTGTAGATTTTCAGGCGCAGCTGAATGTCCTTGAGCTTCCGGTTCTTTTCCTGGAGGTCGTTCAGGATCGCGGCCTGCTCCGTGATGTCCGTGGCGATCAGCTCCGTGAGCGCTCTGTCCGAGTACGCGCGGGTGTCGAGCTGCCACACCCTCCCCTCCAGGGACAAAGGCCCGTCGCCTGCCGCCGCCCGGAAAGGGCCGATGTCCGTCAGCAGCGATCCCGTCAGTGCCAGGGACAGCTGGTCCATCACCACGTTGCGGAAGACCACAGCGCCGTCCATACCAGCGTAGGCGACACCAACCGGCAGCAGGTCCAGCGTCTCCTTGATGCTGTCCTGCGTGGGATGCTCGTTCCGGTAGCGGCGGGTATCAAGCGCGGCCAGGACAAGCGGCACGGCCAGGCAAGCCTCCATGAGCGCCAGCGCCCAGGCCGGAAGCGCCCCCGCCGCCGCAAGATAACCCGGAAGCGCTGCGAAACCGCCGTGGGTGTTGTTCTCCCAGGAAATCATGCACATGCAGAACCAGAGCACCGCTCCGCTGAGGAGGAAGCAGGCCAGCATTACGATCCGGGCCCGGCGGCTGCGTCCGTCCCGCTGAGCAGCGGCCAGCAGCGCCATCCAGCCCGTCAGAATCAGAAACAGTATGCCCAGCAGCGGCTGCCGCCAGACGGAAAACACGGCTTCATGGATCGTCATGCCCGCTCACCGCCCTTCTTTGCCTGAGCTTCGGGGAGCAGATCCAGATAAAGGATGCCATCCTCCTCCCGAATCCGCGCTGTCACGGGGAGACCGCTCACGTCCGGGCGCTTCGCTGCCTCCGTCGCTAAAACGAGGGCGTCGCCCTGCCAGGAAACCATCAGCGAAGAGGCTTTGCCCATCAGCTGCTCCGCCACGGCCTCGAAGGCGTCGTACAGGGCGATCACCACGGCAGATGGGAGAGGCAGTTCCTCCTCCGGCTGCCGCGCATCGGTGCATAGCCCGGCCAGGGACAGGTAGCCTGCAGACTCCCGCAGCGCCAGGAACAGCGCCTGGGTGGTCAGGCTGTCCTGCTCCGCCGCCAGCAGGAGCAGATTCGACTTCCGCTTTACATAGGCGTTCAGCACAGACACCTGCGCAATCCGATCCCGGAAGGCCGGTGTATCCGGCTCCATCCGGCTGAGCAGCCCTTCGATGCGCTGCTGGCAGGGGTACAGGGTCTCCGCGATCTCGTGATAGATGCGGTGCCGGGACTGCAGCCAGGCATCCTTCTCCCGCTGTTCCGTCTCCGCCTGGATCAGGCTGTTTTCGGACTCGATGAACTCGTTGGCGTCCGAAAGCCTTTCCTGTGCCCGGTGCACCTCGGTCTCATCCTCCGTCCAGAAGGCATACCCGCCGCGTACCCTCCGGCCGGAGAGCTTCAGATCAGGCGTCAGGTACGTCGGCGCAGCCAGCGCAGCCTGAAGCTGGCCCGCGTCCGCGCTGAGCGCTTCCCCGGACCGGTAAACGGGGCGGAATGCCCTGTCCGTGACCAGGGACGGAGTTCGGAGGCCGCAGAAAAAGTCCGCATAGTTCGCGTTGTGCGGAATCAGCCTGCAGCGGATACAGACCTCGAATACCCCCAGCATCCCAAAGGTGTTGATCTCGGGGTTATTATACATGTGCGCGACATAGAGCCCGTCCAGGAACAATGTGTATGACAGCAGAATGCCGCACCATAAGCCTACAACGCCCATCAGGGATAAAAGGGCTTTCCCGCGCTGCCGTGCGGTCTTCACGAGCAGCAGAATCAGCCCTGCAGCGAAGCTCAGGATCATCCAGGCGTACAGGGCGTAGAAGACCGGGCCGTGGGCATAGGTGCCGGTCGCCACGGTAAACTCGCTGAGCGTTCCCCGAGGTGCGTAAACCAGTCCGTGCAGATCGTTCGTCAGGACCAGCAGGGAGAGCAGACCTGACGGGATCAGGAGCAGAACTTCATCCCAGCGTCCCGGGCGGTTACCCCGGCGGATACGCAGGCAGGTCATCAGGAAAAGCGCGGGGATCAGCGTCATGGGCACAAAATACAGATAGACCAGGTACCGGATCACCACCGGTGCTATTGCGTAGCGATACTTGAACACCCGAAGAAGCTGGTACAACAGCATCATCAGCGCCGCGCCCATCACCCAGCTCTTTGCCCGGGACGGCAGGAGCCTGGCCCGGACAGACTGGAACCAGAACAGCAGGAGCCCTACATAAATCAGATAGTTGACCTCGGTCATCAGCGATTCGATCTCCGAATTCCCGCTGAATGCCAGCAGATTCGCGACGCC
>CAMNHF010000177.1 GCA_946538975.1 uncultured Clostridia bacterium | reverse complement strand
GATCGGCGGAAGCAGAGATCTGCATGCCGGACAGCTGGTGGACCGCTGCGGCGTGGCCCTGGGGCTGCCCTTCCCGGCCGGCCCGGCGCTGGAGAAGCTGGCGGTGCGCGGGGAGAGCCGGGCGTTGCTGCCGGTCAGCTTTGAGCGGGACGGCCTGCACTGCCATCTCTCCGGTGCGGAGAGCCAGGTGCAGCGCTGGATCGCCGGGGGAGAGATGCCGCCGGAGGACATCGCGCGGGAGGTCTACGACCTGCTGGCACGGACTGTCTGCCGCATGGTGCTGCGGGCTGGGGCGGCGGCCGGGATTAACCAGGCGCTGATCGCCGGCGGCGTGGCGTCGTCCGCGTTGTTCCGGGAGCTGCTCACGCGGCGCGCGGGCAAGGCGCAGCGGAACTTCCGCCTCTGCTTCGGCAAGCCGGAATACAGCGGGGACAACGCAGTCGGCGTGGCGCTGATCGGCGCGCGCAAATGGCGGGAAAGCCAACACGGATGATCAGGAGGAGGACGCTCATGGCAGCTCAGCTGATTGACGGAAAAGCCACCGCGCTGGAGATTCGCGCGGAGATCGCCCAGCGCGTGGAGGAGCTGCGCGGCAGGGGCATCGTGCCCGGGCTGGCGGTCATTCTGGTAGGGGAGGATCCCGCGAGCCAGATCTATGTGCGGAACAAGGGGATCGCCTGCGAGAAGGCGGGCATGCGTTCGCTGACCCTGCGCCTGCCCGCGGAGACCACGCAGGCCGAGCTGGAGGACAGGATTCGCGAGCTCAACGCGGACAGCGGCATTCACGGCATCCTGGTGCAGCTGCCGCTGCCGGGGCATCTGGATGAACGCCGGGCCCTCGGCGTGATCGACCCGAAAAAGGACGTGGACGGCTTCCACCCGATCAACGCGGGCCGTCTGCTGGCCGGCGAAAAGTGCGCCGTGCCCTGCACCCCGCGGGGCGTGATGGAGCTGCTCCGCCGCACAGGGCTGGAGCTGCAGGGCAAGGAGGCCGTCGTGATCGGGCGCAGCAACATTGTCGGCAAGCCGATGGCGCTGCTGCTCCTGCAGGCCGGCTGCACGGTGACCGTCTGCCACTCGAAGACCCGCGATCTGGCGGCGCACACCCGACGGGCGGACATCCTCGTGGCGGCGGTGGGCCGGGCCGGCTTCGTCACCGCGGACATGGTAAAGGAAGGCGCCGCGGTCATCGACGTGGGCATCAACCGCGTGGACGGGAAGGTGGTCGGCGACGTGGCCTTTGACGAGGTGTGGGAGAAGGCCGGCTTCATCACCCCGGTGCCCGGCGGCGTCGGCCCCATGACCATCGCCATGCTCCTCAAGAACACGCTGGAAGCGGCAGGGGAGTAAGCATGGAACAGGACTACATTCTGACCGTCTCGGCGCTGAACGATTATGTGGCGGCCGGGCTGCGGGCCGATCCGCTGCTCAGCTCGCTGCGGCTGCGCGGGCAGATGAGCGGCTTCAAGCCGGCGGCCAGCGGCCACTGGTATTTCACGCTCAAGGACGCGGAGAGCGCTATCGACTGCGTGATGTTCCGGACGCAGGCGATGCGGGTGTCCTTCCGCCCCAAGAATGGCGACGACGTCATCGTGCACGGCAGCGTCGGCCTGTATACCGCGTCGGGCCGGTATCAGATGTACTGCGACAGCATGCGCATGGAAGGCGTCGGCTCCCTGTGGCGGCAGTTTGAGGCACTGAAGGAAAAGCTGCAGGCGGAGGGCCTGTTCGATGCCGCGCGCAAGCGGCCGCTGCCGAAATATCCGCGGAAGATCGCCGTGGTGACCAGCGAGAGCGGGGCTGTCTGGCATGACATCCGGCATGTGGCCTACGCCCGCGATCCGCAGATTCAGCTGGAGCTGGTGCCGGTGCCCGTGCAGGGCGAGGGCGCGGCGGAGCAGATCGCGGAGGGGCTGTTCCTGGCGGGGCGTCTGCCGGGCGTGGATCTGGTGATCGTCGGCCGGGGCGGCGGGTCCATGGAGGATCTGTGGTGCTTCAACGAGGAATGCGTCGCGAGGGCGATCGCGGCCTGCCCCGTGCCGGTGATCTCGGCCGTGGGGCATGAGACGGACTTCACCATCGCGGACTTTGCGGCCGACGCGCGGGCGGCGACCCCCAGCAATGCGGCGGAGATGGCCGTGCCGGAGAAGGTCAATGTGATCGCGGAGGTGCAGCAGCTGAGATCGCGGCTCGCACAGGCCATGGTGCAGATCGTGCAGGCGGAAAAGCTGCGCCTGCAGGCCTGCGTGCAGCTGCTGGCGCAGTTGAGCCCGGCGGCGGATCTGCGCGAGAAGCTGGCGGCGGCGCGTCAGCTGCAGCTGCGTCTGGACAGCGCCGCGCGGAAATATCTACAAAGCCGGATGCCGGAGCAGGCGATGCTGGCGCTCAGGCTGGAAAGCAGCGCGTCGGCCCTGCTGGAGCGCAGGGACCATCAGCTGCGGCAGGTCTGTGCCCGGCTGGAGGCCATTTCCCCGCAGCGGGTGCTGGAGAGAGGCTACGCCATGGTGACGGCGGACGGCACGGATGCGATCGTCACGTCGGCCGGCGCGGCGCCAAAGCGGATGCGGCTGCATTTCGCGGACGGCACTGTGCCGGTGGTGAAAGAGGACGGTGAATGAAATTGGCAGCGAAGAAGAACGCCATGACCTATGAGGAGCGCCTCGCCGCGCTGCAGCAGATTGTGGCGCAGCTGGAGGGCGGCAGCATCCCGCTGGAGGAAGCGATGAAGCTCTACCGGCAGGGACAGGAGCTGGCCCAGTCCCTCCAGCGCGATCTGGAGGCGGCGGAGAAGGCCATCGAAGCACGCCCGGAGGCGGCGGAGGAGTAACGGCGATGCGGAGTCTGACGGAATACCGGGAGATGGTGGAGAGGGCCCTGCCGGAGCAGATGAAGCGCCTGGACAACACGCCGGAGCGCTTGGTGGATGCGATGCTGTATTCCCTCATGGCCGGCGGAAAGCGGCTGCGCCCGGTGCTGCTGACGGCAGCCTGCGAGGCGGCGGGCGGCAATGTGCAGGAAGCGCTGCCCTTTGCCTGCGCCATCGAGATGATCCACACCTACAGCCTGATTCACGACGATCTGCCCGCCATGGACAATGACGACCTGCGGCGCGGAAAGCCGACGAACCACCGCGTCTACGGCGAGGCGATGGCGATCCTGGCCGGCGACGGCCTGCTCAGCGCGGCCTTCGAGATCATGCTGGACGCGGCCTGGTGGCGCGGGGACCGCCGGGGCATCGCCGCGGCGCTGGCGATTGCGCGGCGCTGCGGCGTGCAGGGCATGGTGGCCGGGCAGACGCTGGACATGGACGAGGACGAGAAGACCCTGGAGGATCTGCGGGAGACGCATCTGCGCAAGTGCGCCGACCTGCTGACCGCGCCCATGGAGACGGGGATGTACCTGGCCGGGGCGCCGGACGAGCTGCTGGCCGCGGGCCGCACATACGGCCTGCACCTGGGCCTTGCCTTCCAGATTGCCGACGACCTGCTGGACGTGCTGGCCGCGGAGAGCGACATCGGCAAGCAGGTGCAGCACGACGCGGAGACGGGCAAAAAGACCTGGGTCACCTTCCGCGGCGTAGAGGGCTCGATGCAGGATCTGCGGGAAGAGATCGGGACGGCTGTGGCCGCGCTGCAGCCGCTGGGGGAGAACGCGGCGGTCTTTGCGGAAATCGCGGAGGGCGTCTGGCGCTCTGTGGCGGATCTTGCCGGAAGGGGGACGGAGGGATGCACAGCGTGCTGGGGGGTTTCACCAATCGGTGGGTGTTCTGCGCGTTCACTGCGTGGTTCATCGCGCAGCT
>CAMNHF010000176.1 GCA_946538975.1 uncultured Clostridia bacterium | reverse complement strand
GAGGCCCTCGCGCTCTCCAGCGCGGAGTCTTCGGAAGCTGCCTCGAGGCTCGTGCCCTCGTACGCCGGGAAGGTCACCGCAGAGACCTCGAACACCCTGCTGATCGCCGTGATCCGACGGAGGGGCTGATCGCTCTCCAGGTCCTCCCATGCGTCTTTATCAACCGTAAACATGAACGACATCCCGGTAATGTCGCCCCGTTTCACGGCGGAATAAAGCTCCTTAGCCCGGGGGTTGTTCTCGATGTCGAGATCCACTCGGATGTCCATGCCGTTCTCGTTTACCGTCAGCTGCATGGTGCTGTTCTCGTTGTTGTTCCGGCTCCGGGCCAGCGGGATCCCGCTGGTGTCGTGGCCTACCAGGAAGCGCACGTCCTTCAGGTCGGCATTGTCCAGGGCGCCGGGCTCGATCACCTCGCGGATCCAGCCCAGGTCCGTGACCTGGTTAAACACGATCGGCGTACCCGTCAGCCGTCCGGCCCGTTCCTCGTTGCCGGTCTCCTCCGCCCGGATCTCGAACTCCAGGCTCCGTACTTCCTTATTCATTCTCATTCCCTCCGTCCTGTTTGCCTTCGTCCACAAAGTAGTACTCACCCCGGGCCGGTACGTGCTGGCCGATGCCATCCGGCAGCGGCTCGTAATTGAACAGCGCCCGGATTTCGTCAATCGTCAGGATGCCCCGGTCCCCCAGCTGCTGGGCCATGCTGATCTTGCTGGAGATGTTCATGTACTGCAGCCGATCGCCCGCGAAGGTGATGGCGTTCCCGCCGTTGCGCTCCCGCTCGGAGAACACCATCCGGGTCAGCGCGTCACTCAACTTGATCGCGAAGGGCTCAATCGCGCCATTATAAAAGGCGTCCAGCTCGTCGCCGGTCG
The DNA here is from genome assembly GCA_946538975.1 of uncultured Clostridia bacterium. Classification (GTDB taxonomy): domain Bacteria; phylum Bacillota; class Clostridia; order Christensenellales; family Aristaeellaceae; genus RUG11272. The sequence goes on along the minus strand of CAMNHF010000176.1, from coordinate 2,944 downwards.
CCTCGTTGCGAATGACCTTTTCAGACACCCCGAAATAGTTGCAGACGTTTTCCCGGATCAGCTTCTGCTGTTCCGCGTCCACCTTGTACCCGTCCTGCTTGATCTGCTGGACGTTCGAGAACTGATTCCCGAACAGGAGCAGGCCGCCGCCGCCGGTCTGGAAGTTGTTCCGATCAAAGCGTTCCCGCTCTTTCCGGAGATCTTCGTCAAACGCTTTGCTGACCAACTGGGCCATAAAGCGGTAGGTGGCGCCGTTCTTGACGCCCTCGATGATCCCCTGGTTGACCATGTTCACCAGCTCCATGGTGGGCATCAGGGCGCTGTTTTTTTCCCCGAAGATGTCGTCCTTCAGCTGGTGCTTCGTGATCACCGCGCACCGCCGGAGCATGACGCTCCGTTTCTGACCGCCTACGAAGGTGTATTTCAGGTACGGCTCTCCGCTCCTGTCGACCACCTCGCAGGTGGAAGGCAGCGCCGGGAAGAAACCGGTGACCTCGCCCATGTCGTCCAGCAGCGGAACCACAAACAGGTTGTTCTGCACCTCGTAGATGTTGGAGCACCTCTCCAGGAACTGCGGCCAGGTGTACCATGGATTCGGCGCGGACTTTGTCGCCGTGTACAGCTTCGTCCGTGCCGTTCCCTGCATCCGGTACTGTAGCTTTCCGATGTGCCGGGCTTTCGCGTCCACAGCCGCCCGCACCAGCTCGCACTCGTAGATCTGGCCGCCCCAGCTGGTGAACACCGGCGAATAGGCCGTCAGCGTCTGAAACCGCCCTTCTGTCGGCGCACTCTTCGGCGCCCGGCCAAACAGCCTGTCAATCAGTCCCATGTTCTTCACCTCTTGTTGGCCAGCTGTCCGGCCATTTCCTCGTAGTAGTTGTGCCTCATACAGATCGCATCCGACAGGGCCGCCATCCCGTCGATGTGGGCCCGTTGGTTCATCTTGATCAGCTTCCGCCGGTTGGTGCCCTCTTCAAACTTGAGGGCCGCGTCCAGCATGTGCACCTTCATCAGGTCGTTGTCGCTCATGCACCGGAGCCGGCCGTCCTTGATCATGCCTTCCATGTCGATCAGGACGCCGGTCAGGTTGCTCCCCTGGCTGACGCTCTCCATGCTGAAGCCGTCAGCCTCCATGTCCTGCACCAGGTAGGCGGCGCTGTACCGGTCGTATCCCACCTTGAGGGGCAGGATTTCGTATTCCCGCTCCAGCTTCCGGAACCACTCGTGCACGTCGTGGTAGTCCACCGTGTTCTCCCCGCTGAGGGTCAGCAGGCCCCGCTGGGCGTAGATGCGATACGGGAGCCCGTCCCGCTGTGTCGCCTCGTCCACTTTGTTGGCCGGCATGAAAAACTGCGTTTCAAACCAGGTCACGCCGTCCCGCTCGATGCAGATCACGGCGGCCGTCAGGTCGACAGCCAGGGAAAGGTCAACACCGCCCAGCGCGTAGCTGTGCCGGAAGTCCTCCAGCGTCAGGTCGTTCCCGAAGCATTTCTTCACATCCTGAGCCGTCAGCCATGCCTGGCTGCTGTTCTGCTTGATGTTGCAGTACTTCGTCAGGAACTCGGTCTTCTTGCTCAGGCTACCCTCAGCAACCGCGATTTCCTCCAGCATATAATCAACACTGACGGAGACGCCCAGGTTCGGGTTCGCCTTCTTCAGCTCGTTGATGTCGTTCCATTTGTCCACATCGTCGATCATGTACAAAAAAGGCGCGAGCCGTGTTTCCTTGCTCGTGCCCATGATGACCGCCGTGGACCGTTTGATCAGTTCGTCGAAGATTCCGTCATTGATGTACCCGGCCGTGCTGATCGACAGCAGCAGCGGCTGGCGCCTGGCGCCAAGTGCGCTCTTCAGTACCTCGTACTGTTTAAGCCCGCCATCCCCCGGCCAGCTGGCGATCTCATCGCACACCGTCAGCGAGGGGTTCAGGCCGTCGCTCTTCTGGTAGCTGAAGGCCAGCGGCTGGGCGGAGCTGTTGGAGCTCTCCACGTAGATGTCCGTGCGCCGCTTCCGTGCCAGGTCGTTCAGCTCCGGCTCCTTCATGATCATCTGGCTGAAGGCATTGAAGCACAGCCGGCTCTGGTCGAGCTTCGGTGCTACGAAGTACAGCCTGGCGCCGTATTCGTCGTCCATGAACATCTCGTAAGCGGACACCGCAGCGGCCAGCAGCGTCTTCCCGTTCTTCCGGCCGATCTGAAGCACCACTTCCCGGAACTGCCGGTTGCCGTCCGCGTCCACAATTCCGAAGACCACCGACAGGAAAGCCTTCTGCCATGTCTCCAGCTTGATCAGCTGAGGAGCAAGCGGGCCCTCGTGGTGCCGGCAAAAGTTCTCACAGAACCGGATCACCTTGCCGGCCTTCTTCTGGTCGAAGAAGAAGCGCTTCTTCTGCAGTCCGTCCACGACCAGCGCATACCACTCGCGGATCCACCGGCCGACGTTCACGGTGCCGTTCTGGATCTGCTGGTAATACGTCAGGATCCAGTCCGTCTCCGCCTTCTTACTCATCCCGAAGCGCCGCCAGTCTGGACTGCTTGATCATCTTCGGGAGACGATTACTAAGTTTCTCCATCAGAGCGTTATAAACCTTAGCAAGGCTGTTGTAGGCCTGCAGGTCGGCGGAGGCTTTCGTCCCGCTCTGGTTCGCGCCGTTCTGGTACTGATCGGTGACACCGTTCTCATTGATGGCCTGCTGGAGGTCTTCCAGCGTCACCTTCATGAAGGCGGCATTCTGCAGCAGCGGGTCGCAGAATCTCAGCTCATTCTCTGCCATTGCCGCGAAAAGGTCCTTCATTCTCGCGTACTCTTCGCTGATCCTCTGATCTTTGGTTAATTCGCCCTTATTCGGGCCACCCCGCGCCACGTTTACACCCCCTTCATCTTCCTCAGTCGGTCTTTCGAAACTTCACCCCGGCCCTGCCGCCCGGCGCGGTTTTCGCGTTGA
>CAMNHF010000175.1 GCA_946538975.1 uncultured Clostridia bacterium | reverse complement strand
CCAGTACCGCATGGCGGCATCGAACACGGCGGGTACAGTGTACACCAACGCGGCGGCGCTGACGGTGAAGTCGGAGCCTGATCCTGTCATCACAGGCAAGCTGACGAAGACCTCTTACTCCGTCAGCCAGAGCGGCTCTGTGTCTCTGCAGGGCTATGTGGAGGCTGAGAACTGCACCATCGGAGTCATCTCCGTCAGCGTGAAGTACGGCTCCGATCAGGCTCTGACCAAGAGCTATTCCAGCAACGGCCCCACCTATGTGAGCCTCGCCGACATCTTCACGATCAGCCCGAGTTCGAATAGCAATTTCAGCAGCCCCGGCACCTACAGCATTACCGTCTATGCCAAAGCCTACGGCAGCAATAACGCGGTGAAGATTGGTACTGCTACAGTCACAGTAACAGCACCTGATCCTATATTTACCGCGGAGTTCACGAAATCCTCTGTGACCATTTCGCTTGGCAGCAGATGGCTGGTGCAGGGCTCGGTCTCCGTGTCCGGCGGCTCCGGCCTTCTCGGCGATGTAACGATTGCCGCATACGGCTATGACAACAGCGTCTTTACGCAGCATTTCGCGGCTCATCGTGTCAGCAGCATCAACCTCGCGGATTGGTTTGCCATTGATACCACGCAGGCGCCGTATAACACGCCCGGCACGTACACCTTGAGAATCTGGGCCAAGGACACCGATGGGAATGGTGGAGGCATGGAGCTGGATTCGATGACGGTTGTCGTGACGGACCAGTCTCATATCACAGTGCTGCCGTCGGCCACGTTGACGCAAAGGTTTAATAACCTGAAATCCGTCTTGCCGAACAGTAAGTATTGGAATCACCATTGCAATTCGGACGGTTCTCTCAATAGTAATACCACCCAGGTCTCAATTACAGGCGTGAATGGAAGCAACATGACCACATGGATTTCTACAGAAGCCTGTCCGAGTAACCATCATTCCTGGGAGTATTACAGCAGTACATTCACACAAGCAAATTTTGTGAAGAGCACCTGCAATGCTTTCTCCAAACAGACGTCTGGCATTGGTGAAGCGCAGTGCATTGGCTTCGCAAATACAATTGCATGGGCAATCGGAGGAAAAGACCCAATTGTGACTTCGTGGAATTACAGCACGACCGAATTGGACAATATCGCACCTGGAGATATGGTGTGGATTACATCATCAAGTACGTATGGGCACAAATTCGTTGTGCTTCGTGTTGAGGACGGCATCGTCTATTACGTCGACTGCAATGGAGATGGTCATTGCCAGATCCGTTGGGACAGATCCATGACGATGGATACCCTGAAGTCAAAATTCAAGTGTATCAAACACTATGAAGACTATGCTGACTCAAGGTATTACAAAGAGTAAATCTGTACTCATCACCTGCAGCCGAGCAGTCTCAGCAAGGATTCCATTCATAAATCCTGCATTACTGAACGGCACACGCTGACCCCTTCCCCCTGCCCCCACCCCGGGAGCAGGGGGTTTTTCGGGCCTCGCGGGGCGCCGGGGGAATCATGGAAAAGCTGTGCAAACCCCTTGTATTTCCGGAAAAACTGTGTTATACTCAACCTGTTGCTGACGGAAAGACCGGCGGCAGCGGCATTTGCAGGATTCGCCGGGGAGGGGAGCACCCGCAGACCGGCTTGCACAAGGAGAAAGAAGGGCTTGACGGATCAAAGTGGACGCAGCTTCAGGGTTTCTGGCAGGCTGTCTGCGGCGCGAAGCAGTGCCGCGCTGCGCATTGGCGCGGCAAAGGACGGCTCTCCGGGAACCCGGCGGGAGCTGTGGCTCACTTTTTTCTGTTTCATGCGGCAGGACGCCGCGGCCCGGCTGCGGAAGGAAGGTGGACGGCCCTGGCCCGTACGGAAGTGACACAGGTGGTGCGGCCCCGCTGCCAGCGCGTGGCGGATCAGCTCGGCTTTGAACTGGTGGACGTCTGCCTTGACCGGGAGAACACCGGCAAATATCTGCGCATCTACATCGACAAGCCCGGCGGCATGGATCTGGACGGCTGCGAGAAGTATCACCGCGCGATTCAGCCGCTGGTGGAGGATTACGACTACGATTTTCTGGAGGTCTCTTCCCCCGGGGCGGATCGGCCGCTGAAGACCGACCGCGACCTGGAGCGGAGCCTCGGCGAGAATGTGGAGCTTCGCCTGTTCCGCGCGGCGGACGGGGCGAAGGAATGGCACGGCGTGCTCGCCGGCTACGACCGGGAGAACGTGACCATCGTGACCGGCGGCGCGGAGAAGGCCTTCCCGCGCAAGGCCTGCGCTCTGATCCGCCTGGACGTGGATCTCAGCGAAATCAGCGAAACGGTCATCGGCGAGGAGACCGGGGAAGACTGAACGGAAGCGAACAGCATCGGCGGCGATGCACCGCAGGGAAGCGGCTGCGGCCGCCGGTGAAACAGGAGGAATACGCATGGCACCCAGAAAGACGAAGACGGAAAAGCCCGCGGCCCCGGAGAAATCCGAAGTCCTGCTGGCCATTCAGGCGCTGGCCAAACAGCGCAGCATCCCGGAGGAGACCCTGTTCACCACCCTGGAGGAGGCCATGAAGGCCGCCTACCGCAAGAATCTGCCGGTGGGCGAGCAGGCCCCGACCAATGTGGTCGCCCGCATCGACCGCGTGGACGGCAGCATCCACATCTACGCCCGCCTGGTGGTGGTGGAGGAGGTCATCTCCTCTGCCAGCCAGATCAGCGTGGAGGACGCGCAGGCGATCCAGCCCGGCGCGCAGGTGGACGACATTGTCGACCGCGAGGTGACGCCGAAGAACTTCCTGCGCGTGGCCGCCAAGGCCGCCAAGGAACGGCTGATGACCACCATCCGTAGCGCGGAGCACGGCAAGGTCTACGAGGAGTTCGCCGAGAAGAAGGACGAGGTCATGACTGCGGTGGTGCAGCGGGTGACCGATACGGACGTCTACGTCAGCCTGGGCGGCACCGAGGGCATCCTGGAGAAGATCAACATGATCCCCGGCGAGGTGCTGCATGAGGACGACCACGTCCGCGTGTACGTGCTGGACGTGGCGCGCACCGCCCCCTTCGCGGGCCGGGCGCCGCAGATCCGCGTGAGCCGCCGCCATCCCAACCTGGTCAAGCGCCTGTTCGAGCTGGAAGTGCCGGAAGTGGCGGCGGGCCAGGTGCTCATCAAGTCCATCGCCCGTGAGCCCGGCATCCGCACGAAGATTGCCGTGGCCTCCGTGGATCCGGCCATCGACCCCGTCGGCGCCTGCGTCGGCCAGGGCGGCGGCCGCGTGGAGCGGGTGGTCAGCCAGCTGGGCGGCGAGAAAATCGACATCATCAAGTGGAGCGAGGACCCGATGGAATTCGTGGCCAACGCCCTGAACCCGGCCCGCGTGCTGACCATCTTTGTCAACGAGGAGACCCACACCTGCCGCGTGATCGTGCCGGACAACCAGCTGTCCCTGGCCATCGGCAAGGACGGTCTGAACTCCCGCCTGGCCAGCAACCTGACCGGACACTGGACCATCGACATCAAGAGCGAGAGCGAAGCGCATGAGCTCCACGACATGGTGGACGAGAACGGCCTGACCACCGGCAGCGTCAACATGACCATGGACTACGACGAGAGCGTGGGCTACGCCGACGAAGACGACACGCTGTAACCGCGAGTGCGGCAGGAGAAGAGCATGCCTGTGAAACCGAAGAAGACCCCCATGCGGATGTGCGTGGGCTGCCGGGAGATGAAGCCGAAGCGGGAGCTGCTCCGCGTGGTGCGCTCGCCCGAGGGCGAGATCGCGCTGGACAGCCGGGGCAAGATGCCGGGCCGCGGCGCCTATGTGTGCCGCAATCAGGCCTGTCTCAGCCAGGCGATCCGGCAGCGGCAGCTGGAGCGGCAGCTGGAGACGAA
>CAMNHF010000174.1 GCA_946538975.1 uncultured Clostridia bacterium | reverse complement strand
CCGCCGGCATGGGCGAGGCCGAGATTGCGCGCCGCGCCGCCGTTCTGATGGGGCTGGCGGAGCAGGTGCAGGCGGCTGTCCTTCTGCGCCAGCGCCTCAAGCATCGCCGGGCCTTCGTCGGTGGAGCCGTCGTCCACGGCCCACACCTCCAGATCGGCGAGGGTCTGCCGCAGGACGCTCTCCACGCAGGGGCGGAGGAAGCGCGCGGCGTTGTAATACGGGATGATGACGGAAACCTTTGCCATGATTGCTCTCCTTTTGCAGCAGCGGGGCCGATGGCCCCATGGATTGTTTCTACCCGGCGGCTGGCGATTCCTGCCGGCAGAAAGGAAATATTCCGGCAGGCGAGGGGAAGGGCGCTGTTTCCGGCCTGCGAAAAAATTATTGTCAGAATGACAAAAAACATCTTGACAAGTGTCCCGGCATCGTGTATGATGATTATGGTCAAAGTGACCAGAAAGGAGGCGGCCATGCACAGAGAACTCAGACAGGATGAGCTTTACGCCACCGCGGATCTCATGATTCTGACCGTATGCGGCGGCCGGCTGAAGCTGCTGCTGTCGCGCCGGGTGAACCCGCCCTGCGAGGGCTGCTGGGCGCTGCCGGGCCTCTTCATCGGGCTGGAGGAATCGGCGGAGGCGGCGGCCTGGCGGCTGCTGCAGGAGATGCTGCCGGTCCGGGATGCCTATGTGGAGCAGCTGTACACCTTTACCGGCGTCGGGCGGGATCCCCGCGGGCGCGTGCTGTCGGTGGCCTACCTCGTGATTGTGCCCTGGGGCCGGCTGCAGGAGGCGCTGGCGGGCAGCTCCTTCCGCTGCTTCGAGCCGGACGTGGACGGCCCGGGGCTGCGGCTCGACGACGGAGAAGGGCTGGTGCTCGGCGCGGGCGACCTGGCCTTCGACCACGGGCGGATCATCGAAACCGGCGTGAGGCGGCTGCGCGGGAAGATCGACTACACCGACATCGGCTTCCGCTTCCTGGAGGATCCGCAGGCCTTCTCGCTGGGGGAGCTGCAGACGGTGTTCGAGGCGGTGCTGGGCGAGGCGGCGGACAGCAGCAACTTCCGCCGGACGATCCTGAACCGCTACGCCCGGGACGGCCGCCTGGAGCAGACCGATCAGGAAAAGCGCGCGCGGGGCCGGCCCGCCGCCCTGTACCGCATCAGGCTGTGAAAAGCAAACTGCGAAAAAGAAAAAGGAGAATGCGCTGTGAAGGAGAAAAAGTATCTTGTCGTTGTCGACATGCAGAAGGACTTCATCGACGGCTCGCTGGGAACGAAGGAAGCCGTGGCGATCGTGCCGGCGGCTGCGCGGCGCATCCGGGAATGCCGTGCCGCGGGCGTGACCGTCATCGCCACGCTGGACACCCATGAGGAGAACTACCTCGACACCGCCGAGGGACGGAAGCTGCCCGTGCGCCACTGCATCCGCGGCACGGAGGGCTGGCGGCTGAACGGCGAGATCGCCGAGGCGGCCGGGGACTGCATCCTTCTGGAGAAGCCGACCTTCGGCAGCTTGCGCCTGCCGGATGTGATCCGCGCGGGGCTGGCGCCGGACGAGCAGCCGTCTATTGAGCTGCTGGGCCTGTGCACCGACATCTGCGTGGTGTCCAACGCCCTGCTGCTCAAGGCCCACTTCCCGGAAGCCGCCATCGCCGTGAATGCGGCGTGCTGCGCGGGCGTGACGCCGGAGAAGCACGAGGCGGCCCTCGCGACGATGCAGAGCTGCCAGATCGACCTGGTGTAAGCGGGAGGACGGCATGGCGGCGATTCTCGATTACGCGGTGTACAACGACCGGATGCGGCGTTCCATGTGGGACAAGGCGTTCTTCGTGGACAAGGTGCCGGGCACGGAGGTCCTCATCGACTACGGCTGCGCGGACGGCTCGCTGATCCGCTTCCTGCACGGGCTGTTCCCCACGCTGCGCTGCATCGGCTTCGACATCGACCCGGCCATGACCGCGGAGGCGGAGCGGCAGAAAACGGAAGGCACCTGGTTCTTCAGCCGCATGGAGGATGTGCTGGCGCAGCTCAAGGCACTGGGCGCGGGGGCGGATCAGATCGCGGTCAACTTCTCCTCCGTCTTCCACGAGGTGTTCCACTACGGCTTCGACCTGGGGCTGCTGCGGCGCTTCCTGGAGGCGATCGGCCCGCGCTTCGTCATCGTGCGCGACATGATGTACGCCAGCGAGGACGAAGCGGCGCGTATTTCCCCCGAGGCGGAGGAGCGGGTGCGCGCCATGCTTCCGGCGGATCAGCTGCGCGATTTCGAGGCCTGCTGGGGCGGGATCGGCCTGCGGCGGAACCTCGTGCATCTGCTGCTGAAGTACCGCTATGTGGAGAACTGGGAGCGCGAATGCAGCGAGAACTACTTCTCCTATGACATGGAGCGGCTGATGGGCGTGCTGGATCCCCGGGGAGCGTACGGGCGGATCTTCTTTCACCGCTATGTGCTGCCCTGGTGCCGCCACGCGGCGCTGACGGATTTCGGCATCGACCTGGGCGGCCGGCTGACCACGCACTTTTCCATGATTCTGGAGCGGCGCGGGGTCTGGCCGGAGAACACGATTGCACTGTGAGACCACAATAACTGCACGATCATCAAGGAGGAAGGCACATGAGCAGCACCTTTGACGCGGTGAAGGCCAGGGACAATCTGGTCAACGGCCTGCGGAGCCTGGCGCGGGAGCAGGGCTTCAGCAGGGTAGTGGTGGGCATCTCGGGCGGCAAGGACTCGACCGTCACGGCGGCCATCTGCGCCCGCGCGCTGGGCCGGGAGAACGTGTTCGGCGTGATGATGCCGGACGGCGTGCAGAAGGATCTGGCGGACAGCCGCCGCGTGTGCGAGGCGCTGGGCATTCCGCACAGGACGCTGAACATCGGCGCGATGCACACCGCCCTGCACGACGCCCTGGCCGCAGGGGAGGCCGGCGACTTCCCGGTGGAATACAGCAAGCCGAGCGACATCAACGTCGGCCCGCGCCTGCGCATGACCTCGGTGCGCTACATTGCGCAGGCCCTCGGCGCGCGGCTGGCCGGCACCGGCAACCTGAGCGAGATCACTGTTGGCTACTGCACCAAGGACGGCGACACCTCCTGCGACTTCTCCATGCTCGGCGCGCTGACCAGCGTGGAGGTGGTGCAGGTGGGCCTCACCATGGAGGAGCTGCCGCGGGAGCTGGTGGAGAAGACGCCGACCGACGGCCTCTCCGGTTTCAGCGACGAGGAGCGGCTGGGCGTGAAGTACGCGGAGATTCACCGCTACATCCGCGAGGGAAGCAGCGGCGATCCGGACGTGGACGCGCGCATCAGCCGGATGGAGCGGGCGAACATGCACAAGCGCTCCATGCCCCGGGTGCTGGATCCCTTCGCCGAGTGAAACGCTGACCGCAAATCCGACGCTGTGAGGAGGCAGATGCAGATGAAACTGGCCCCGATCGTGGTCTCCCTGCTGGACACCGACCTGTACAAGTTCAACATGGATCAGGTGATCTTCCACAAGCACACCGACCTGTGCGGCGAATACTATTTCCGCTGCCGCAGCGAGGGCGTGCGCTTCACCCCGGAGATGCTGGAGGAGATCAACGCGCAGATCGACCACCTGTGCACGCTGACCTTCCGCCCCGAGGAGCTGGATTACCTCCGCTCCATCCGCTTCATCAAGCCGGACTATGTGGAGTTCCTGCGGCTGTGGCGGCCGCTGCGCGACTACGTGGAGACCGGATTGAGCGACACGGGCGAGCTCAGCATTGTGGTGCGCGGGCCGCTGTTTTCCGCGATGCAGTTTGAGATCTACCTGCTGGAGATCGTCAACGAGGTCTGTTTCCGCATGCAGTACGACTACGCGGAGCTGCTGGCCTCCGCCGAGGAGCGGCTGGAGCGGAAGATCCGCGATTTCCAGTCCGGCCGGTATACCTTCCGCTTTGCCGAGTTCGG
>CAMNHF010000173.1 GCA_946538975.1 uncultured Clostridia bacterium | reverse complement strand
GTCCAAGATGACGCAGCCGACGTTGCAGTAGAATTTCGCGCCGATATGGATGTTCCAGCCGTAGTCGCAGTAAAAGGGCGGGGTGATGAAGCGGTCCGGCTCGGCATGGGGCAGCAGTTCCGCAAGGATGCGCTCCCGCGCCTCCAAATCCGAGGGCAGCGCCAGCGCCAGCGCGTGGCACAGATCCTGGGCCCGCAACCGTGCAGCCAGCAGCTCGGCGTCCAGGGCGTCGTAATTGGCCCCGGCGATCATCTTTTCCCGTTCCGTCATGGCCGTTCCTCCCGTCGTCCGCTCCCGGTCCGTGGCTCCGCGCCGATGCGGAGAAAAATCTTGTTCACAACATACTCCTTGTTCAGCGCACGCCCTGTGGTTGTTTCGTTGGTTCGCCTGCACGCGGGCGCACGTTCAACGCGAAGGCGAGGATGAGCAGAAGAAACCCGGCCAGGGCCGCGCTCCGCCAGCCGAAGCGGGCGAAGAGCCAGGGCGCGAGAGCCGAACCCAAAGCGCCGCCGCAGAAGTTGCAGGCCACGCTGACGGAGTTCAGTCGGGTCCGGGCCTCGGGCCGCATGGAGAGGATGCGCTGCTGCGCGGAAAGCGTCGTCACGTTGACGCCCGGATCCAGCAGCAGGGCCGCGAGCGCAAGGACAAAGAGTCCGGCGGGCAGGCAGGCGCAGAGCAGAAAGGCCGTTGCGGCCAGGCCCGTGCCGCAGGCGATGAGGCGCGGCCCGAGTCCCCGGTCCAGTAGGCGACCGGCGAGGAACACGCAGGGCGGCGTGACCAGGGCGATCAGGGTGAACAGGGCCAGGCGTCCCGGCGAGAAGCCCAGCGTTTCCCGCAGGGCCAGGGGCGCGGCCGTCCAGAACAGGCAAAAGCCGGTGAAGGTCAAGGTGGACAGGACCAGCAGGCGGGGCAGTCCGGGCAGGGCGCGAGGCAGGCGCGTCATGGAGCGCAGCACGGTCGGATACCCGCCCGCAGGCGCGGCCTCCGGCGCACGGCGGGGCAGGAAGCGCCACAGCGCCAGGCCCAGGACCAGCATGAGCAGGGCGGCCAGGCGATAGACGATGCGCCAGCCGAAGGCGTCGTTCAGCAGTCCCGCCAGGGGCCGGGACAGGATCATGCCGAGGAAGAGTCCGGCAACCACCACGCCCAGCACCCGGCCCCGGCGGTCGTCCCCGGCCAGTCCGGCGGCGAAGGCCACCTGGATCTGGGTGACTGCGGAACAGAAGCCGACACCCAGATGGGCCGCGAAAAACAGAGCCTGTCCGCCCGGGCCGCCAGTCTGTCCGCTCGCCGAGGCGCTCCACAGAGCGACGGACGCGCCCAGAACCATGCCCGCGATGAGCCGCCGGTTTTCCAGCAGATCGCCCAGTGGCCCCATGAACAGGATGCCCAGCATGTAGCCCGCCTGCAGCAGGGTGACGACGACGCCGCTCGCCTCCGGGGCTAAGCCCAGGTCCGCCGCGATGTCCGCGAGGATGGGCTGGGCGTAATAGATGTTGGCCAGGGTGAGGGCGCAGGCGCAGGCGAAAAAGAGCGTCATGCCTGTGGAGAGTAGCGGGGCTTCGGGGCGGGTTCGGGGGCTTGTCGTGGTCATGTTCGGGAAGGGCCTCGTGGGATGTCGGATGCACGATTCCGGCGGCGTGACGATTCGTCTCGTCGGGTCGCACGCGGCGCTTGACTTGTGACCCTTGTTTATATAGGCTTCGGCGGATTTGGGGAAGACACGATACCGGCAAAGTTTTGCACAAAACCGGCGAAATGGGTTTTGAGGAGGCCATCGACATGGACGAGGCGCGGGAACAGGAAATTCTGCTGGGCGACATGGCGGCTCTGGTTCGGCGGCGCATGCCGGAGGCGGGCGATTGCCCCGGGCCGCTGCCCGGCATGGTCTGCCATCGCCGCGACGCGGGCGGTCCCTTGGCGGACTGCGTGATGGAACCGCTGGTCCTTCTGGTCTTACGGGGCGAAAAGAGCGCCCGCATCGCGGAGCGACAGCTGCGCTACGGCGCGGGCGAATATCTGCTTGCGGGCGTCCACATGCCCGCGCTGCACCGCATCGTGTGCGCCGAAGCGGACGCACCCTTCTTCTCCGTGGAGCTGCGGCTGGACCGGCGGCTCATCGGCGAGTTGCTCATGGAAATGCCGGAACAGCCGCCGCCGACGGGCGACGACTGCGGCATTGCCGTGGACCGGGCCGATCTCCGGCTGCTGCGTGCCTTCCGGCGGCTGGCAGATCTGCTGGACGAGCCGGAGGACGCGCCGGTTCTGGGGCCGCTCGTGGTGAAAGAATTGCACTATCGCCTGCTCAAAGGCCCGCACGGCGGCAGTCTGCGGCAGCTGCACACACCTGAAGCGAGGAGCGGTCGCATTGCCGAGGCCATCCTCTGGCTCCGGGAACACTACGCCGAACCCCTGGTCATCGCGGATCTGGCGAAGCGGGTAAGTCTCTCGGAAACCGCGCTCTTCCGGCAGTTCAAGAAGGTGACCACCTTGAGTCCCCTGCAATACCAGAAGCGCCTGCGCCTGCACGAGGCCCGGCGTCTGCTGCTCGCCGAACGCCTGGACGTGGGCGACGCGGGTTCTGCGGTGGGTTACGTCAGTCCGCACCAGTTCAGTCGGGAGTACAAGCGGCTCTTCGGCCTGCCGCCACAGTACGACGCAGCCCGAAGGCGGGGGCGGGCGGAAGCGCTGTGAACGGGGGAAGCAGGCCCCTCCTCAATGGATCGTGAATCCACCGTCCACCAGCAGCGCGTGGCCGTGGACGAAGCTCGCCGCCGGGCCGCACAGCCACAGAACGGCGTCGGCGATTTCTTCGGGACGGCCCATGCGGTCGGCAGGAATCTCGCGCACCAAATCCCGCTCCAGGCTCGGGTTTTTGCGGAACAGCTCGTCCGCCATGGGCGTGCGGATGCAGCCGGGGCAGACCGCGTTGATGCGGATGCCTTTGGCCGCGTAGTCCATGGCCGCAGTGCGCGTCAGGCCGATCACCGCGTGCTTGCAGGCGATGTAGGCGGCCTGCCCCGGAAAGGCCGTCAACCCGCCTTGGGACGAGGTGTTGACGATGGCCCCGCCGTCCTCCTGCTTTAGCATCTGTTCGATCTCGTGCTTCATGCAGTGCCACACGCCCTTCAGGTCAACGGCCAGGGTGCGTTCAAGCTCCTCGTCGGTGATCTCGGCCATGGGATGCTGTGGGGTCTGGATGCCCGCGTTGTTCAGGGCCGCATCCAGGCGTCCGTAGGTTTTGACCGTCCAGGCGATCATCTCGCGCACCGCCTTCGCGTCGGCAACGTCGCAGTGGTAGGCTACGGCATTGTGCCCAGCTTCCACAAGGCGCACCGCCTGCTCGTCGGGCTTGGCGATGTCCGCCATGACCACGGTCGCCCCGGCCCGGGCGAAGGTCTCGGCGCAGGCGAGTCCGATGCCCATGGCCGCGCCCGTCACCAAAACAATCTTGCCTTGCATGGTTCTTCCTCCGGTCAGAACATGTTGTCCAAAAGCCACTTTTCCGCCTTGGCCACCAGCTCGGTCACGTCCTCGCCGTCTTTCGCGATCAGTTTGCCGGAAATCCAACTCTGGCCCTCGGGGATCTTCGCGTCATAGCGGAGGGGTTTGTAGTAGTTGTTCTCGGCGGAAAAGGTCGGGTCGGGCTGGATGAGGCAGCTGTTGTAGGCGTCCAGCACGCCCGCGACGGGCATGCCGTTTTTCGCGATGCCCTCGTACTTGCTGAAATCCGAGATGCCCAGCGGCCCCTGTTTCTTGATCAGCGGCACGATTTTGGTGAGCAGCATGTCCCGCTCCGCCTCGGAAAGCGGCTGCATACGCCGCATGAAGGCCGCGTTCTCTTGCACCTGTTCCAGACTGCTCATGCCGGAAAGCACCGTGACCACACCCTCCAGCCCTGCGGCGAAGCGGATGGCCCAGCAGGCGGGCGACAGGTCCGGGGCCGCAGTGCGCAGCAGCTTTTCCGCCTCCTCGGGCACACGGGCGAGAGTCCCCGCCTTGACCGGCTGCATGACCACCACGTCCTTGCCGTGCTTGCGCACGACTTCCCAGCAGCGGCGCGAGCGCACGAAGGGGCTGTCCCAGTCGTAGTAGTTGATGACCAGCTGCACGAAATCCGTCTCCGGATGCT
>CAMNHF010000172.1 GCA_946538975.1 uncultured Clostridia bacterium | reverse complement strand
CCGCCGGTGCGGACGCGGATTACTGCGCCTCCCGCGGCGAGTATCTCAACGGCCTCCTGCTGGCCGACTACCTGGGCTGGCGCTTCATGGACGCGGCCAAGGTGATCTTTTTCGACGCGGCCGGCCAGTTTGACTCCGAGAAGACCAACGTGGTCATGATGGCCCTGCTGGCCGACGGGCAGCCGACCGTGATCCCCGGCTTCTATGGCGTCAAGCCGGACGGGAGCATCCACACCTTCAGCCGCGGCGGCAGCGACATCACCGGTGCCATCGTCTCCCGGGCCGTCCGGGCCGACACCTATGAGAACTGGACGGACGTCCCCGGCTTCCTGATGGCGGATCCCCGGGTGGTGGAGGATCCCCGCGGCATCAGCGCCATCACCTATGCGGAGCTGCGCGAGCTGAGCTACATGGGCGCCTCCGTGCTGCACGAGGACGCGATGTTCCCCGTGCACAAGGTGGGCATCCCGACGGTCATCCGCGACACGAACGATCCGGAGGCCATCGGCACGCTGATCTCCCTCGATCTGCCTGTGGAGCCGACCGTGCCAACCATCACCGGCATCGCGGGCAAGAAGGGCTTCAGCGTCATCGCGGTGGAAAAGGCGATGATGAACGCGGAGCTCGGCTTTGGCCGGCGCGTGCTGCAGGTCTTCGAGGAGGCAGGCATCTCCTTTGAGCACATGCCCTCCGGCATTGACTCCATCTCGGTGGTGGTCTCCGGCGAGGCGCTGGCCCCGCACCGCGAGGAAATCGTCCGGCGCATTGCCGACGTGACCCAGCCGGATGTGCTCACGATCCACGACAACATGTCCATCATCGCGACCGTCGGCCGCGGCATGGTCAGCAACTGCGGCACCGCTGCCAGGCTTTTCTCTGCGATGAGCCGGGCGGGCGTCAACGTGCGCATGATCGATCAGGGCTCCAGCGAGCTTTCCATCATCGTCGGCGTGGACGACTGCGACTTTGAGACAACCATCCGCGCCATTTATAAGGAATTCGTCGGATAAAGGAGCCTGCATGGAGCTCACCTGGGTGACCTACCTGATCGTGTGCCCGCTGGTATTTCTGGCGGGCCTCGTCGACTCCGTGGCCGGCGGGGGCGGACTGATCAGCCTGCCGGCCTACATGGCGGCCGGGCTGCCGCCCCACATGGCTGCCGGGACAAACAAGCTCTCCGCCTGCATCGGGACGACGGCCGCCGCCCTGCGCTTTTATTCCGGCAGGGCGATGGCGGGCAGGATCGGCCTCGTCGCCGCGGCCGGAGCGCTGCCGGGCAGCTGGCTTGGCGCGCAGCTGCAGCAGCACATTCCCGCGCCCATCGTCCGGATCGGCATGATCGTCGTCATCCCGATTGTCGCGGCGGTGGTGCTCGGCGAGCGGAAGGAACTGAAGCCCGTCCGCCGTGTGGAGGCCCGTTTCGTCCTGCCGACGGCGCTGGCTGTCGGGCTGCTGATCGGCTTCTATGACGGGCTGGTCGGCCCCGGCACCGGCACTTTTCTGATTCTGCTCTTTACGCTGGTGCTCGGACTGGATCCCGTCACAGCCAGCGGCACGGCGAAGGTGGTCAACCTGGCCAGCAACGTGGCTGCCCTGGTTTCCTATCTCGGCACCGGCAACATTCTGCCCCGGCTGGGCATCCCCGCGGCCTGCTGCGCAATCCTCGGCAACCTGCTTGGCGCGCAGCTGACGCTGAAGCGAGGCACCGCCTTCATCCGCCGCATGCTGATTGTCGTCATGTGCCTGCTGCTTGTCAGAATGGTCTGGGATGTGGTACAATAACCTGCAACCCCGATGCCGGCGGAAGGAGGTATTTCGTTGGGACGCTTTTTCTCCGCGGTCACCCGCAAGGTCAGCCCGCTGCAGCTGGTGCTGATTCTCCTTGTGCTGGGCGGAGCCGTCTGGTATATTTCGGGCACCCTCAAGCCCGCCTCCACGACACAGTGGGCCTACGTGGAAATCGGTACGGTCGGCGCGGTCTATGACGGCGACGCGCTGATCGTCCGCAATGAGAGCCCCTACTATGCGGACGGCGTGACCAACATCAACTACATCGCCGAGGAAGGCGCCTGGGTCGAAGAGAACAAGGGCCAGGTGGTCTGCGAGGTGTTCTCCTCCGGCTTCTCCACCAAGGAGATCAGCGCCCTGCAGGGCTACCGCGAAAACATCCGCGACTATGAAATCACCCTCATCAACGATGAGACGACCTATGACGCCAGCCTGACCCGCGTGGAGGCGGATGTGCTGGCGCGCGCCTCCGAGGCCCGCAGCATCATCTTCGGCACCGCCGGCAACCTGTCCAATCAGGAAGCGCTGCTCAAGACAGCCATCAGCGAGCGGCAGAAGTACATCAAGGGCAAGTATGGCTCCGATCAGCGGCTGCAGCGCCTTCTGGAGGATGAGCAGCAGCAGATGCAGCGCATTCAGTCCTGGACAAAGCAGGTGGCGCCCACCCGCAAAGGCATCGTGAGCTTTTACACGGACGGCTACGAGCTGGGGCTCAGCTTCTCCACCTACGACACCTTCACCCCGGCGGATGTGCGGCGGATGATCGGCGGCGCGCTGCCGGAGAATACCACGGTCAGCAGGGGCAAAACCTGTGTTTTCCGCATCATCATGTCGGAGGACGAATGGTATATGCTCATGCTGGTGGACGACAAGAACTGGAACCCGAATAAGGGCGACACCTTCAACCTGCTGCTGGAGGATGACGACGAGCCGGAAACCTTGGCCACCATTGAGGACGTAAACCGTTCCGACGGAGAGCTGCTGCTGAAGCTGAGCGTCAAAGGCGACGTAAGAAAAATCATGTACATGCGCACCTGCCGCGCCCATCTGAGCAGCACGATCCAGACGCTGAAGGTGCCGTCCCGCGCGATCTATGAGCAGAACGGCATGCGCGGCGTCGTCGTGGAGAAATACTACGGCGATGAACCCTTCTTCATCCCGGTGACCATCGAGCGGGAAGAGGACAATTATGTCTATATCGTGGCGGTTACGGATGACCAGCTGCAAGAGGGAATGGTGGTGCGCCTGTTTTGACGGAGCGTGAAGAGCTTTTCGCCCGCATCCGTGCGGTGCAGAAGAATCTGGCCGAGGCCTCGGAGGGGCGGTATCCCGTGCCCAGGCTGATCGCCGTGACGAAAACCCATCCCGTGGAAATGATTCTGCCCCTGCGCGAGGCCGGCGTGCTGGACATCGGCGAAAACCGCGTGCAGGAGATGATGGAGAAGCTGCCCGCGCTGCAAAGCGGCGCGCCGGCGGAAAATTTTCGTCTGCACCTGATTGGAAGGTTGCAAACAAACAAGGTCAAGTATATAATAAAGGATGTGCATCTCATCCAGTCGGTGGACCGGATGAAGCTGGCGCGGGAGATTGACCGCCGCGCCCAGCAGGCGGAGCGCCGCGTGCCGGTGCTCCTGCAGCTCAGCCCTGTGGGGGAGCCGCAGAAGGGCGGCCTGCCCATGGCGGACGCGGAGGCGTTCCTGCGCGAGGCTGCGCGGCTGCCGGGGCTGGAGGTGCGCGGACTGATGGCCGTGATGCCCCTCACGGATGGGGGAGCGGAAGCGCAGCAGTGGCTGACGGAGCTGTTCCGCGGGATGCGGCAGACCTTCGAGCGGCTGCGCGATCTGGCAATCGAAGGAATCCATATGGAAGAATTGTCCATGGGCATGTCGGGAGATTATCTCCTGGCTGCGCGATGCGGCGCGACCATGGTGCGGGTGGGCAGCGCGATTTTCGGCCCCAGAGGCAGCGCCCACAACGGATGACGGAGGAAGAGGAATGGGTTTTCTCGACAGCGCGAAGAGCATTTGGAATCGTCTGAACGAACCGATCAGCCAGGAAGGGAGCAACGCTTCGGAGAATAATCTGCCCAACGGCGGCCACACGGGCTTCCAGCCCCGCGTGCAGGCCCGGCGGCGGATGAATCTGGTGGAGCGCCTTTTCAATGGCTCCGGAGAAGATGGCGATCAGGCGCCCGCGCAGGAGCCGGAGCAGAATCATCAGTTCCAGCAGAACTACGATCAGAACTACGCCGCGTCCTCCAACCGCCGCCGTCCGCGGGCCCCGCAGAACCAGCCTGCCGCACAGCCCCAGCAGGGCTTCGGCGGGCAGCAGCCTTATACGGCCCCTCGGCAGGGCTTTGGCGGACAGCAGCCCTACACCGCGCCCCAGCAGGGCTTCGGCGGACAGCAGCCCTACACCGCGCCCCAGCAGGGCTTCGGCGGGCAGCAGCCCTATACGGCTCCCCAGCAGGGCTTCGGCGGACAGCAGCCCTACACCGCGCCCCAGCAGGGCTTCGGCGGACAGCAGCCCT
>CAMNHF010000171.1 GCA_946538975.1 uncultured Clostridia bacterium | reverse complement strand
AGTACAAGAGTTGTGAAGCTGGTAATGGCAAGAGGGGAGTTGAATGGCGGCTGACGCTTTCTGATTGAAAGCGCGACAGCTCACTATTCAACTCTCCATTCTTGAAAATCTCCCGGTTTGCAGAAATTGCGCAAGATCGAACATCTGTGCTATAGCTTATCCTTATCACTTGTGATCGCGAATTTCCAGTTGCCCCCATAAACGGTTTGTGGTACAATAAATCCGATCAATTTGAGCAGCCTTGAAGGGGAACAAAGTGAAGAGACGATATATCATCCGGCGGCTGATGGTGGCCATACCGACTTTTCTGGGCATTACCCTGCTGGCCTTTCTGGTGCTGAACCTGGCGCCGGGCTCGCCGCTGGACGCCATGCTGGCGGACCCGCGCATCGCCGCGGAGGAGCTGGAGCGCCGCCGCGCCGCCATGGGGCTTGACCGCCCCGTGCTGGTGCAGTACTTCACATGGCTTTTGCAGGTGTTCCGGGGCAACTTCGGCTATTCCTACAGCACCCAGCGCCCGGTGATGACCATGATCCTGGAGCGCCTGCCCGCGACGGTTCTGCTGTCGGCCACGGCGCTTACGCTGTCGCTGGCGGTGGCGCTGCCGCTGGGCATCTACTCCGCCGAGCACGCCAATTCCGGCAGGGATTACATCTCCGGCGGCATATCGCTGTTGATGATGGCCACGCCCAACTTCTTCGCGGCGCTGATCCTGATCTACGTCTTCGCCATCGCGCTGAAGCTCCTGCCCTCCGGCGGCATGTACAGCTCCTCCAGCGCGCACAGCTTTCCCGACCTTTTGCGGCACATGATCATGCCCACGCTGGTGCTGTCGTTTCAGCAGATCGGCGGCCTGACCCGGCACATGCGCTCGAGCATGCTGGAGGTCATGCAGCAGGACTACGTGCGCACGGCGCGGGCCAAGGGCCTGCCCTGGCGCAAGGTGATCGACCGGCACTGTCTGCGCAACGCGCTGACGCCCATCGTGACCGTCGTCGGCATGTCCATCCCCTCGTTCGTGGGCGGCGCGGTCATCACGGAGCAGGTGTTCGGCTGGCCGGGCATCGGCACGCTGATGGTCACGGCCATCAACGCCCGGGACTATCCGGTGATCATGGGGATCACGGTGTTCATCGCGGTCTCGGTGCTGCTGGCCAATCTGCTCACCGATCTGGCCTACGGCCTCATCGATCCCAGAATCAGCTACCAGTGAGGCGTTCCATGCGTAAGAGAGATGAAAGCTATTTCAGCATCGTGTTCCACAAGCTGCTGCGCCACAGGGCCGCGGTGGTGGGGCTGTGCCTGCTGATCGTGGAGGTCATACTGGTCATCGCGCTGCCGCCGCTGATGAAGCTGGACCCCATCAATTCGGACTATACGGCGGTCAATGCCGCCCCCGGCGCGGCGCATCTGCTGGGCACCGACGCCATCGGGCGGGACATCTTCGCCCGGCTGGTGTTCGGCGGGCGCACGTCGCTGCTGGTGGGCCTGCTGTCCACCCTCATCAGCTGCCTGCTGGGGGTGCCGCTGGGCATACTGGCCGGGTATCTGCGCGGGCGCGTGGAGACGGCCGTAATGCGCACGGCGGACATATTCATGTCCTTCCCCTCCATCGTGATCATACTGGTGCTGGTCTCCGTGCTGGGTCCCTCGGTGTGGTCGGTCACGCTGGTGATCGGCGTGCTGGGATGGACGCAGTTCGCCCGGCTGATCTACGGCTCGGTGCTGTCGGTCACCCAGGAGGAATACGTCACCTCCGCCAAGGCCATCGGCACCCGCACGCTGCCCACGATCCTGCGCTATGTGCTGCCCAACGCCGTGGCGCCCATACTGATCGCCCTGACGCTGCACCTGGCCGAGGCCATCCTCACGGAGTCGTCCCTCAGCTTCCTGGGGCTGGGCGTCCAGCCGCCGCAGGCCAGCTGGGGCAACATGCTCCACGACGCCCAGTCATTGACGGTGCTCTCCCGCCGCCCGTGGATCTGGCTTCCCCCGGGCATCGCCATACTGACCACGGTGCTGAGCATCAACTTCCTGGGCGACGGCCTGCGGGACGCCCTGGACCCGAAGCAGGACTGACGCCGCACCGCATCCCATTGGCAGAACGGCGCGCTCACCGGCGCCGCCGCCGCGATATAAAAAGGAGGAACTTCCATGAAAAAGCTGCTTAGCCTGATACTGCTGATGACGTTTATCCTGTCTCTTTCAGCCGTTCCGGCCATGGCCGAGGGCGAGAAGGTGATCACCGCGGCCATCTCCACGGCCTGGGACACCATGATGCCCCTGGACACCACCAGCAACTACACCCGCATGGTCATGGACCAGATCTATGACCGGCTGACCCAGAGCAAGGCCGACGGCACCATCGAGCCCCGCCTGGCCGATTCCTGGACCGTGAACGATGCCTCCGACACCGTCACCTTCCACCTGAACGAGAATGCCGTCTGGTCCGACGGCGAGCCGGTCACCGCGGACGACGTCGTATTCAGCTATCAGCTCTACTCCGATCCCGCGGTCAACGCCAAGAGCCGCTACCACCTGGAGTACATCGCCGGCGTGGACGATTCCGGCGCCGAGCTCAGCGAGGACAGCATCGAGGTCACCGCGGACGACGCGCACACCGTGTCCTTCAAGCTGAAGGGCAGCATGTACCCGGATACCTTCCTCCAGGACATCGACACCGTGTACATCATCCCGAAGCACGTCTTCGAGGGCAAGACCGCCGAGGAGATCAACGCGCCCGACCTGTGGGCCAAGCCCGTGGGCTCCGGTCCCTTCATCTATGACAGCGAGATCAACGGCGAGCGCATCGAGTTCGTGAAGAACCCGAACTACTTCCTGGGCGCGCCCAACGTGGATCGCCTGATCCTGCGCGTCACCGATTCCGCCAGCATGCTGGCCGGTCTGACCAACGGCGAGCTGGATCTCATCGGCTACGGCTCCATCCTGGTGGACGACTGGGAGATGGCCGAGGAGCAGGAGAATCTGGTCACCGTGTCCGTGCCCACCACCAGCTACCGCATGCTGCTGATCAACACCGCCAAGGATTACCTGACCCAGGAGGTCCGCCAGGCCATCTCCATGGCCATCAACCGCGAGGCGCTGGTGGGCATCGTGCTGCAGGGCCGCGGCGAGGCCATCGTCACCCCGTTCAGCTCCATCCATCCCTACTACAACGCCGACGTGGACGTTTGGTACAACCCCGAGCAGGCCAAGCAGATGCTGGACGAGGCGAACTTCCCCTATGACCAGGTGCTGCAGTTCTTCATCCCCTCCGGCAACAGCATCGTGGAGCGCACCGCCGCGCTGATCGCCCAGGATCTCGACGCCGTGGGCATCAAGACCCAGATCAGCCAGATGGACTTCGCCACCCTGATGAGCGACATGCTGGACGGCAAGCACGACCTGGGCATCATCGGCTCCGGCGGAACCCTGGACCCCAGCGAGAGCCGCGAGATGATCGCGCCCGAGAGCAGCGTCAACTTCAGCCAGGTCAGCGATTCCACCCTGGCCGACCTGGTGGACAAGGGCAACGCCGAGCTGACCTTCGAGACCCGCAAGCCCGTCTTTGACGAGTATCAGGTCGTCATGCGCGAGCAGAGCCCCATCGCCTACCTGTACACCTATGACAGCCTGACCGCCTACAACAAGCGCGTCACCGGCCTGAACGTGGACGACTTCAACACGCTCAACTGGTCCTCCTGGAAGTGGGATATCGAGGGCTGACCGACGGCATCCCATCCCCCTCTCACCCCACCGCGGCGGGAGGGGGACCTTTCTGCCCGGGGACATGGGCGGAAAAACATCACTTTTGAACGGGAGACAGCCATGGATAAGCAGAAGGATCTTCTCACCGTGCAGGGATTGAAGGTTCAGTTTGAGACCCGGCGCGGCACGGTGACGGCGGTGGACGACGTCAGCTTCAGCGTCGCCCCGGGGCGCGCCCTGTGCATCGTGGGCGAATCGGGCTGCGGGAAGTCCGTCACCAGCCTGGCCATACTGGGGCTGCTGGGCAAGAACGGCCGCCTGGCGGAGGGCAGCGTCGTGTTCGACGGCCGGGAGCTGACCCGGCTGTCGGAGGGCGAGCTGTGCGGCATACGCGGCAACGAGATCGCCATGATCTTCCAGGACCCGATGACGGCGCTCAATCCCACCCAGACCATCGGCCGCCAGCTGTCCGAGCCGCTGATGCTCCACCGGGGCATGGACAAGCGGGCCGCCTGGGCCGCCGCCACGGAAATGCTGAACCGCGTGGGCATCTCCGCGCCGGAGAAGCGGATGAAGGAATATCCGCATCAGCTGTCCGGCGGCATGCGCCAGAGGGTCATGATCGCCATGGCCCTGTGCTGCAATCCCAACCTGCTGATCGCGGACGAG
>CAMNHF010000170.1 GCA_946538975.1 uncultured Clostridia bacterium | reverse complement strand
ACCCCCAACTCAACTTTTTCTTTCTCTGCCGGTCTGGAAGGCTGAATAGTAACATGGATCCTGCGGATCACCGCTTCGTCAGGAATTATGCCTTGACAAAGCGGCAAGGTCTGATATAATATGCACAGAGGATGATCCTGGGGTGTTCGACAGCTCTTCGATTTTCGCCGCATCTTCTTAAATGGCATCCTTGTCCAAGGCTGATGATGTCATGCCCCCGCAGCAATGCGCAGGGGACGGCAGACAAGCAGCGGCGGGAAGCCAGCCCGTTTATAACAGCGGGTGAAAAAACGACGGGCATCGGCATTCCGGGTCATCTTTTTCTGAATTCATCTTTCCTGCCATACCGCTTCGCCCTGCGCGAAGGGAACGGAGTCATTTTTCTGATGAGTACCGAATTATGGCTGATCGCCGCGCTGGCACTGTGTGTGGCGCTGTCCGCCTTCTTCTCCTCCTCCGAGACGGCCTACGCCGCCGCGAGCCACATCCGGCTGAAGACGAAGGCCCAGAACGGGGAGAAACGAGCCGCCCTGGCCCTGCGCCTGGCGGAGGACTATGATGAGCTGCTGACCGCAATTCTGGTCGGGAACAACGTGGTCAACATCGCGGGCACCGCGATCGCCACCGTGCTGTTCACGCTGTGGGCCGGGGACATGGGCGCCACTCTGTCCACGGTGGTGATGACCGTGCTGATCCTCCTCTTCGGCGAGGTGACGCCCAAGACGCTGGCGAAGGCCTCTCCGGAGGCTGTGGCCATTGCTTTTGCACGGCTGCTCCGGGCGCTGATGGTGCTGCTGCGGCCGGTCAACGCGCTCTTCGGCCTGTGGCGCCGGCTGACAGCCAGGTTTGTGCATCCCCATACCGAGGATCCGGACATCGAGGACGAGCTGATCACGATGGTTGACGAGGCGCGCGAGGAGGGCGGTCTGGACGCCCACGAGAGCGAGCTGATTCACTCGGCCATCGAGTTTGTGGATCAGGACGTGCTGGCCATTATGACGCCCCGCGTGGACGTCACCGCGCTGGAGGACACCGCGGACCTGGCGGAGACGGAAGCGGCCTTCCGGGAGAGCGGCTATTCTCGCATTCCCGTATACCATGAGAATCTGGATCATATCGTCGGCGTGCTGCACGAGAAGGATTTTTACGCCGCGCGCCACGCGGGCGTGCAGGACATCCGGCAGATGATGAATCCGCCGGTCTATGCCCCGGCGACGCTGAAGGTGTCGAAGCTGCTCCGCCTGTGCCAGAGCACCCGCACGCATCTGGTGATCGTGCTGGACGAATTCGGCGGCACGGAGGGCATCGTGACCATCGAGGACGTGCTGGAAGAGCTGGTCGGCGAGATCTACGACGAGCACGACGATGTCAGCGAGGAGATTGTCGCGCTGGAGGATGGCTCCCTGCAGGTGGACGGCGGCATGCAGCTGAGCGAGCTGATGGAGAAGCTGCACATGCAGGACGTGTGGGAGGCCGACACGGTGGGCGGCTGGGTCAGCGAGGTGCTGGGCCGCATCCCCACGGTCGGCGCGGTCTTCGAGACGGCGGGCCTGCGGGGGACGGTCACCGCGATGGATCGGCGCAGGGTGCGCAAGGTGCGTCTGGAGCGCGCCAGGGATGAACAGGAGGAAGCAAAGCCATGAGCAATGGGGCGAAAAAGCGGGACAACCGGTTCTGGGTGCGGGTGATCGCGTGGGTGCTGGCCGGCGTGATGCTGGTGACCATCGTGTTCACCGCGGTCTATTCGATGTAAGGGAACAGGGAGGTTGCAATGGGTCGGAAGCCGGGCGGCAGAAGGGGCGTGTCAGCAGGCACCATCGCGGGTGTGCTGCTGGCTTTTGCCGTGCTGATCGCGGCGGGCCTGCTGCTGAAGCGGATGGCCGGGCCGGGCGCGCTGGACACCAGCCGCCTGCTGGAGGCCCTGCATGTGAGCGAGGATCTGCCGCCGATGGCGACGGACGACATCCCGATTGAGAACAAATCCCTGCTGCAGCTGGTCGAAACGCCGGGCGCCGCGCAGACACCCTCCCCGCAGCCGGCGAACCTGGTGATGCTGACCCCCGCGCCGACGGCTGTGCCACGGAAGGGCGGCAGCTTCAGCCTGACCGCGGGCGGCACGGTGGCGATGGAGAAGGCCGTGCGGCAGGCCGGCTATTACAAGGAAGCGGGCCGCCACGACTTCACCGAGATCTTCTCCCTGGTGAAGGAGCGGATCACCGGCGACATCACGCTGGTGACGCTGGAGAACCTGATCGACCCGGACGCGGTCAGCTTTGGCCTGAACGCCCCGGAGGCCGTGGCACCGATGCTGGCTTCGGGCGGCATCAACACGGTGGCGCTGGGCTTCGGCCGGGTGTTTGAGAACGGCTGGGAGGGCCTCAGCCGAACCGCGGCCGCGCTGGAGAAGCATGGCCTGGGGACGGTGGGCGTATCGCTGCAGGAGGAGGAGAGCGGCGCGCTGCAGGCCATCCGCGAGTATGGCGGCGTGAAGGTCGCCCTGCTGCACTGTGTCGACACGCTGACCAGCAAGAGCAAGTCCGCGCTGAAAAAGGACGGCCGCAGCTGGATCGTCCCGACGACGGAGACGATCGCCCAGCGGGTGCGGGAAGCCCGGCTGGCCGGTGCGGAGGTGGTCATCGTCTCGGTGCACTGGGGCACGGAGGGCAAGACGGCCCCGACGAAGGCCCAGACCGCGCTGGCACAGCAGATCGCGGACGCGGGCGCGGACGTGATTCTCGGCAGCGGCACAAGGCGGGTGCAGCGCGTCGACCAGCTGCAGCGCGCGGACGGGGGCACAACGCTGTGCTTCTACTCGCTGGGCTGCCTGCTGAGCGAGGA
Source organism: uncultured Clostridia bacterium (assembly GCA_946538975.1). GTDB lineage: Bacteria > Bacillota > Clostridia > Christensenellales > Aristaeellaceae > RUG11272. The sequence continues at coordinate 1,553 of CAMNHF010000170.1, read as the reverse complement.
TCGGGCCGAGGGCGCGGTGGCCGGCCTGCTGCTGCATCTGGACATCCGCTGGTCCCCGGAGGGCGGAACGGAGATTGAGGCATCCTGCACGCCGACCTACCTGTGGCAGTACAAGCAGGACGGCGCCTCCTATTACCGCGTGGTGAACGCCGCCGCGCCCGCCCCGGACGGGATGTCCTCCGCGGACAGCAAGAGCATGGAGAAGGCGCTGAGGCGGGTGCGGGACGCCCTGCCGGATCTGCCGCTGCGGGACTGAGGCACCCATTCCGCATGAAATGCCCGCATGAAATGCGAAGCCGAAACAGCTTGACAATGCGCGCCGGTTTGTTACAATGATAACGGCGCGTTTTTTTGTCATTCTTTTATTCCCCGCGCCGGACATGGAGGAGAAGCTATGTTTGGATTCCGACCGGACGGACGGCGGCTGCACGATGTCGATCCCATCGTACAGATCACGCCGTACCTGATGCCGATGCGGTGCGACGCGCAGGTCTTCCTGCAGCACCGGCTCGACTGGGAGATGCTGACCCGCTACATCGCGCAAAACGCCGCGAAGGGCGAGAAGCTGACCTACATGCAGATCATCATCGCTGCCTACGTGCGCACGGTGGCGACCCATCCCGAGGTCAACCGCTTCATCATGAACAAGCAGTTCTACTCCCGCAGCAACTGCACGGTGTCCTTCACGATGCTGAAGGATCCGCAGAACGCCGACCTGGGCGAGACGACGGTGAAGCTGTTCTTCGACCCGACCGACACGATCTACGACGTGCGCGACCGCTTCATCGCGAAGGTGGAGGCGAACCGCGGCGCCCAGAGCAAGAACTTCGCCGACAAGCTGGCGTCCTTCGTGCTGAAGGTGCCCGGCCTGGCCACGCTGATCGTGGCGCTGGTGCGGCTGCTGGACCGCTATGGCCTGTGCCCCGGCGCCCTGCTGGACGAGCTGCCCTTCCACACCGGCATGTTCATCACGAACAATCAGTCCATCGGCCTGCACCATGTGAACCACCACATCTACAACTTCGGCAACACCAGCCTGTTCTTCGGCATGGGCCTGGTGGAGAAGATCGCGGTGGTGGAGAACGGCCAGACCCGCATGAAGCGCTTCCTGCCCATCGGCATCACGGCGGATGAGCGCGTCTGCTCCGGTGCGTACTACGCGGCCTTCTTCGCGGATATGGAGCGCTATCTGGATCACCCTGAGCTGCTGGAGAAGCCGCCGGAGGAGGTCCGCTACGATCCGCACGCCGAATACCACGTTCCCAAGCCGGTCAAGGCCTGATTCAGTACACAGCCAGTACAGCCCGCAGGCAGGAAAAACAGCCCGCGGGGCGAAAACCTCCGTGAACTTCAAGTACACGGAGGTTTTTGCATGGACATCGGGATTGTGGGGATGGGGCTGATCGGCGGCTCACTGGCGCTGACGATCAAGCTGCGCACGAAGCACCGGGTGTTTGCGTGGAACCGCAGTCCGGAGCCCATCGAGCAGGCCAGGCTGGTGGGCGCCATCGACGGCGTGCTGGACGAGGAGCGCCTGCACGGCTGCCGGCTGG
>CAMNHF010000169.1 GCA_946538975.1 uncultured Clostridia bacterium | reverse complement strand
CCCAGCCCCCCATCCTCTCCGGAAAGAGCATTCCGGGGCGGATTTTTTTCATTGGATCCGCGAACACCCGCCGGCATCCGCACCAACCCACGCCCTGCGACACCCCGGCCTCTATTGGGCAGCAAGCCTTGCGACCTGCGCTTTCCTCAGCCGTGATCCCGTGCCCAAAAGCGCTCGCAGGGGGTCTGGGGGGGCCCACGCGCAAGGGCCCCCCCAGGACCTTTTGCTACTTTTCGGTCACGAAAAGTAGGACCCTGCCGAATCACTCAACAAGAAATTCATCAAGAAGAGCCATGGGAATCGCGCGGTGATTCCATCCCCTCCTCATCACCCGGCAGCGGCGCGGCGCCGCTCCCGCTCCGCAGCCTCGGCGGTCACTTCGGTCTCGTCCGGCTGGACGTAGGGATTCAGCCGCAGGGCCGTGCGCAGGTCAATATCAGCGCGCATCTTCGCAATGTCGCCGACGGTCTCGCTGGCGTTGGCGATGGTCTCCCGCTGGAAGCGGATCCGGACGGCGTCCTCGCCCAGCAGGAGCAGCAGGCGGCGCACGAAGGAATAGCACTCCCACTCGAAGCGGTTCGCCTTCAGCTCCATGGCGGCGGCTGCGGTGCGGATGGCCACGTTGGTCAGGCTGCCGCCGGTCAGCTCGTCGGTGTCCAGGGCCATCCAATCGCGGTAGAGCTCGCGGGTCAGCAGCTTCAGCGCGGCTTGCCGGGCCTCAAAGGGCACGGCGATCGTGTGCGGCTCCGCTGTGGCCGAGGCCCCGCTGCCGTCGGAGAGGCTGGCCACCGCCTTCACCCGGCTGATCTCCGCCAGCATCTCCGCGATCTCGTCGCTGGTGCCGCCGAAGTTGTTCAGCACCCAATAGACGTCGTTGGCGCGGTCCAGGTTGTCGGCGAAGTCCGAGAAGATGCGGTCGAAGGCGTCGATCTTGGAGCGGATGGCCGGGGTGAACTCGCTGCAGTGCTCCTGATTGGCCCACAGCGGTACCAGCGGAGGCCGGCCGGGCAGGGTCTCCGTCCAGGGCTGCAGCGGGCGCAGCTCCCGGATGCGGCCGTCCTCCGCGCACAGCAGCGTCTCGCCGCGCGGCTCCATCAGCCTGAGATACAGCGGACGCGCCGGCGACAGCTGCCAGAACTGCACGCCGCCCAGCGTCTCCCCGGTCAGCTCGTCCGCCAGCGGCAGGAAGCCGCTCAGCGCGTCCCGCACCAGCGGCACCACCTCCAGCCGCCCGTGCTGCCACAGCCCGTAGCAGCAGCCGTGGAGCAGGCACTTCTCGCCCATGTCGGCCAGCTGCCGGTCAAAATCGCTGCCCAGCCGCCGCTTGACCTCCGCGCTGGACAGCTCCACCCCGCTGCCCAGCAGGTACTGCACCTGCTGCGTCACGAAGCGGAACAGATGCCGCGACGCCAGCCGGTTGCCGACCACGTCCCGCATCTGTGTGCGCACGCGGCGGCGGCCGTTCTCATCGCGGGTCTCCACCTTGCCGGCCTGCAGCACGGTCTTCGCAGCGACGGTGGTGTTCTCGCCGCGGAAATAGGCCGTCGCGTCCAGCGCCTGCCGGAACACCGGCCCCTGCCGCCAGCGGCGGACGGCCTCCAGCGCCCAGGCGACGCGGTCTCCGGCAGAAAGGCAGTCCTGCCAGGTGAAAATGTTGTCGTTCATGTCAATCCCTCCCTATTGCAATCCGTTTTTCACAGCCGCGCCGTGTGCCGGCCGAGGATCCTGCAGGCGCAGGCGGCGCTGTCGGGGGCGTCGTCGTGCTCTGCGTCCTCGGTGTAGGCGAGAATCTGATCCAGATAGGCGCGGTCGCCGCTGCGCAGGAAGCGCACCTGCGGCCAGCACTGCCGCAGCCAGACGGCGATCTTGATGCGCTTGTTCATGTGCTCGCTGTAGGCGCGCACGGCCACGCCCCGCCGCCGCAGCTCCGCCGCCAGGTAGCCGCGGTCGCCGTTGGTCTCCAGGTGGACAGGCCCGCAGCGCAGCTCGGCGCAGGCCGCGATGATCTCCTCCAGGTGGTCGTTCACGTGGCCGGGATACAGCCGCCCCCAGAGCAGCACCTCGTCGCCGTCCATGCGCGCGCAGGTCAGCGCGGTATAGTCCCCGCCGCCGTAGGCCGCGTCCAGGTGGGCGATGCCGTCCCAGAGGCGGCGGCTCTCGTCGAAGAGGGGCGGCTCCGTCGGGAAGAGCGCCTCCTCCTGCGCGATGTGCCGCAGCTCATAGTTGGCGGCGAACAGGCTCGGCGACATCGCGGCCCGCAGCCGGTCCGCCTGCTCCGCGCTGATGAGGCCGGTCCGGTCCCAGGGCCATTTCTCCGGCTCCGGCATCAGGGCGAAGGCGTCGTCCCGGTGCCAGGGCGTGCCGGTGTTGATGATGCGCCCGCCCGGCTTGCGGATATTCTGCAGCTCCTGATAGACATCCCGGGTGTGGCGCCGCTCCATGGCGGAGGCGCGGTCGAGCAGGTTCACGATGTCGTCGGTGAAGATGCAGTCCGCGTGCTTGCCGGTCAGGCTGGCGCCGATCCCCTGGCCGCGCAGCTGCACCGCGCCGCTGGGCGACAGGTGGCAGGAGAGGGTCAGCTCGCAGGCGTTGCCCTTCACGGAGACCGGCCCGCCGTAAGCCGCCGCAGCGCCCTCGGCCAGGAAGGGATGCTCCAGCAGGCCGCGCACCTGCCGCACCATCTCGGTCACGTCCCGGTCGGTCTTGCGCAGGAAGAGCAGCTTCTTCTCCGGCTCCGTCAGCATCAGCACGGCGATGGCCACGCTCAGACAGGTGGATTTGTAGCTGCCCCGATGGGCCTGCAGGGTGAAATCGCCCGTGCCGTCCAGCATCCGCCGCAGCCATTGGCCGTGCACCCCGTCGGTCAGCCGGTCGAAGCCGCAGCGCCGCCCCGCCTCCGCCGGATTCTGCCGCAGCCAGCGCAGGAAATCGATCTCCTCCGCCACGCTCAGCCCTCCCGCCGGAAGCGGCTCAAAAGGCGGTTCACCGTGCGCTCGCTCAGGTTCAGCATGTCGGCCACTTCCCGCTGCCTGCGGCCCAGCAGGTAGTACTGGCGCAGGATCGTCCGCAGCCGCGCGTCGTCCTGGGCGGCCACCACCCTTTCGCAGGCGCGCAGCCGCCGCCAGGCCTCCAGCTGCCGCCGCTCCATGGCGGCCCGCAGCTCCCGGATGCCGGGATCCGCCGTGTCCTTCATCTCCGCCAGCTGATGCTCCAGCGTGCGGATCTCCGTGTAAAGACAGCGATAGCTGAGCAGCTGCCTCACCGTCTCCTTCATGTCCCGTTTCCTCCTGTATTGTGTTCGTATGGATGCATGCTGGGATGCAGACTCCCCGGCGCGCGCCGCTGTGCCTCCCTTCCCTGGGATTCCGCCCCGGCTGCCGGCCGCCGCAGCGGGTGTGGAATGCGAACACGGTTCATGATGGGAACACATGTTCGCCTCACTACCCGCATCATATCACAAGAAAAAATTCTTGTCAAGCCGAATTTCGCCCTTGAAAAGTTAAATATTTGTTGTATAATGGAAACGAGGTGAGAACATATGTTTCCCGAACGTCTGCGCGAACTGCGCACCAGCCGGAAAATGAGCCGCCGGGCGCTGGCCGATCTGTTCGGCATCACGGAGACCGCGGTGTACAACTGGGAGAACGGCCTCAGCGAGCCGGGCATGGACAAGCTGCGCACGCTGGCGGACTTTTTCGGCGTGACGCTGGACGATCTGTGCGGCCGCTGCGCCTCGCCCACGGAGAACGAGGTGCTGATGACCCGCGCCTTCAGTCAGCTGACCCCCGCCGAGCAGGAGCAGGTGCTGGCGGTGACGCGGATCCTGTTCGACCACGCCTTCCGCGGCGAGATGGAGGGGCGGCATGAGTGAGCGGCAGCCGGATTACGCCCGCGCGGCGCGGATGGCGGCGAAATGCCTGGCCGCCTGCGGCTGGCCCGCGCCGCCCGTGGATCCGCTGGCGATGCTCCGGCGCTGCCGCCATGTGGCGCTGATGACCTGGCGGCAGGCGCTGGCGGAGCTCAGCCGGGAGGAGCTGGCGGCCTGCGGCATCAGCCCGGATCAGGCCTGCGGGGCGGATCGGCTGGCGGGCTGGAGCCGCACGGTGCCCGGCATCGGCACACTGGTGATCTACCGGGAGGATGCCCGCCCGGAGCAGCGGCGCTTTACCCTCGCGCACGAGCTGGGGCACATCGTGCTGAATCACGCGGCCGAGGGGCGCAGCGGGCCGGGCGGCAAGTACCTGTCTCCCTGGTGCGAGTCGGAGGCCAACTGCTTTGCCGCCCACCTGCTGCTGCCGGACGCCGCGGTCGCCGCCGCCCGTGCCGAGGGGGCGGACGCCCGGGAGCTGGCCCGCCGCTGCGGCGTGACCCTGGCGGCGGCGCGGTATGCGCTGGCGGGCAGGGGATGAGGAGATCATGGGGAAGGGCGCTTTGTGCTTCTGGGGGAAGAAGAACCCCTTTCTCTGAGAGAAAGCGGCTTCTCCTTCCCCCAGACCCCCATCCTCTCCGGAAAGAGCA
>CAMNHF010000168.1 GCA_946538975.1 uncultured Clostridia bacterium | reverse complement strand
TCATGTGGTGTCCGTCCTTTCTGCCGTCCCATTATTGGGACGATTCGGGCAAAAAAATTTCGCACTTTTCCCGGAAGTCGCTGATGTGCAGCAGGCTACAGATGGCGTAGACCTCCTTCAGCGTGAAGGAACTCGACCCGTTGAGCTTGGCGGAGAGCGTGTTTTCGGACATTCCGAGCGCACTCGCCAGCTCTTTTTGTGTGTACCCCGCGCTGACCATCTTCCCCCGGAGCAGGTTTGCGTTGACCATGTTCTCACCTCCTTGCGTCCCGTTTCTGGGACAGAGTGTACCACAGGTACACCACCCGTGTCAACCCATTTTTGGGACGAAATCATATTTTTTTGTGATTTTGTGTTGCTATTTTGGGACGCTTCCATTATAATGGCGTCAAGGAGGATGATACCATGAACGACGTTGTGAAACGCCTGAACGAGGCGAAGGAGCGCACAGGCCTATCTTATTCAGACCTGGCCCGCCTGACCGGCATTCCGAAGTCTACCATTCAGCGCTATTTCACCGGCTACACTGGCAAGCTGCCGCTGGATGTTCTGCAGAAGATCACCAACGCACTACAGATAGACGCCAGGATGGCCATGATGTGGGACTCCCCGGGGATCGGCGGCTACGATGACAGCGGATTCGATCAGCCGGGCTATGACCGGGCACCGGCTGACGACCTGACGGAGCTGGAGCGCCGCGTCGTGGACGCCTTCAGATCTGCCAGCCCGAAAGACCGTCGTACCGTACTCAACGCACTGGACATTGAAGAATGAAGGAGGTATCACCATGGATCTGATCAAATCGATTCTGAACGGCTATCTGATCGGCGGCATCATTGCGGTCGTGATCTTCATCGCGGTAGTAATAGTGCCGATCATTCGGCGCCGGCGGGCAGCTGCTGCTCAGGCCCAGGCGGAACAGGAGCGCCGTCGCAGGCTTGAGGAAGAGAAGCGGAAAATGGAAGAGGCCCAGCAGCGCCGCGCTCGGGAAGAAGCTGCCAGGAAACGCGCGAAAGAAGAACAGGAAGCGAAGGACCAGGCGCGCATAGATGCCGCCCTCAGCACGCCGACGGCCTTGAAGTTCAAAGTGCCGCCCCGCCTTGACGCCAGTGCGAAGACGCTCACCGTCACCCAGTTCAAGAAGGTCATTCCTGACTGCTTTGTGGTTGTAGACTTGGAAACGACCGGCCTGAGTTATACGGATGATGCCATCGTAGAGATCGGTGCGGTGCGTGTGAAGAACAGCCAGGTCACCGAGACATACCACACCATGGTGGACCCGCGCAGGATTATTCCAGGAGAGGCTACTGTAGTCAATGGGATCACCCAGCCGATGGTGGACGGTCAGCCATGGCTCTGTGAAGTCTTGCCGGACTTCCTGGAGTTTGTCGGCGATGATGTCCTTGTGGCGCATAATGCCGGCTTTGATGGCCGCTTTATCCTGCAGGCGTGTCTTCGGTATAACCTTGCTATTCCGTCGGCCTTCTTTGACACGATGCAGCTGGCGCGGTACTGGCCTGAAGCAGCCAACAAGAAACAGAGCACGCTCCTGAAGGCTGCCGGCATAGAGAATGATCAGGCCCACCGCGCGCTGAGTGATGCCAAGGCCCTGGCGAAGTTCGTGCTTGCCACCTACCCCCGCATGACGGCCAGGAAGAAGAAAGAAGCGGATACGAAATGATTTGCCCAAAGTGCACACGCGAGATCCCGGACGACGCCGTGCTCTGCTGCTACTGCGGGCGGCGCCTCACCGCTGCCGGCGGCGCTCCGAAGAGGCGCGGCAACGGCCAGGGAACCGCCTTCCGCCGGGGCCGCACCTGGAGCGCCCAGGTGGTGGTGGGCTACCGCCTGCCGGATGATCCGGCCAAGAAGCCCATCTCCATCAAGCGCACCAAGGGCGGCTTCCGCACCAAGGCGGAGGCCCTGGCCGCCTGTCCGCTCCTGCTGTCCGGCGGGATAGAGCGTCCGCAGCAGGCCCCGCGGCTCTCCTGGTACTGGGACGCCTACACCCGCGCGGAGTATCAGCAGCTGTCGAAGTCCAAGCAGACCGCCTACCGCATCGCCTGGGGCAAGCTGTCCCGGATCCACGACGCCCGGATCGACACGCTCACCGCCTCCATCCTCCGGGACACGGTGGCCGAGGCCGCGCCCACCTACTACACCGCCAAGGACTGCAAAACCGTGTTGACGATCCTCTTCAACCTGGCCGCCGCTGACCGCTACGCAGACAAGGACACGCCCTCGTTTATCACCCTGCCGCAGCTGCAGGAGAAGGAGCGTCAGCCCTTCACGGTGGAGGAGCAGACGGCGCTCTGGCGGCTGTACGAGTCCGGCGACATCCGGGCGGCCATCCCGCTGCTGATGATCTACACCGGCATGATGCCCGGCGAGGCGCAGGCCCTGAAGGTGGAGCACATTGACCTGCAGGCCCACACCATCACCGGCGTCGGCATGAAGACAGCCGTCCGGCGCTCGGCGCCCATCGTCCTGCCGGAGGCCATCCTGCCCCTGGTGGGCGATCTGATCGACCGCGCCCAGGCCAGCGGCTACATCTGGTGCCACAACACGGACGTGTTCTATGCCGACTACTACGCCGCCCTGGAGGCCGCCGGCTGCCGCCGTCTGACGCCCTACTCCTGCCGGCACACCACGGCCACCGCCCTGGCCATCACCGAAGGCATCGCTCCGCAGACTGTGCGCAAGTACATGCGCTGGTCCACCACCAAGATGCTGGACCGCTACGCCCACCCGCAGACCGCCGATGTCCAGGAGGCCGCCAGCGCCCTCAAGCGCCCCGTCTGATTGTTGGGAACAGGCTGTTGGGAATAACCCATCCCGCCCTCTGCCTGTGTTGGGAACCGTGTTGGGAGTAGCGGACAATAGCGCACAATTCTGCGCCAGAGAAGCCCCAAAAACAGACAAAAAAAGAGCCCCGCAGATCCAGTATCTGCGGGGTTTTTGGCGGAGAAGCCGGGATTTGAACCCGGGCTGGCGGTAAAGCCACTACTCCCTTAGCAGGGGGGTCAGAAAACGCTCAACCGTGCGCGCTTCTGGTGTCGGTGTTGGGAACACGTTGGGAATAGTTACTCCCCCGCTTCATCCGGCACTTCCGGCAGCCCCGCCACGCTGGTCAGCAGGCTCAGAATCCCCGCCAGCAGGCTGGCAGAGCCCACCATGATCCAGTTGACCTCCGACAGCACCGCGGAGGTGCCGATGGTGGCCACGGCCGTCTGGGCGATGGTCTTCACGGCGCGGATGCCGGCAGCGGCGAACCACTTGCCCCAGTCTCTCTTTTTCATGCGCTCACCTTCTTCTTCAAGTCCGAAATCTGTTCTCCCATGTCCTTGATCTTGACCTCCACGGCGGTCATGCGCTCCACCAGGCCGTTGTGCTTGTCCACCTTGTGCTCCAGCTGCTCGAGGCGGTAGATCACCAGGTGGGCGTTCTTCCGGTTGGCGAGGTACACGCCGAACAGCGACAGCAGCCCGGTGCCCAGGGCGGAGATGGCCGGGATCCACGGCTCAATCATGGTCCGTCACCTCCTTTGTGGCCTCTGCCAGGGGGCAGATGTCCAGAATGCGCCGGTACTGCTGGTACGTCGCGCCCTCAATGCGGATGGTGTAGGTCTCCACGGGCTGGGCGAGGGCGGTCCAGGTGGCGGGGCCGCAGACCCCGTCCACGGTGAGGCCCTGGGCGCGCTGGAAGGCCCGGAGGGCGGCGTCGGTCTGTTTGCCGAAGATGCCGTCGGGGGTGCCGGGCTCACAGCCCCAGGCGATGAGGAAGGTCTGCAGGGTCTTCACGTCCGCGCCCTGGGCGCCCTTGCGGAGGGTGCGCCGGACAGGGCTGACGGGGATCTCCCGCTCGTCGTACAGGCCCCGGGGGATGGCGTAGTGGGTCCAGTTGCCGCCCTTGAGGGCGCCCTCCTCCACGTTGCGGGAGCAGTGGATCACCCGCCCGCTGCCCAGGTGCATGCCGGTGTGCTCCATGCGGCCGGCCTTGCGGCGGAAGAGCACGCAGACCACGTCGGGCATCTGGGCGATCTCCCCGCGCTGGGTCCAGTTGGCCGCGGTGTCCCACTGGGAGGTGGCGCCGCTGCCGGCGATGTCCAGCCCGGCCTGCTGCAGGAGCCACCGGGTGAAGCCCCGGCAGTCGAACATCCGGGCGCCCTGGGCCCATTGGCACGTGCCGCAATATTTCCGGCTGTGGATGTTTTTCCAGTCATAGTCGCCGGAGAGGACACGGCAGGCGCTTTTGATGGTAGGATGCTCAGACCGCATCCGTATTCCGCGCTTGCTGGGGACGCATTCCTCGCCCCACGCGCCGAACACGTAGGGCCAGCCCAGGCACAGGGGTGCCAGCTGCCGGATGATTTCCGGCGCCGGCGTTCCCGCGTCCTTCAGGCCGTCCAGGACGGTCTGGACCTGTTCAAGTGTCTGCATTGTCTTTCCCCTCCAGCACGCTCACCCCGTCGTCGTCGTCGGGCGGGTGCATCCACTTTTCGTACCGCTCCCAGCGCTCTGCCCTGCGGTTGAT
>CAMNHF010000167.1 GCA_946538975.1 uncultured Clostridia bacterium | reverse complement strand
CCGCGTGACGGGTGCCAAGCGTTTCAAATACCAGCACAACGACATCGAGAGCCTTCGCAAGCAGCTGCCCCAGGCCACGGCGCTGGCCGAGAGGTGCCGGGAGCTGCTGAGCGCCCATCCGGCCTGGCAGCGGCGGGTGCTGATGCTGCCCCTGGATCAGCCGCCGGTGAAGGTGCTGCGGGGCAAATGCCGCTGGCACGTGCTGATGAAGCTGCTGGTGCACCCGGACGCGGAGGCGTTCGCCGCCGAGGCCAGCGCGATGGCTCGGGAGGAAAGCCCCGGCTGCGAGGTATACTTTGAGTACAACCCGATCAATATGATGTGACAAGGAGCAATGGGAAATGGCAATCCGGAATATCGTGGAGCTGGGCGATCCCGCCCTGCGCAAGGTCTGCAAGCCGCAGGAGAAGTTTGACCTCCGCCTGCGCGTGCTGCTCAAGGACATGGCGGACACCATGTACAAGGCGGACGGCGTCGGCCTGGCCGCGCCCCAGGTGGGGATTCTCCGCCGGGTGGTGGTCATCGACGTGCAGGACGATCACGGGCTGATCGAGCTGGTGAATCCGGTCATCACGGAGCGCTCGGAGGAAACCCAGTGCGGCCGCGAGGGCTGCCTGAGCCTGCCCGGACGGCAGGGCGTGGTGACGCGGCCGATGCGGGTGACCGTCCATGCCCAGGATCGCCATGGCCGTGAGTTCGACCTGACGGGCGAGGGCTTCCTGGCCCGGGCCATCTGCCACGAGCTGGATCATCTGGACGGCCGTCTGTGGATCGACTGCGCGGACCGCGAGCTGACCCGGGAGGAGATTTCCGGCCACATTCCGGAGGACGGCGACGAGCCGGAGGAAGAGGAGACAGAGGGCGAAGAGGCCTGATACACGGAGGAAAACAGCCATGCGGATCGTTTTCATGGGGACGCCGGATTTCGCGGTGCCCTCCCTGCACGCCCTGCTGGAGGCCCCGGCGGAGATGGGGCTGGAGGTCGTCGGCGTGTTCACCCAGCCGGACCGGCCGAAGGGGCGCGGCAACAAGCTGACCCCGCCGCCGGTAAAGCAGCTGGCGGAGCGCAGCGGCATCCCGGTGTATCAGCCGGAGCGGATCCGGCGCGAGAGCCCGGACACCCTGCGCGCCCTGCGGCCGGATCTGTGCGTGACAGCGGCCTTTGGGCAGATTCTCTCGCAGGAGCTGCTGGACATTCCGCCGCTGGGCTGCCTGAACGTGCACGCCTCCCTGCTGCCGAAGCACCGGGGCAGCGCGCCGATCGCCTGGGCCCTGCTGCAGGGCGACGCGGAGATCGGCGTCACGATCATGCGGATGGCCGCGGGCATCGACACCGGCGACATGCTGCTGCAGCGGGCGATCCCCCGCAATGAGGGCCTCAGCTGCGGCGAGGCGACGGACCGGCTGGCGGAGCTGGGCGCGCAGCTGCTGCTGGAGACGATCCGCGCGATGCAGCAGGGCACGCTCCGGGAAACGCCGCAGGACGAGGAGCAGGCCACCTATGAGCCGAAGCTGACCAAGGCGATGGGCCTGATGGACTGGCAGCGCCCGGCGCGGGAGCTGGTCTGGCAGATTCACGCGCTGAATCCCTGGCCGGCCTGCACGGCGCTTCTGGGCGAAAACCGGCTGAAGCTGCTGCGGGCGGAAACGGCAGACGGCGCAGGCCAGCCCGGCGAGATCCTCCGGGCGGACGCCGCGAACGGGCTGGTCGTCGCCTGCGGGGAAGGCGCGCTGCGCGTGCTGGAGCTGCAGGCGCCCGGCAGCCGCGCGATGAATGCGAAGGATTATCTCAGGGGCCACAATCTGGCGGGCACCTTTGTCAGTGAGACAGCGGGAGAAGAGGAAACGAAATGAGCGACGAGACCAGGCGCCCTGACCGGAAGGACAAGCCGGAGCACCGGAGCGAAAGACCGGCGCGGCAGCACAACGGTGGGAATGAAGGACGGAGACCGGCCGAAAAGCGCGAATGGCGTGGGGACAGGCCGCAGAATCGCGGCAGGTTCAACGGGAATGGTGGGAGGTCCCATGACCGCCCCGACGGCGAGCGGAAGCCCTTCCATAGCGAACGTCCCGACGGCGAACGCAGGCCTTTCCGCGGCGACCGCCCCGACGGCGAGCGGAAGCCCTTCCGCAGCGAACGCCCTGACAGCGAGCGGAAGCCCTTCCATAGCGACCGCCCCGACGGCGAGCGCAGGCCCTTCCATAGCGACCGCCCCGACGGCGAGCGCAGGCCCTACCGCAGCGACCGTCCCGACGGCGAGCGGAGGCCCTTCCATAGCGACCGTCCCGACGGCGAGCGGAAGCCTTTCCGCGGCGACCGCCCCGACGGTGAGCGCAGGCCCTTCCGCGGTGAGCGCCCGATGGGTGAACGCAGGCCCTTCCGCGGCGAGCGCCCGCAGCATGAACGGCAGCCCCTGCCAATGAAAACGGACGGCCTGCCCGCGAGGCGGCTGGCGCTGGACGTGATCCGGGAGGTCACGGAGCGCGGAGCCTATGCCTCCCTGGCGCTGAACGAAAAGCTGGAGAAGTGCACCCTCAGCGACCTGGACCGCCGTCTGGCCGCGCGCCTTTGCTATGACACGCTGGACAACCTCTCCCTGCTGGACTGGGCGCTGCTGCAGGTGATGGCGAAGCCGGACACGGACATCAAGCTGCTCAACATCCTGCGGCTGGCGGCCTGCCAGATTCTGCTGGAGGACCGCATCCCGGAGAGCGCCGCCACGAACACCGCCGTCAACCTGTGCCGGGAGATCGGCCTGGGCGAGCTGGCGGGCGTGTGCAACGGCATCCTCCGCAACCTGATCCGCCGGAACGAGGAGGATCCCTTCATGGCGCCGGAGAAGCTGGCCGCCCTGCCGCTTCACGTCCGCTGGAGCGCGCCGGAGTGGCTCTGCGCGGCGCTGACGGAGGACTGGGGCGAGGAGGCCGCCGCGCGCATGCTGGCCGTGCGGGCCTCGAACAGCGCCATCCACATCCGCCGCAACCTGCTGCGCGGCGACGACGCGCAGTTTGAGGAGCTGCTCTCCGGCAAGGCCTGGCAGAGCGAGCCCGGCCGCCTGCCCCACACCTGGCGGCTGCGCGGCGTGTACAATATCGGCCAGGACCGGGACTTCACCGGCGGCGCCTTCAGCATCCAGAGCGAGGGCTCCATGCTGGCCTGCCTGGCGGTGGATCCGCAGCGCGGCTGGCGGGTGCTGGACGCCTGCGCCGCGCCCGGCGGCAAGACCTGCCTGATGGCGGAGATGATGGGCGGCACGGGCCGCGTGGTGGCCTGGGAGCTGCATCCCCACCGCGCCGAGCTGATCGAGGCCCAGGTGCGGCGGCTGCGCCTGGAGAATGTGCGCGTCGTCGCCCGGGACGCGCTGAAGCCGCGGGAGGAACTGTTCGGCACGATGGACGCCGTGCTGCTGGACGCCCCCTGCACCGGCACCGGCGACATGGCCGAGAAGCCGGACATCAAGCTGCGCGTGAAGGAAGAGAATGCCGCGGAGCTGGTGCAGACCCAGGCGGCCCTGCTGGACGCGGTCAGCGCCTGCGTGCGGGCCGGCGGCGTGCTGCTCTATGCGACCTGCTCCGTGCTGAAGCGGGAGAATGAGGCGCAGATCGCGGCCTTCCTGCAGCGGCATCCCGAGTTCGAGATCGCCCCGCTGCCCGCGGCCGTGCCGGATGCGTGGCGGGAACGCTATGACTGCGGCCTGCAGCTGCTGCCCGACCGGGACGGCGGCCTGGGCTTCTACCTGTGCCGCCTGCGGAGGAAGCCGTGATGACGGAGCTGACGGGCCTCTTCCCGCAGGAGATCGCGGACTGGTGCAAGGGCCAGGGGCTGCCGGCCTTCCGGGGCAGGCAGATCTTCCAGTGGATTCACCGCGGCGTGGATTTCGACGGAATGTCGAACCTGCCCCGCGACCTCCGCGCCCGGCTGGCGGAGATCGCCATTGCCCAGCCGGTGCGGATCATCGAGGAGCGCCGCTCGCAGCTGGACGGTACGGTGAAGTTCCTCTTTGCCCTGCCGGACGGCAACTGCGTGGAGGGCGTGCTGATGCGCTACCACTACGGCTGCACGCTGTGCATTTCCACGCAGGTGGGCTGCCGGATGGGCTGCACCTTCTGCGCCTCCACGCTGGGCGGCTGCGTGCGGTCGCTGACGGCGGGGGAGATGCTGGGGGAGGTTCTGGCCGCGAACCGCTATCTGGCGGGGGAGCCGCACGAGGGCGATGCGGAGAAGATCAGCCATGTGGTGCTGATGGGCAGCGGGGAGCCGCTGGACAACTATGACGCGGTGATGCGCTTCCTGCGCCTGCTGCGGGAGGAGGACGGACTGCGCCTGAGCCTGCGCAACGTGTCGCTCTCCACCTGCGGCCTGGTGCCGAAGATGTACGCGCTGGCGGAGGAGGGTCTGCCGGTGACGCTGTCGGTGTCGCTGCACGCCCCGAACGACGAGATTCGCCGCCGCACCATGCCCATCGCGAAAACCTACGCTATGGACGAGGTGCTGGCGGCCTGCCGGGATTATGTGGAAGAGACCGGCCGCCGGGTGATCTTCGAATACGC
>CAMNHF010000166.1 GCA_946538975.1 uncultured Clostridia bacterium | reverse complement strand
AAGGCGTTCCTGACGCCGCAGGACATCTCCCGCGCCCTGGGGAGTGATCCGCAGACCATCCGGCTGACGGCCAAGCTGCACCCGGAGCGGATCGGTTACCCGTTTACCTTCGTCGGGACGAGAATGAAGATCCCGCGCATCGGTTTCCTGCGCTGGTACGATAACTAAGGAGGACGACATGAAGAAAGACTATGCATGGTGGGTGGAGGAGCTCTACTGGTGCGCCCCCATCAAACCGCGCCCCAGCTGGTGGGGCCACGTCCGGTACCTGGCCCGCAAGCTGAAGTGGGCGCTGATCCGCTGGGCCATCGTGCCCAACGCGGAGGGCACCATCCAGGTGGGCTACCGCACACACAAGATCGAGGGGTGGATCTTCTGATGGACAATCCTGTGAAAGGCATCCGCATCGTGCTGCCGGAGCGCGAGGAGGAGATCTACACGAAGATCACCCGCGTGGAGACGGCCACCGTGCCGGCGCCGGAGATCACCCCGAAGCAATGCCGGGACAAATCCACGCTGCTGATCCACATGTGCCGGAAGGCGCAGGAAGGCGGCTATCAGCTCTGTGAGGACTGCAAGAGCCCCTGCGAATGGGGGCTGGAATACCTCCGGCGGATGAAGCGCAGCACAGCCTGGCACAGGCCGAAGGAGAAGCTCCCGAAGCCGGAAGCAAGCAGGCGCCCCAGGGGGCTGCCGCGCGGGACGTGCACGATCCCGTTCTTCGGGCCCTGGATCGCCGTGGTGCTGCGGAACCGGGGGCTGAATCAGCATTGGCTGGCGGCGGCGATCGGATATTCCTACGACACGGTCTATCACGCCTGCAGCCTGGCAGACCGGTGGAGCAGGGACTTTGAAACCAAAACCATGGACGCGCTCGGGATGAGCGAAGAGACAGCGGTCAGGCTCGCCGCAGAGTGGGCCTGGCATGAGATGGGGGTGAGCGTTTGAGCTACTGCGGAATGGACGCTGTGGCGGTGAATGAGTGGTGGGAGCTGTTCGGCTCCGATCCGGATTCCACGCTGACGCACGAGGAGGTGCTCTGCTACGTCTGGGATTATGACTGGCAATACGAAATCATGGCCGACTTCCTCGGCGTGAACGAAAAGAACCTCGACCACATGGCCGTGGACGAGCTGTGGGAGAGCCGCATCCCGGACAGGTTCAAGGCCGGGATGACGATGCGGTGGATCCTGAAGCATAAGGCCGAGCATTACAAAGCATGGAAGGAAAGTGGTGGCTATGGCCCAGAGGACGCCTTTGAGCGGTAAGGAATACGGCGCCATGCAGACGGTATTCGGGATCGTGAGCACGTTCAGCGCAGCGCTGGAGCGCCTGCACAAGCGGGCGCTGCAGGCCGGGGACGGCACCTGGCGCGACCTCCGCCTGATCGAGACGAAGGCCGCCAGCGTGACCGACAGGCTGCTTGCGACGGTACCTTACAACAAGCTCCAGCAGATCAAAACAGATCTCGGCAATACGCGCTGTTACATCAAGGTCGAGCCCAGCTGGGCGCCGGGCACGGTGCAGCCCTACTGCTGCGTGCCCACCAAGGCGCTGAATGAGCTGCTGAGCCACCTGCTCGGGAGCGAGTGCCTGTTCTGCAGCAAAACCGCGACGGAGGCGCGGCATTGCCCATACCGGCAGCTGATCGAGCAGACACTCCCCCACGAGGTGCCGGGGAACGACGCGCAGGACTGCAAATATTCGGGCATCGCGCTCGGCCTGGACAGCGTGGACGAAAAATAGGCCGGCGATGTAGCAGCATCACCGGCCCGGATGAGAGAGAACCAAAGTCAGTATAGCACAGAATGAAGGAGGATTCAATGAACATTACCAGAGGCCCGATCCACAGCGCGCTGCGGGTCGGCATCTACGGCACCGAGGGCGTAGGCAAAACAACCTTCGCCAGCCGCTTCCCGGGCGCGGTGTTCATCGACACCGAGGGCAGCACCAAAACCATGGACGTAGCGCGGTTTGATCCGCCGGCGAGCCTGAACGCCGTGCACGAGCAGCTGACCTGGGTGCTGGGGCACCCGGATCAGGTCGGCACCGTGGTGATCGACACCGTGGACTGGCTGGAGCGCCTGATCTTCAAGGCCGTTTGCGAGGAGAAGCACATCGAGAACATTGAGGACATCGGCTATGGCAAAGGCTACGTTTTCGCCAAGCAAAAGATGCAGGGCCTGCTCGATGTGCTGGACATCATCATCGAACGCGGCGTCAACGTGGTGCTGGTGTGCCACAGCATCGTGCGCAAGTTCGAGCTGCCGGACGAGATGGGATCCTACGACCGCTACACCCTGAAGCTGAACGAGAAAAACATCGCGCCGCTGATCAAAGAGTGGGTGGATATGCTCCTCTTCGTCAATTACAAGACCGACATCATCACCGACAGCGACGGGAAGACGAAGAAAGGCCGCGGCGGCCAGACGCGCGTGATGTACGCAAACCACAACGCCTGCTGGGACGCGAAGAACCGATTCGGCCTGCCGGACGAGATGCCGTTTGATTTCGCGGAGATCGCGCATCTGTTCGGCGAGGCGGAGCCTGTGCAGGCGGTGGAGATCCCGCCGGAGCCGAAGCCGGTGAAGCCCACGAAGGCCGCGACCGTGAAGAAGACGGCGAAAGTGCCGGAGCCCAGCGCGCCTGAGCGCCCGGACAGCCTGCGCAGCGACAACCCGGACAAGGACAGGCTGCTGGAGCAGCTGTGGCAGCTGATGATGCGCGACCGGATGCCGGATCCCGCGCTGATCCAGGGCGTGGTCGCCGAGAAGGGCTACTATGACCTCTCGACCCAGATCCCGGACTATGAGACCGATTTTATCGAGGGCGTGCTGATCGACGCATGGGAAAGCGTCAACCGCGCCTGCCAGACCAAACTGCACGACCTGCCGTTTTAAGGAGGATTGAACATGGCGGACGAACGCATTATTGACTGGGACGACCAGATCACGAACGACGGCGAATATTCCGGCGAGGAGAGCACGATCCTGCCGGAGGGAAACTATCCATTCGAGGTCATCAAGACGGAGCAGAGCTGGTACAACGGAAGCGCCAAGATCCCGGCCTGCAACATGGCGAAGGTTTTCCTGCGCGTGGACGGCGGAAGCCTGGGCAAGGCCCTGTGCGTAGAAAACATCTACCTGATCGAGCGCCTGGAATGGAAGGCCGCCGCCTTCCTCCGCTCCATCGGGCTGAAGAAGCACGGCGAGCCCACGAAGTGGCGCCAGTTGGTGCATTGCGACGGCGAGACCGGGCGCTGCCGGGTCTATGTGGAAGAGTACACCGGCAAGGACGGCACTACGAAGCAGACCAATCGCGTGAAGAACTTCTTCGATAAGGAAGAGGCCGTGGCGAAGAAGGCGTTCACGAAGGGGGCGTTCTGATGGACGCCGGCGAGGCCCGGGAGCTGCTGCGGGCGATCCCCTGCGCGAGCCTGAGCTATCAGGAATGGACAAACGTAGGCGCGGCCCTCCACAAGGAGGGCCTGCCCTGCAGCCTGTGGGATGAGTGGAGCGCCACCGACGGCGCGCGCTACCATCCCGGCGAGTGCGAGCGCAAATGGAACACCTTCGGGCATTACACCGGCACCGAGGTCTCCATGGGCACGATCTACCACATGGCCCAGGAGCGAGGCTGGACGCCCAGCCTGAAAACCTACGGCTGGGACGACTGGATCACCAGCGACGGCATCGACACCAGCGGCTGGCACAAGGATGACACCGTGCTGCAGCTGCCGCCTCCGGCGGACAATTACAGCGCGCTGAAGGACGTGACCGACTACCTCTCCGCGCTGTTCGATCCGGAGGACAAGGTTTGCTACGTGACCACCTCCATGCAGGACGATGACGGCAAGCTGAAGCCCTACGGCGGCGTGTACTCCCGCACCTGCGGCGAGCTGCTGGACAACCTCCGCAAGCACCCGGACAGCCTGACCGATACATTCGGCAGCTACAACCCCGCCGCCGGCGCGTGGATCTGTTTCAACCCCGTGGACGGCACCGGGCGGAACAACCGGAACATCACAGCGCACCGGTACGCGCTGGTAGAGAGCGACAGCCAGGATCTCGACACCCAGTACGCGCTGCTGCAGGATCTCCGCCTGCCGATCCGGGTGCTGGTGCACTCCGGCGGCAAGAGCCTGCACGCCATCGTGCGCATCGACGCGGTGGACTACAAGCAGTACCAGGAGCGCGTCGATTACCTGTACACGATCTGCCGCAAGCACGGCCTGCAGGTGGACACCCAGGACAAGAACCCCTCGCGGCTCTCCAGACTGCCCGGCTTCCAGCGCGGCGAGAAAAGGCAATATATCGTCGGACGCGACATGGGCTGCAGTGATTGGGTGGAGTGGCAGCACTACATCGAGGACGAGCTTGTGGAGCCCCTGACCGTGGTCAACCTGGGCGAGATCTGGGACAGGATGCCGCCGCTGAAGCCAGAGCTGATCGAGGGCGTGCTGCGGCTGGGGCACAAGATGCTGCTGGTCTCCAGCAGCAAGGCCGGGAAGACCTTCGCCCTGATCGAGCTGGCCATCGCCATCGCGGAAGGCCGGAGGTGGATGGA
>CAMNHF010000165.1 GCA_946538975.1 uncultured Clostridia bacterium | reverse complement strand
GGGCGAACCCACACTCCATTCTGCCCATCCAGCGTATTGGCCTCTATCGCCTGTTTGAGCTTCTCCAAATCTTCTGCTTCTCGGCCGCTTTTATCAGGTCATCCCTGAAGTCCGGGTGCGCCAGGGATATGATGCGCTCTGCCCGCTCCCACGTTGTGCGCCCGACAAGGTTTTGAGCGCCATATTCCGTGACGAGGAAGTAGGACTGGCTACGAGGAGAAGTGACGATATCACCGGAAAAGGTTGGAACAATCCGGCTGTGCACGATCCCATCGCGATCTGTGTAGGTGGAGGGCATGCACAGGAAGGCCTTGCCGCCCCGGCTCATGGCTGCACCGGTCAGAAAGTCCAGCTGGCCGCCTGTGCCGCTGATCTGTCGGGTGCCGCTGCTCTCCGCATCCACCTGTCCGTACAGATCTGTGGCGATGCAGCTGCAGATGGATACCATGTTGTCATGCTGGCCGATCACCTCGGCGGAATTCACGTATTCCAGCGGAAACGCGATCAGGCCCGGATTGTCATCCACCCAGTCATACAGCTCCTGCGAACCAAAGCCTGTGGCGAATACGCCCTTGCCCCTGAAGTGGCGCTTCCTGCGGTTTGTCAGCTTGCCCGCCCTGGCCAGCTCCAGATAGGCGTCCGACAGCAGCTCCGTGTGCATGCCGAGATCCTTCAGGTCGGATTGGGCCATGATGTGCCCCAGCGCGGCGGGCATGCTGCCGATGCCGATCTGCAAGGTCGCGCCGTCCACGATATGTGGCAATATCCACTCCGCGATGCGCCGGTCTGTTTCGCTCTCGCGTATGGGTGGCAGAGTCGGCAGCGGGCCGTGCTCGCCCTCTACGACCATGTCAACCTCGGAGATGTGAACGCACTCGTCCATGCCGCCGCGCACCCGGGGCAGCCTGTCGTTGACCTCCACGATCACGATGTCGGCCTTGTCCATGATGCCTTTGGCCACGCCGATGGAAGTAGACACGTTGAAATAGCCGTGCCTGTCCATGGGCGCAACGCACATCATGGCCACGTTCACATCCAGGAAGTGGCGATAGTAGGCCACCAGGTTGCGGAATATCGTCGGGATGAAATAGCAGAGGCCCCGGTCGCAGAGCGTGCGCTCATAGGCGGAACAGTGCCAGCTGTTGTAGACGAAATGCTCCTTGGTGGGATCGCACTCCGCCACCTCCACTGGACCGAACAACAGATTGCCGCGGATCTTCACATCCATCAATTCATCCCGGCGTCCGGCCAGCGCCCGGTCCAGCAGAACCGGCATGCTCAGCGCTGTGCCGTAGTCGATCCAGTCGCCGCTCTTGACCACACGCACAGCTTCCTCCGGCGTGCACAGCTTGGCGCGGTATTCAGCCTGGTAATCCATAGCCTGCCTCCTTCTTACGTCCCATCATTTCACCACGGGAACAAACTTCGCCTGGTTCATCAAAGGATGCGTGAGGGTGATGGCCCCGGGCCGCGGACAGACCATCACACAGGCGCCGCAATAGTAGCATTCCCCGGGATACATGACGATGGGATGCTCGCCCTTTTTCGCGGAAGGCAGCAGGATGTCGCACTGGCATACGCTCACGCAGCGGTTGCAGCCGATGCACAGGTCTGCGTCATATCGGATAGGGCGGGTGCTGCACGGCACGAAAGACACCTTATATTCCACCGGCTTCATCGTCCATCGCCTCCCTTTTGGCGCTCGATATAGTCGCCGTTGCGCGCCTCGTATTCCGTTTGCAGATCGCCGAAGTAGTCCAGGGGCACGTCGCGCGTGAGGACCTTCCCATTTTCCTGCCGGATGGCGATGTGGTGCCTGTCGGCCTCCGGGTCCATTTCCGGATAGTCACTGCGGCGGAAGAACAGCGGCGCGGAGCTGGAATGGCGGGCCAGGCTCGCGTGCAGCACGATTTGAGAGACCGTCAGGATGTCCAGCACCTCGTGGATCCGCATCAGGTCGTGCGGATTATCCGCCGTCAGTCTCGGGACCATCTCCTCCTCGAAGCGCTTCAGCAGGTCGAGCCCCTCTTTGAGCAGTGCCTCGCAGCGCACGCCGCCGCAGTAGTTCTGCATGGCCTTGGCGATGGCGGCGTTCAACTCTTTCCAGGAGAGGCCGTTGGCCTTGTCCGCGTACAGCGGGGCCAGAAGGCGCGTCTGCTCGCGGTCGGCGTCGCCGGGTTCGAAATCCGGAAGCTGCGCCATGCCCCCCGCCCGGGCCGCCGCCTTGCGCCCGGCATAGTAGCCCGTGGCGCAAGCCGCGCCGGCGCAGTCGGAGGCGAACAGCTGGTCGCCCGCGGCATAGACGCCCTCGATGTTGGTCATCAGATCCCAGTCGTGCAGTATGCCGCCGGGCGCGCCGAAGAACTGCCGCTCCTGCTCCAGGAAATTGGCGGACTGCCAGCCCGTACCGTAGCCTTGCAGCATGTGCTTTTCCGGGTCGAAGCCCCGACGGGTATAGTTCTGATAGATGGGCACCTGGGTCTTGGCCTCCTGGCCCACCATCATGCCCCAGATCACGCGGCGCTCCTCCTCCGGCATGCGGGACAGGTCGGCATAGAAGGGCAGTTGGTAGCCGCGCCGGATCAGCTCGTCAAAGGGCAGAGTTTCCGGGCCCCTGTATTCATACTTCGGATCGTCGATCACGCCGCCCTTCAGGAAGAACTTCTGTCCCGGCGCGGGACGGTAGCGCTCATCCACGGTCTTGAGCTCGTTGCCGTCCCGGTCCACATAGGGGATCTCCACCCCTCTGGCATCCACCATCGTGGCGGCGTACCAGGTGTTGTGGTTGTTGCCGGTGCCATAGGGTGGAAAGCTGCGTCCCGCGGCGGAAAACTCCGCGCGGACGGACTTTTCCATCATCGTAAACTCCATGCCGGCGCGCCAGCCCATCGCATGTCCGCTGCCGATGGACTGCATGGGTCTGAACTCGCACAGACCCACGGTGTCCGGATTAAACAGCCACACCCGCGCCGGACGGGACATGCACAGCACCGTCGATTTCGATCTAAACACATAGAATTTGCCGGTGTGCACATCCATGCCCATGGCGCCCGCGCCGCGCCGAACGCCCGCTCTTTCCTCCACCAGCAGCGCGGTGGCCTCGGTGCGGTCCAGCACCTTCACGCCCAGCCGGGTCAATTCCTTGCGCAAAGCGGGCTTGAAGGTGGTGCCCCACACCCGCAGGGTAAAGCGGTTGGTGTAGTCGTAGGCGAACATCAGGCCCGTCTCGTCGTCCCGGAAGGCCGCGCCCTTGAATTCGCCCTCGGTATCCCGGATCTTTCCGCCGAAGGACTCCATGTCCAGCAGCCGGTCATAGCCTTCCCGGCACTCGATATAGTGCAGTATGCCGTTGGAATACCCGTCCTGCTCCCGCACATAGGCCCAGGCGATCTCCTCCGGCGTGACCTTCGAGCAGGGATTGGTGCAGGCGGACTCCCAGTGATCGAAGCCCGTGCCCGCCGAGCCGCTCTTCTCCACCGCGCCTTTTTCCACCAGGATCACCGATTGCCCGGCGCGGGCCGCGGCGATGGCGGCGAAGCAGCCCGCCAGACCGCCGCCCAGCACCAATACGTCGCAGGAAAGCGTCTCCCGCTGCCCCGACTCGTTGGCATAGGGCCAGATATACCTGTTTTCTTGCATCTCAGTCATGCCTCTGTCCCTCCTCCAGCGTGCAGGCGACCAGGTGTCCCGGGGACACCTCGCGCATCTCAACATCCCCGCGGGTACAGCGCTCCATGGCGTGGGGACAGCGCGCGGCGAACCGGCAGCCCGGCTTGGGGTTGATGGGGCTGGTGACCTCGCCCTGGATGATCTGGCGCACCTTGTGCTTGGATTCGATGCTTGGGATGGGGATGGCGTCCATCAGCGCCCGGGTATAGGGATGGGTCGGATGAAGGAAGATCTCCTCCGCCGATGCCTTCTCCACGCATTTGCCCATGTACATCACCATGATCTCCTGGGAGATGTGCTTCACCACCGACAGATCGTGGGTGATGAACAGGTAGGTCAGCCCCAGCTCCTCCTGCAGATCCATCAGCAGATTCAGGATCTGCGCCTGGATGGACACGTCCAGCGCGGACACCGGTTCGTCGCACACGATGAACGCCGGATCGAGGATCAGCGCCCGCGCCACGCCGATGCGCTGTCGGCGGCCGCCGTCCAGCTCGTGGGGATAGGCCAGCGTCAGCCGCTTGGCCAGGCCCACGGTGTCCATCATCTTCTCCACCTTTTCGTCGATCTCCCGGCGGCTTTTGCACACCTTGTTCACGATGAGCGGCTCCGCGATCAGCTGCTGCACGGTCATGCGGCCGTTCAGGCTGGAATAGGGATCCTGGAAGATCATCTGCATCCTTGGCCGGATCTTATTGAACTGCGCCTTTGACATGGCGGCCACGTCCTGCCCGTCAAACAGGACCTCGCCGCCGGTGGGCTTGTGCAGCTGGAGGATCGCCCGCCCAAGGGTGGACTTTCCGCAGCCGGATTCGCCCACCACGCCCATCGTGCGTCCCCTGGGAATGGTGAAGCTGACGCCATCCACCGCCCGGAGCTGCCCGGCAGGGGTTGAAAAATACTTTTTCAGGTCCTTGACGACCAGCAGATCGCTCATGCTTTCCCCTCCCCTTC
>CAMNHF010000164.1 GCA_946538975.1 uncultured Clostridia bacterium | reverse complement strand
CGGGGCGGGGAGAGGCAGGAGCGGCGGGAGGAGAACGCCGGCGGCTCGACGGAACTGATGCAGCGTGTGACGGTGGACGTGTGGAACGCGCTGGTGGACCGCAAGCAGCACGAGCGGGCCGAGAATTACGGGCAATGGAAGCAGCACATCGGCGAAATGGCGGCGGCCATTGTGGAGAACACGAACACGTCGATGGACGTGAAGGAGATCGAGAAGCGGCTGTCCGTCATATTCGAAGAATATGAGCGCGAGGGAGATCCTTCGGCACGCGCCGCAGATGAGGGCGGCGCGGCTCAGGATGACAATGGTGGTTTTGGGCCGGGTAGGAATAGTGCTGCGGTCGCGGAAGAGGCCGTCAACAAGGCGCTGAACGAGCTCAGGGGGCTGATCGGGGAGACGATCAGCGAGCATCTGCATGACGAGCATTATTTTGACGTCAAGGCAGCGCTGAGCAAGGGCATCTACCTGAACCGGGATATACAGAAGGAGATGGGCGGCAGCGCGGAGATGCGGGACTTCCGGAACGCGCTGGTGGGCTTTACCAGGGTGTATACGGACGAGGCGGCGGCGAACCGGGCCGGGGCGCTGCACCTGGACGGGCACGGCTGGGACGAGCTGCACAGCGTGGATCCGGACCTGTTCAAAGCGGACATGCACTGGCTGGAGCGGGCGCAGGCGATCCGCGACTTTGTGAAGCAGAACAGCGACACGACGGTGAACTGGGACCCGGTGACCAGGGACTTTGTGCGCGGCGAGGCGCTGCGCGTGATGGCCGAGTATTACAGCGGGAGCACGGAGAACGACGCGGCGAAGCGGACGAGGGACGCGCTGAAGAAGGCGAACAGCAAGGTGGACAGCCTGAACAAGCTGCTTCAGAACGAGATCGCGCACACGCAGGAGCTGGAGGCACAGGTGCGCCAGGCGAACGACGCGACGCGGGCAGCGCGGGCCGAGGGATTCCAGCGCGAAAACGCGGCGGCGGCCGGGCAGACGCAGCTGAAGGAGGAGCTGAAGCAGGCGCGGGCCGAGAGCCTGCGGCTCAGTCAGGAGATGACCGAGGCGCATAATGAGGCGGAGAGGCTGCGCGGGGAGCTGAACAGCAAAGATAACCGTGCGGCATACCTGGAGAACACCATCCGGATCCTGAAGAAGGAGAACAAGAAGAACCAGGAGCAGGCCGTCAGGGATGACAGGAGGAGGAACAAAGAGCGTGCGGAGAAGCGGGCGGCTGATGCGATGGCCCGCAAGAACATCAAGACCCTGGAAGGCAAAATGAAGCGCATGCTGGAAAAGCCCAGCAATACTGCTTATGTGCCGCTGGACAAAGTAAGGCAGCTGTTGAACCTGGTGGAGGCCGTGCAGGGCGCGGACACGAGAAAGGCGGCGCAGGCGACCGAGAGCTGGATGCGGGCGGTGCGCGAACTGAAGAACGACACCAACAGCCTGGCAAAGGACGCCTACGACGAGGGCACCATCGAGATGATGCAGGAAGCCTGCGACATCCTGAAGGACAAGACCATTAACAAGCTGGACAGCGAAGAGCTGCAATTTGTATCGAACGTCATGACGCAGGCGCTGCACCAGATCGAGAACGCGACAAAGATGATCGGCAGGCAGCAGCACACGGATGTGCTGATTGAAGGGCACAGCTTCGTGGATACCGTGAATGCGCAGAAGCCCAGGGCGACGACCGGCATCAAAAAGGTGGCGAATGACCTGGTGACCGAGCACCTGACGCCGCAGCGAGAGCTGGAGAAGATCGCGGGCTTCAGGACGAACAACGCGGTGCACCGTCTCAATGAAGATCTGAGCGACGGCCAGCGCGTAGCGAACAAGACCAAGATGGACTCCACAAAGTTCTTTGAACCGCTGCTGACCGGCGACAACGCGAAAGAGTTCAAGAAGTGGACCGGTAAGAAGGCCGAGATCGTGGACACCGGGATCCAGGGCAGCCGGTACGGAACCTTCAAAATGACGCACGAGTTCCTGACTACCATCCTGATGCACAGCAGGAACCAGCAGAACATCGACGGTATGAAGAACGGCCTGACCGTGCCGGACTACAAGCTGTGGATGCAGGGGAAGCGCAAGGAAGCGTGGGACCGAGCGGAGCGCATGTACCTGAAACCGGCAGACATGAAGCGGATCATCGGCATGGCGACGGAATACGACAAAGCCTGGGCTGACGCCTGGGTGAAATACCAGGAGTATATCACGCCGAAGCTGAACGACGTGAGCATGAAGCTGAACGGCTGGCACAGGTTTACGGTGGAGAATTACTTCCCCATCCGGCGCGACAAGAACTACTTGGCGACGGACTTTGAAAGCCTGATGATGGACGACCGGATCGCGAGCATGGGCTTTACAAAGCTGAGGAAAAACGCCAGCAACCCCATGATGCTTGAAAGCATGCTGGACGTGGTGAACCGGACCATCAACGGCACAAGCCAATACGTGGGCCTGTTGATACCGGTAACCAACTTCAACAAGGTATTCAATATCAGCATGCCCGGGTATGAGGACAGCCCGAAGGCCGCGCTGCGCAGGGTATTCGGAAGCAAGGAATATGAATTCATCGAACGCATGATGAAGGACCTGCAGCAGACCGGCACAAAGGCGGATCCCTCCTTCTTCGACAAGGTGCGCGGAAAGGCGGCGCCGGCGGTGCTGGGCGCGAACGTGAGCGTGGTCATCAAGCAGGCGGCCAGCTACCCGACGGCGGCGGCCGTGTTGGGCTGGCAGCCGCTGATGAAGCAGCTGACGAGCCCCAGAAAGTTTGACGAGAACATCGTCAACCAATACACCAGCGCATTCTGGGAGCGCAGCGACGCCAACATTCAGGCCATGAACGCAAACCTGCAGAGCGGCGGCATCGAGCAGACGTCGAGCTTCCTGAATAAGCCCATCGCCATGATGGACCGCGCGACCGTCAAGATGCTGTGGGGCGCGGCTCAGTACGCGATAGAGGACGAGCAGCCCAACCTGAAACGTGGAAGCGAGGAATATTGGCAGGCCGTCGCAAGGAAATGGGAGCAAAGCCTGGAGATGACGCAGCCGGAGTACGGCGTGATGCAGCGGCCGCACATCCTGCGCAGCAATAACACGGCAGCCAAGTCCATGACGATGTACAAGACGCAGAGCTTCCAGAACTTCAACATCGTCTTCGACGCGGTGGCGGACTATTCGACGCAGAAGCGGCTTTACAACGAGAACAAGAGCGCGGAGAACAAGGCGGAGCTGGACCGGGCGAAGGTGAAGCTGACGCGGGCCATCAGCAGCCAGGTGGTAAGTGCGGTGGTGCTGGCGCTGATGACGGCGGTGGGCAAGGCTGTGCTGCACAAGCCCGAACCATACCAGGACGACAAGGGCGAGCTGACGGCGGGCAGCGTGACGGCGCAGCTCTCCAAGGACGCGCTGTCCAGCATGGCCGGCATGGTCACAGGCGGCAGCGAGCTGTTTGAGCTGATCGCGGGCATTGCAGAGGGCAAGGCGCCGTACGACATCGAGGCCAGCGGCGTGAGCATGATTAACGACCTGTACCAGAGCGTTTATAAGCTGGGCAACACGGCGACGATCATTGCAGACAGCAGCCTGACGGCGGATCAGAAGTGGCAGAAAGCAGGAAAGGCGGTAGACAGTTTCCTGAAGAGCAGCGCTTCGATGGTCGGCATCCCGTATGGGAACCTGTCGAACATCAAGGACAGCGCTATCAAGTACGTAGATGACATCATCTCCGGCCGGGGGCTGGAGGGGATGACGACCGGGGACGTTACGCTGACAGTTGGCGCCAGGTATATGGGCGAGGCGCTGCAGCGGGGCGACAAGGACACCTATGTCAGGATGTACAACCGGCTGGCCAAGGCCGGGAAGACGGCGAGCCAGATCAATTCGGCGCTGCGCAGCTGGATGAAGACCGGAGATCCAAGGATCAGGCAGGCGGCAACGGCCATCGAAGAAGGCGACGTGGATGCATACAACCGGCTGATCAATGCCATGGTCAGCGACGGCATGGGCATGGCCAATGTGGTGGCGGCCGTGGAGAGCGTCAGAAAGAAGGACGCCAAGGCGGGAGACGAGAACGAAGCGCTGGCGGGCGGAGATGTGCAGGCCATAACGTATGAACAGATCATGGACCAGCAGGCTGCAGCGGACGCGAAAGCCAATCCGTACACGGCGGCACAGATGAACGCGCTGCTGGAGGATGGTGACATCAACGGAGCCCTGGCGGTGCAGAAGCAGCTGTTCAAGACAAAGGGAACGAAATCGGTGAAATCGTCGTTGACCAGTTATTGGAAGCCCAAGTACAGGCAGGCGTATCAGGAGAGAAACACGTCGGAGCTGAACAGGATCACGAGGCTTCTCAAGAAGATGGGGCTGAGTGAGAGCACAATCAGCAAATGGAAGAACGTGGACGCCGACGCCGGAAATTACAACAGCAGCAAGAAGAAGAGCGGATTCGGGAGCAGCAGTTGGGGCAGCGGCTTCGGATCGAGCAGCAGGAGGAGGTCGAGCAGCAGGAAGAAAAAGAGCGGATTTGGCGGCGGATTCGGCAGCAGCGGCTTTGGCAGCGGATGGGGGAGATAAGCATGAACGTTGTATGGAAGCCGCAGCCGAGGCAGCGGGAATTCATGCGGCGCGGAGAGTACGAAGCGTTTTTCGGCGGCGCGGCAGGCGGAGGAAAATCCGAC
>CAMNHF010000163.1 GCA_946538975.1 uncultured Clostridia bacterium | reverse complement strand
CTTCATCCACCTTGCGGACGGTCTTCTGCAGGTCGATGATGTAGATGCCGTTGCGCTCGGTGAAGATGTACTGCGCCATCTTGGGGTTCCAGCGGCGGGTCTGGTGGCCGAAGTGCACGCCAGCTTCCAGCAGCTGCTTCATGGAAATGACTGCCATTGTGGGTTCCTCCTTACTCTGCCGATGAGGTCGGCGCCTTGTTGTACCTCCCTCCGCGCGCGATGGCTCTCGCCACCCGGGGAGCCGCCGTTGCCGGCACAAGCGCCCAAAACGCGGAGGTGCGTATTCCCGTGTATCATAGCATGAATCCGGGGGAATTGCAAGAGCGAATTTTTCGGCCTTCTGCCCCAGAAGGAAAGAGGAAAGGCCTTTTCGGAAAGATGGGGGCATGGGGGAAGGAAAGCCATCCTCCAGGAAAAGGGTTGCCTTCCCCCATACACTGAGCAGGAATGAATGAGGAGAAAAAGAGAGGCTCCCGCGGGAACCTCTCTGCATCTCAGCGGTTGGGGGACTGGGTGGAGCGGAGCGTCACGTCGTGATAGCCGCCCTCCACGATGGAGGTGGAGGAGACCAGCGTGATCTTCGCCTTCGCGCGCAGGTCGGCCAGATTGGTCACGCCCACATTGCACATCGTGCTCTTCACCTTGTACAGGCTGATCTCCACATTGTCGTGCAGGGGGCCGGCGTAGGTGACGTAGCTGTCCACGCCCTCCTCGAAGGTCAGCCGGCTGGCGCCGCCCAGGTCGTAGCGCTGCCAGTTGCGGGCGCGGTTGGAGCCCTCGCCCCAGTATTCCTTCATATAGACGCCGTTGACCATCACGCGGGGGCTGGGGCTCTCGTCGAAGCGGGCGAAGTAGCGGCCCATCATCAGGAAGTCCGCGCCCATGGCCAGCGCCAGGGTCATGTGATAATCGTGCACGATGCCGCCGTCGGAGCAGATCGGCACATAGATGCCGGTCTCGCGGAAGTACTCGTCGCGGGCCGCGGACACCTCGATCAGCGCGGTGGCCTGGCCGCGGCCGATGCCCTTGGTCTCGCGGGTGATGCAGATGGAGCCGCCGCCGATGCCGACCTTCACGAAGTCCGCGCCGGCCCGGGCCAGGAAGAGGAAGCCGTCGCGGTCCACCACATTGCCCGCGCCGATCTTCACGCTGTCGCCGTAGGTCTCGCGCACCCAGCGGAGGGTCTTCTCCTGCCAGCAGGTGTAGCCCTCGGAGGAGTCAATGCACAGCACGTCCGCGCCGGCCTCCAGCAGGGCGGGGATCCGCTCCCGGTAGTCCCGGGTGTTGACGCCCGCGCCGACCAGATAGCGCTTCTTGTCGTCCAGCAGCTCCAGCGGGTTCTCCTTGTGGCTGGCGTAGTCCTTGCGGAAGACGAAGTACATCAGCCGGCCGTCCGCGTCCACGATGGGCAGGGTGTTCAGCTTGTGATCCCAGATGATGTCGTTGGCCTCTTTCAGGGAGGTGTCCGCGGGGGCGGTCACCAGCTTCTCGATGGGGGTCATGAAGTCGCGCACGGGCGTGTCCGGGGACATGCGGCTGACGCGGTAGTCGCGGCTGGACACCAGGCCCAGCAGCAGGCCCGTGGCGGTGCCGTCGTCGGTGATGGCCACGGTGGAGAAGCCGTTCTTCGCCTTCAGCGCGAGCACGTCGGCCAGGGTGTGGTCCGGGGTCAGGTTGGACGCGGACACCACGAAGCCGGCCTTGTAGCCCTTCACGCGGGCGACCATGGCGGCCTCGTCCGCGATGGACTGGGCGCCGTAGATGAAGGAGATGCCGCCCTCGCGGGCCAGCGCGATGGCCAGCTTGTCATCGGAGACGGCCTGCATGATCGCGCTCACCAGCGGGATGTTCAGGCTGATCGCGGGCTCCTCGCCGGCGCGGTAACGGGTCAGCGCGGTCTTCAATGTCACGTTCTGCGGCACACACTCCTCGCTGGTGTAGCCGGGGATCAGCAGATACTCGCTGAAGGTGTGGCAGGGCTCCTGGTAGTAAAAGGCCATGGCGATTCCTCCGTTCTCACGCGCCGTCCCCCGCAGCCGCCCCGATTGCGCTGCCGTGGGATTTTCGTTTGTATATCACATTTCCCCCGCTTTGTCAATGGAAAGAATGGCCAAACAGAGGATTGAGAAATGAATCGGAAACGAGGGCGTTCCTCACTCCTGATAATCCTTCAGCGATACGGAGACCATCCGGCTGACGCCCTGCTCCTCCATCGCGACGCCGTAGAGGGCGTTGCAGCGCTCCATGGTGCCCTTGCGGTGGGTGATGACGATGAACTGGGTGGACTCCGAATATTCCTTCAGATAGTCCGCGTAGTAGCCGATGTTCGCGTCGTCCAGGGCGGCCTCGATCTCGTCCAGGATGCAGAAGGGGGTGGGCTTCAGCTTCAGCATCGCGAAGAGGATCGCGATGGCGCACAGGGCGCGCTCGCCGCCGGAGAGCAGGGAGAGCAGCTGCAGCTTCTTGCCCGGGGGCTGGGCGTTGACCTCGATGCCGCAGTTCAGCGGATCGTCCGGGTCGGTCAGGGAGAGCTCCGCGTGGCCGCCGCCGAAGAGGCGGGTGAAGGTCTCGGAGAAGTACCCCTGCATGAGGGTGAAGCTGGACACAAAGGTCGTGCGCATCTGGCTCAGCAGGCCATCGATCAGCTCGCGCAGGTCGCGCTCTGCCTTGCGCAGGTCGTCCAGCTGGGTGTTCAGCTCATCCCAGCGGGCCTTGGTGTCGGCGTACTCCTCCACGGCGTGCACGTTGACATTGCCCAGGGCGCGGATCTTCGCGGAGAGCTCGGAGGCGCGGCGGTCGGCCTCGCGCTCGTTGAAGCCCTCCTTCTGGCGGAACTCCTCCGCCCCGGCGTAGGTCAGCTCCCAGGTGTTCCAGACGCGGTCCTGCAAGGCGCGCAGCTCGTTGTCCGTGCGGGCGCGCTGCATCTCGACGCGGTGGCTGCGGTCGCTGTCCCGGGTGAGGGCGGCGTGCAGGGCCTCCACATCACTCAGCAGCGTCCGGAGACGTTCCTGCAGGCCGCTGCGCTGCTCCTCCAGGGCGCGGATGGCGGATTCCTTCTCCGCCTGCCGCTGCTGCAGCTGCTTCACCTCGGCCTGAATGCGGCCGTCCTCGGCGCCGTCGGCCTCGTCGTCCCGGGCCATCGTCCTTAGCTGCTCCGCCCGTTCCTCCGCCTGGCGGGCAAGGGCGGCGCAGTCCTCGGCATAGCGGCTGGAATCCCGGCGCATCACGTCCAGCGCGTGGCGCTTCTCGCTGACGTCCAGGCTGCCCTGCAGCACCTTGTCCTGGGCGGCCTGGGCTTTGGCGCGGGCGGCCTGCACCAGCTGCTGCAGTTCCCCGGTGCGCTTCTCCAGCTCGGCGGGGTCGGCGGCGGCAGTCTCCTCCACGCGGTCCAGCTCCTGCAGCTGGCGGGTGATCTCCGCGATGGCCTCCTGCAGCTGGGCGACGGCCTCGTCGGTCTCGGCCATGCGGGCGCGGTGGTTTTCCAGATCGCCGCGGGCCCCGGCGGTGCGCTCCGCCTCGCGGGCGACGGCGATCTCCTGCTGATGCAGGGCGTACTGGGCGCTGTTCAGCTGGTCGCGGGCGGTCTTCTGCTTCTGCTGGGACGCGGCAAATTCCTCCCGCAGGCGATCCCGCTCGGCCAGCCCCTGCTTCACCTGCTCGCCCAGCTCCGCGGCCTCGCGCTCCCGGCTGAGCAGGTTCACGCTGCGGCTCTGCACCGAGCCGCCGGTCATGGAGCCGCCGGAGTGCATGACCTCGCCGTCCAGCGTCACCAGGCGGAACGAATGGCCGCCGGCGCGCATGATGGCGATGCCGTGCTCCAGATTGTCCGCGATCACGGTGCGGCCCAGCAGGTTTTCCACAATGCCGCGGAAGTCGTCGCTGCACTTGACCAGCTCGCTGGCCGGGCCCAGACAGCCGGGCAGGGACAGCACCTGGCGCTCCCGCTCGCTGAGCAGCTTGGGCCGCATGGCGCTGATGGGCAGGAAGGTGGCGCGGCCCAGCCGGTCGCGCTTCAGGTAGTCGATCAGCTGCTTGGCGGTCTCCTCGGTGTCGGTGACAATATTTTGCAGGGCGGCGCCGAGGGCCATGTCGATGGCGGTCTCAAAGCGGGCGGGCACCTGGATCAGCTGCGCCAGGGTGCCGCGGACGCCGCCGATGGAATGCTCGCGGGCGTACTGCACGGCGCGGCGGACGGACTGGCTGTAGCCCTCCATCTCCCGCGTCCACTCGTTCATCAGCCGCAGGCGGCTCTGCTTCTCGCCGAGGGCAGCGTTCAGCTTTTCGCCGCGGGCCTGGATGCGGACGGTCTCCGCCTCCGCCTCCCGCAGGGCTTCGCGGGCGGCCTCCTCGCCCTCCTCCAGGGCAGTCTGGCGGCCGCGCTCCTCGTTCAGCCGCGCCTCCGCCTGCGTGAGCGCGGACAGCAGCTCGCCCTCGCGGGTCTGCAATTCGCCGCTGCTCTGCTCCACCTCGTCCAGACGGGTCTGCATCTGGGAGAGCATGGTTTTCAGCCGGGTCTGGCTGTCGCGCAGATCGCTGCGGCGGTTCATGGCGTCCATCACGGAGGACTTGTGCGCGTCCAGGGCGGTCTGGGCGTCCTCCTCGGCCTGCACGGCGATCTCGGCCTCGCGCTGGGCGGCGCGCAGGGCGGTCTCCGCGGCCTCCACGGCCAGGGAGGCGGCTTCGGCCCCGGCGGCGCTGCTCTCGTGCAGCTCGGTCAGG
>CAMNHF010000162.1 GCA_946538975.1 uncultured Clostridia bacterium | reverse complement strand
GTCCCCGGCGTGGTCGGCTGAAGCGGCTTTGATGCATCGGCCCGTGTCAGCCCGGCCCTGCGCAATCCCTGTGAACACGCGGCAAATGATGCGAAGAACGGGGTGATTGGGCAATTTCAGCATTTCGCACAATGCGATGCCCGGGAAATGGTTATATAATGCTTTTGTCATGAATCGAACAGGAGGTCTGCCCTATGAACTATGCCGAGGAATCTCTGCGCCTGCATGGCGAATGGCAGGGAAAGATCGAGGTCATTTCCCGCGTGCCCGTCCGCAACAAGGAGGATCTCTCGCTGGCCTACACGCCCGGCGTGGCCCAGCCCTGCCTGGAGATCCAGAAGGATTATGACAAGTCCTTCACACTGACCCGCCGGCACAACATGGTGGCCGTCATCACCGACGGCACGGCCGTGCTGGGCCTGGGCGACATCGGCCCGGAGGCGGGCATGCCCGTCATGGAGGGCAAGTGCGCGCTGTTCAAGGCCTTCGGCGACGTGGACGCCTTCCCGATCTGCATCCGCTCCAAGGACGTGGACGAGATCGTGCGCACCGTCTACCTGATCTCCGGCTCCTTCGGCGGCATCAACCTGGAGGACATCGCCGCCCCGCGCTGCTTCGAGATCGAGCGCCGCCTCAAGGAAATCTGCGACATCCCCGTCTTCCACGACGACCAGCACGGCACGGCCGTGGTCGTGGGCGCGGCCCTGCTCAACGCCCTGCGGGTGGTGGGCAAGGACATCGGCGAGGTCCGGGTGGTCATCAACGGCGCCGGCAGCGCGGGCATCGCCATCGGCAAGCATCTGCTGAACCTGGGTGCCCGGCACATGAAGATGGTGGACCGCTTCGGCATCCTGTGCGAGGGCGAGCAGATGAACCCCGCGCAGGCCGAGATGGCGGCCATCACCAACCCGGAGAAGCTCTCCGGCAAGCTGGCCGACGCGATGGCGGGCGCGGACGTGTTCATCGGCGTGAGCGCGCCGCATATCGTCAGCCAGGACATAGTGCGCTCCATGGCGCCCGGCGCGATCGTGTTCCCGATGGCGAACCCCACGCCCGAGATCGAGCCCGATGAGGCGCTGGCCGCGGGCGCGGCGGTGGTGGGCACCGGCCGCAGCGACCATCCCAACCAGATCAACAACGTGATGTGCTTCCCCGGCCTGTTCCGCGGCGCGCTGGACGTGCGGGCCCGCGACATCAACGAGGCCATGAAGCAGGCCGCGTCCCACGCCCTGGCCGGCCTGGTCTCCGACGAGGAGCTCAGCGCCACCTACATCCTGCCGCTGGCCTTCGACAAGCGGATCGGCCCGGCGGTGGCCGCAGCGGTGGCCCAGGCTGCGCGGGACAGCGGCGTGGCGAGACTGTAAAGCATCTGCCTTATCATCCTGCTGCCGGCGATCTGATGCGCCCCTGCTGATCGGCTGATTCCCATCGGATGAATCCCGCCGCGGGCTGCCTGTCCGGCCCGCGGTTTTTCTATGGGGAAAAGGTGCCGCCGCCTGAAGAATGGGCCTGAAGAATGGCATGAGTGGACAGATACTTGCATCGCAAAGAAAAGCGGCTTGTGCTATGCTTATCCGGTGCGGACTGGCCGCACAATGATATGGTACGGCACAGTGAGAGGGGAGTTGTTTGCGATGGCGCAGGATGCGCTGCTGGCCCCGTCGGTGGGGGAGGCCTGCCGCGGTCATTTTCTCTTTGGCGCGGCGGTGAACGGGTACATGCTCCGGGACGAGCGGCACCGGCAGCTGCTGCGGCGGCAGTTCACGTCCCTGACGGCG
Organism: uncultured Clostridia bacterium; assembly: GCA_946538975.1. Classification (GTDB taxonomy): domain Bacteria; phylum Bacillota; class Clostridia; order Christensenellales; family Aristaeellaceae; genus RUG11272. Next base: position 2,944 of record CAMNHF010000162.1, on the reverse strand, counting down.
GAGAACGAGATGAAGCCGGAGCGCCTGCTGGACCGGGAGGCGACGCTGGCCCTGGGCGATCCGGTCCGCTGCGGCCTGCGCTTCGATTCGGCGGACCGCATGCTGGATTTCGCGCGGGAGAGCGGCCTGCGCGTGCGCTTTCACACGCTGGTGTGGCACAACCAGACCCCGCGCTGGTTTTTCGCCGAGGACTGGAGCGACGCGCCGGACGCGCCCCTGGCGGACGCGGAAACGGTGCTGGCGCGGCAGGAGAGCTACATCCTGCAGGTGATGGCGCATGTGAACACCGCCTACCCCGGCGTGGTGTACTGCTGGGACGTGGTCAACGAGGCGGTGGAGACCTCCCAGGGCGGCGAGGACGGGCTGCGCACGCGCTCGCTCTGGTATGAGACCACCGGCAGCGCCTTCCTCGCGGCCGCGTTCCGGACGGCGCGCAGGGGGCAGGCGGAGGGGCAGCAGCTCTTCTACAACGATTACAACAGCTACTTCCCCGACAAGCAGGCGGCGATCGGGAAGCTGCTGCGGCGCCTCCAGGCGGAAGGGCTGGTGGACGGCATGGGGATGCAGACGCACATGGAGCTGCGCCGCTGGAACCTGCCCGCCTTCGAGGCCGGGGCCCGCGCCTACGCGGAGCTGGGGCTGGTGCTGCACATCACGGAGATGGACATCCACTGCCCCGGCGCCGACGCGGAGAGCCAGGCCGCGCTGGCCCGCGCCTACGGGGATTTCTTTGCAATGCTCCTGCGGCTTGAGCGGGAGGGCGCGCAGATCGGCAGCGCCACGCTCTGGGGCGTGACGGACCGCTTCACCTGGCTGCGCTTCTTCCGGAAGGAGGACAGCTACCCGCTGCTCTTCGACGCAGACATGCGCACCAAGCCCGCCTTCGACGCTGTGCTGGCTGCGGTGATGGGATGAGGCGGATGAACGCAGGTTTTTCGGGGGAAGGAAACCCTTTTCGTGGCCGAAAAGGGTTTCCTTCCCCCGAACCCTCATCTTTCCTAAAAGGCCGTTTTGGGGCTTTTTTTCATCTGGTACGCGAACCCCGGCCGCCATCCGCGCCAGCCCACGCCCTGCGACACCCAGACCTCCATTGGGCAGCCCGCCTTGCGACCTGCGATTTGCTCATCCCTGATCCCGTGTCCAAAAGCGCTCGCAGGGGGTCTGGGGGGGCCCACGCGCAAGGGCCCCCCCAGGACCTTTTGCTACTTTTCGGTCACGAAAAGTAGGACACTGCCGAATCACGCAACAAGCCGTTAGAAGATCTGCGGGAAGCGCACGGTGATTCTGGCGAAGGCCTTTTTACCGTGCGCGCGACGGGCGCTTGCATTTTGCCGCTTTCTCTGTTATCATGAGATTTAGCAAATTCAGGCAAAACAGTTGACAGAAAGGCAGGCGAGCGGCATGGAAGCGCTGGAGGCCATCCTCACGAGGCGGAGCACACGGAATTTCAGGCCGGATCCGGTGGCACAGGAGAAACTGGACCGCATCCTGGCGGCGGGCCGGCAGGCGCCCAGCGGCGGCAACAGCCAGACGAACCACTTCCTGGTGATCCGCAGCCGGGCGGTGCTGGACACGCTCATCCGGATGACGGAGGAGGCCTTCGCCGCGATGGAGGCCGACGAGCACGCCTACGCAAGCCTGCGGCGCCATGACGAAGTATTCCCGGGCGAGTGCAGGAAGGCGTTCAGCATGGGCGAGGCGATCGGCAGGCAGAGCGCGGGATGAACGGGCTCGGCCCGCTGCCGGACGAGGCGGACCTGCCGGCGATCTTCCGGGCGGGCCGGTGACCGCGGGCGACAATGGACAAGGAGGCGGACGGCATGCGGAAAGTGAAATGGGGCGTGCTCGGCACGGCGGACATCGCCCGGGGGCAGACGATCCCCGGCATGCAGCAGGCGGTGCACTGCGAGCTCCACGCCATCGCGGGCAGGCAGCCGGACAAGGCGGAGGCGTTTGCGGAGCAGTTCGGCTTTCGCAGGGCCTATGGCAGCTATGACGCGCTGCTGGCCGATCCGGAGGTGGAGGCGGTCTACATCCCCCTGCCCAACCACCTTCACTGCGAGTGGACGATCCTGGCGCTGCGCTCCGGCAAGCATGTGCTGTGCGAGAAGCCGCTGGCCGTCTCTGCACAGCAGGCGGAGGAGATGTTCCGGGCCGCGGCGGCAAACGACGTCTGCCTGATGGAGGCCTTCGCCTATCTGCACAGCCCCTTTGTGCAGGCGGTCAAGGCGGAGCTGGACGCCGGCGCGATCGGCGAGGTGCGCTATCTGGAGTCCGCCTTCCTCACCGGCCGGCGCCCGGACACGGACATCCGCCTGCGCCGGGAGACCTTTGGCGGCGCCCTGTTCGACCTGGGTTGCTACACGGTCAGCATGGCGCTGTGGATGCTGGGCCGGGAGCCGGATGAGGTGCGCGCCGCGGCGCAGTTCTCGGAGAAGCACATCGACCTGTACACCACGGCCCTGCTGCTCTACCACGGCGGCGCGGTGGCCAAGCTGGACTGCGGCATGCTGCTGCCGGAGGGCCGGCTGGACCGCTTCCTCATCGTGGGCACGGAGGGCAGCATTTCCTCCCCGGCGGAGTTCAACCAGTGCGGCGAGATTCCCTACACCGTGACCCGCGGCGGCGTCCGCGAGATCCGGACAGTCACTGTGCCGAACAACTACGCCCTGGAGGTGGAGCAGCTGAGCCGCTATATCCTGGGCCTGGAGACCCCGCACGTGACCGAAGCCTTCTCCCTGATGACCGCCCGCGTGACGGACCGCATCCTGGACGCCATCGGCTACCGGGACGGGGGGCACTGAGAGGGAAACCGCCGGCTCCGGGCTGCTTTGCTGCCGGAGATCCGCGCCTCCCGAACCATGACAGTTACTTCTCAGTGGTGAGGACGGGGAGATACTCGGTATGCATGATTCCGGCGGGCCCTCTCAGGCGCTGTGCGCCA
>CAMNHF010000161.1 GCA_946538975.1 uncultured Clostridia bacterium | reverse complement strand
GCAAGGGCCCCCCCAGGACCTTTTGCCTACTTTTCGGTCACGAAAAGTAGGATCAAGCCGAATCACGCAACAAGCCATTTATCAAGAAAGCAATGAGAAGCGCACGGTGTCTCCGGTGGAAGCGCTGCCGAAGCCGCTTCGTGCTCCGCCGCTGCGCCTCATTCTCCCCTCAACCCGCGATCTCCTGCTTCAGCCACGCGATGGCATCCATGGTCGCCGGATGCATGCCGCGGCCGCGGCTCATCACATAGGCCGCGGAGGCCTCCATCACGGTCAGCGTCGCCTTCTCCAGCGACAGCGGGGCCATCATGCGGCCCTTCACGATCTCCGGGCGGGCCTCGCGGGTGGGCTCAATCTTGTCCGCCAGCCACACGATCAGATCCAGCTTGCTCATGCCGGCCTGCCCGGTGGTGTGGCAGGCGATCGCGTGCAGAATCTCCGGATCCTCCACCCCGTAGACCTCCCGGCACAGGCAGGCCCCGACCGGCGCGTGCAGCATGGCGCTGCTGCCCAGGATGAACTCGTCCTCGGTCAGCCGGCGCTCCGCCGCGACGCGCTGCATCTCCCGGAGCGGCATGCACTTCGCGCAGTCGTGCAGCAGGGCCGCCGTCTCCGCCTTCTCCGGGCTGACACCGTGGATGCGGGCCAGCATCCGCGCCGTCCCCGCCACGCACAGCGAGTGGACGAAGCGGTGGCGGTTCAGCGTCCGGAACAGCTCCGCCAGCCAGCCCTCCGCCTCAGCACAGCCCGGCTCCGCGCCGTAGAAGCCCCGCAGCAGGCAGTATTCGCGCACCGCGGGGTGCAGCAGCGGCGTCGGCTTCCCCGCGGCGATGGCGTCGCGCAGCTCCGTCGAGGAGACGTTGATCACCGGCATGGCCACCGGCTGAAAGCGCCCGCCCAGGGCCGTCAGCCGCTTGCGCTCCGCGTTGATCTCCTCGGGCCGGTACGCCGTCGTGCGGGGGCAGACCAGGAAGGTGCACAGCCGCAGCACTTCCTCCCAGCGGTGCCAGCTCTTCAGCTGCATCAGCGTGTCCGTGCCGATGATGAAGTACAGCTCGGCGCGCGGGTACAGGCTGTGCAGGTTGGTCAGCGTGTCAAAGGAATAGGTGGTGCCCTCCCGGTCCAGCTCCGCGCGGCAGGGCTCCAGGCCGGCGTGGTTCCACACCGCCGCACAGACCATCCGCCAGCGGTCCTCCGCCGGGGCAATGCCGGTCTTGTGGGGCGGCACCCGGTCCGGCAGCATCAGCACCCGGTCCAGCCCCGCCGCGCGCTGCGCCGCCTCGGCCATCGCCACATGGCCGTTGTGGATGGGATTGAAGGTGCCGCCCATGATGCCGATCTTTTCCTTCGCCATGCGCCGCGCCTCCTTTCTGCGAGCTCGTTCACACATGCATTATACATGATTTTCCCCCGGCGGAAAAGGGAGAACGCGTTTTTTGCCCGAACGGTCACGAACGCCTTCCCGTACCGCGGCGGAGGCGGTTCTCCTTCACAGCAAAAATGCAGGGAGAAGTTCTCCCCCTGCACGGATTTCGCGGCGCCACGCATCTGCTCCCCCGCGCGCTGCGGATTCAGGATCAGATGATGCCGGATTCCAGATTGACCCACATCGCGGGGCGGACACAACCATTGGCGTGGTTGACACTGCGGTCGTAGAGGGAGCCGTCGGTGAGCACGTCCGCGGCATCCTTCTGAGTGAGGCCAGGGGAACGCAGCCACCACCACCCAGCTCCTTGTGCTGCAGAAGCACCGTTCGCTGCTGCATACACTGTAGGGCGGCATATCCTTGCCTTCGCGGAGTCAAAATACCGCTCCACCTCTGCACAGCTGAGCAAGAACACCCGGTCTTCCGTGTCCCTGCTCCCCTTACCGGACCACTTGCTGTTTCCCTGTTCCGCGCTGTTGTCAATCCGGGAAGAGAGCACGGCCGCCTGCTCTTCCCGGGTGAACGCGGCATTGAAAAACGCATCGTTGAGCCAGGCACGCAGCGAGCATGTCTCCCAGGTTGTATTCTCACCAGACGTGTGGTAGGGCTTTGCATCCAGGCCATACCGGGAAATCACCAGCGCCTTGCTGCCGTCCCGTTCCAGTACATACCACTCAATCGGCGTTGCGTCACTCCCGTCCTTCGTCTGCGGATAATGACCAAAAGTGATGGTTTCCCGCTGAACAGCTTCCCCACTGGCGGTTCCACCCGCATGCTTCTCCGTGATGCCCGGTGCATTTGCCGCACCGTCATTGCCACCCGCATACGTCTCCCTGGTGCTCGATGCATATGCCGCACCGGCATTGCTGCCCGCGTACGTCTCCCTGGTACGCTGCCTGTCTGCGCTGTCTGAACACAAGTTCTGCAGAAGCTCGGTCTGTCTGTCGCTGTTCTCCACCAGCTGCCCAAGCGCATACAGGCCGAAGCTGCCCACCCAAGAGAGCAGCGCACCGACAGCCGCGTAGATCAGGCCTTGCAGCGGCTGATTACTGGCTGCAAGGGCAATTCCCGCGATTACGCTGGCAATGATGCCCAGTACGCAGAGCGTTTCTGCCAGTCCCTTGACTTTCCTGCCGATGTTGTCGAACATGCCGAACACCCCTTCTTTGATTTTTCCGCTGCCCTGCACCGGAACCGTTCTTCCCGCGAAGCGTTCGCCTTCCCTCTGCCGGGCGCTTTTCTCAGTATGTCCATTATACGCAGGAATCAGTCCAAAATCAACCACAATATTGATGTCCTCCGCCGGAATTGCCCCGCCCGCTGCTCAGCCAGCCGGCCCTGATGAATCCAAAACCTCCCCCAAGGAAAGGCCTTTTCGGAAAGATAGGGGTGATGCCGTCCAATATGCAGCCGTTGCCATCTTTGCGCGGCCGTCTTCCCGATTCGCCCGCGCTGTGCTATCATGAAAGGCAGATCAAAACAGACACACGGAGGCGATTCCATGAAAAAAGCATCGCTGGCGCTCCATCCCGGCTTCGGGATCGGCAGCATCTCCCCGCGGCTCTTCGGCGCCTTTCTTGAGCCCATCGGCTCCATGGTCAACGGCAGCATGTACAATCCGAAGCACCCCACAGCCGACGAACAGGGCCTGCGGCGGGACTTTTACGAGGCCCTCCGGGCGGCCGGCCTGCCTGCGGTGCGGCTGCCCGGCGGCAACTTCGTCTCCGGCTGGCAGTGGAAGGACTCCATCGGCCCGCGGGAGGGACGGCGCGCCCATCTGGATCCGGCCTGGTTCCAGTACATCCCCAACGACGTGGGCCACGACGAGTACCTGCAGTGGGCGGAGAAGGCCGGCGCGGAGGCCATTTACACCGTGAACCTCGCCACCGGCAGCCTGCAGGACGCGATGGACTGCGTGGAATACACCAACCACCCCGGCGGCACCTACTGGTCGCAGCTGCGCGCCACGAACGGCCATCCGGCGCCCTACGGCGTGCGCACCTGGTGCCTGGGCAACGAGATGGACGGCCCGTGGCAGGTGGGCTCCCGGGAGAAGGATCCCCGCGGCTACGGCGTGCTCGCGCGGGAGGCCAGCAAGGCCATGAAGTGGATTGATCCCCGGATCGAGACCATCGCCTGCGTGTCCTCCTCCCCCTTCCTGAACCACTACCCGGACTGGGACATGCAGGTGCTGGAGCAGTGCTACGACGCGGTGGACTGCATCTCCCTGCACCACTACCACAGCGCCCCGCCGGATCTGCCCGAGGCCCTGCTGGCGGGCTGTCAGGCCTTTGAACAGTACATCCGCACCGAGATCGCCCTGTGCGACTTTCTCCGCACGAAGCTGCGCTCCCGGCGAACGATGATGCTGGCCCTGGACGAGTACGGCAGCTCCTTCCGTCCGCGGGGCGAGGCGCATCTGGGGCTGGGCGGGCGGCAGAATCTGGAGCACTTCGGCCTGCTGAACCCGGACAGGGCCTACGTCCGCCACGACCCGGACGACTGGTCCACCCGCCGCCGCCCGCCGCGGGGCAATGAGATGCTCCACGCTCTGGGCACCGCGAGCACGATGCTGGTGATGCTCCGCCACGCGGACCGCATCAAGATCGGCTGCGCCACCGGCGGCCTGGGCTGCCTGTGCCAGACCGACCGCGACCACGTGTGGAAGGGCGCGGCCTACTATCCCTTCACCGACATGATCCGCCTGGCGCGGGGCGTATCCCTGTGCTGCCAGGTGGACTGCGAGCGGTACGACGTGCCCGGCTACGCCATCGACGACATGAACCAGTACAGCGGCTTTGAGGGCGTGGAGACGATCCAGGCCGGGGCCGCTCTGGACGAGGCCGCCGGCGAGCTCACCGTGTTCGTGCTGAACGCCGACCTGCAGGAGGAGCAGCAGCTGCGGATGGACCTGCGCGCCTTTGCGGGCTGGCGGCTCCTCGCCCACACGGAGCTCCACGCGGCGCACGCAGACGACGCCAACAGCTTCGAACGGCCGGACGTCATCGCGCCCAGAACCGTACCCGACACGCGCATGGAGGGCGGCACCGTCACCGCCCTGCTGCCGGGGGCCTCCTGGAACGTGTTCCGCTTCGCGAAGCACTGAGTCCTCCCCTGCCCCATGCCCATGATCGCCCCGCACGCGATCCCCGACTGTCACCCTTGCCAGGCGCTGCGTCGCGGTGACGCTTTCCCGGAGCAGAAGGGCTGTTCTTTCCCCATGCCCCGTTCTTTCCGGGAAGGCCGTTCCGGGGCAGGATGCAGCCATTCACGATCCATATGAAGCCGGACCCGTGCAGGCACATCCTGCGCAGCGGGGGCCGGAGGTTACTACTCAGCCTATCAAGCGGAAGCGAAGAGAGATTTATGCAGGAAAACAGAGCGGAAAGCATCGATC
>CAMNHF010000160.1 GCA_946538975.1 uncultured Clostridia bacterium | reverse complement strand
GGGCAACAAATACATCCGCGTGGAGGGCGAGTGGTATTCCGAAGAGGAAGCCCCCGCCCAGCCCGAGGACGCCGCTGCGGCGTAACCCCAAAGCCTTCCTTTTCGAGGGGAAGGTGGCTGGCCGCAGGCCAGACGGATGAGGTGGCAGCGATGCTTGTCGTTCATCTATTGTGAGAGACGAGCTGATTGGAATGGGGACACCTTATCAGTCACGCTTCGCGTGACAGCTTCCCCTCAAGGGGAAGCCTTTGAGCAGCCGACGCTCTTCCCCACAGGGGAAGGCTTTTTGGGGAAATCCATGCCGTTGAGGGAGCCACTTTCAGGTGGTTCCCTTTCGGGCGTTTATAAAAGGGTTGTTTGCGGGGGTTTCCGTGAATGGCCAAAGGAGTCAAAGACATGAAGAAAACGACCTTCATCCTATTTCTGACCGCGCTGCTGACGGCGATGGTGCTGCTGGTCGCCGGGGCGCTGGCGGAGTCTGACGGCGGCGAAGCCGAGTGGACGATCATGTTCTACATGTGCGGCTCCGACCTGGAATCGAAGTACGGATACGCCTCGCAGAACCTGGAGGAGATTGCCGACTGCGAGTATCCCCGCAGCGAGACCGAGAACATCATGCGGACCCTGGCTTCGCCCGCGGAGAGCGACAAGGCGTCCGCTTCCGGGCGCGTGAACGTGTTGATCGAAACCGGCGGCTGCAAGCAGTGGCATGCCCAGGACCTCGGCATGGAGATCTCCACGACCGCGCTGCAGCGGTGGCGGTTCGAGGGCTATCTGGACGACGACCTGCCGGAGGGCTACTTCCTGGAGCAGACCCTGCCGCTTCAGAGCATGGCGGACCCGGAAACGCTTGCGGATTTCGTGCGCTGGAGCGCGGAAAACCACCCGGCGAAGAAATACGCGCTGGTGCTGTGGGACCATGGCGGCGGCAGCAAGACGGGCCTGTTCATCGACGAGCTGTTTGGCGGCGACATCATGTACCTGGACGAGCTGGGCGATGCCCTGAGGGCCAGCGGCGTCCATCTGGAGGCGGTGCTGTTTGACGCCTGCCTGATGGCGGGGCTGGAGACGGCCTATGCCGTCTCGGATTCCGCCGACTGGATGATCGCCTCGGAGGAGCTGGTGGCGGGCAAGGGCTCCGCGGTGGATGATTGGCTCCAGCAGGTGTATATCTCGCCCTACCTGGACGGCGAATGGCTGGGCCGTTGGGTCTGCGACATGACCCAGGTCAAATACACCAACGAGGGAGATGAACAGGCCCAGCAGTTGCTCACCTGGTCGGTGATCGATTTGAAGGCGGTCCCGGCATTGGTGGAAATGCTGGACGCGGTCTACGCGAATATCGGGCATGTCTATACCGCGTATCCCAAGCTGATGTCCTATCTGGCGAACTACATGAATGACCTGGAGCGCTTCGGCACCAACGAGGGCGACGAGCGGATGTGGGACCTGGCGAGCATGTTCTACGCGCCCGGCATGGCCATCATGATCCCCTCCGACATCTACCGGAATCGTTTGGAGGCGTTGAAGGAGGCTGTCGTCTACAACGTGCGCGGCCCGGGGCGCAGCGGCGCGCGGGGAATCTCCTACTGCTACGCGGTGGATTTTGACGCCTCCGAGTTGGAGATCTATTCACGCAACTGCCCCATGCCGCACTATCTGGCGTTTTTGGATGCCATCACGCCTTGGAGCGCGCCGGACTGGGTGTATGAAACCGCCGAGCGCCTGCCGGAGATGTCCAAGCTCGACCCCTACAAAATCGTGGTGGAAAAGGTCCGCCACGAGGACGGCACGCCCGGGCTGGCCTTTGTGGGCGACTACGGCGTCGGGGTGGGCACGGTGCGCTACAGGATGTTCAAGAGGGACGAGGATACGGGGAAAAAGGCAAGTATGGGCGTCATGCCGACCTGGTACATCGATTCCTACGGGGAAAACGGCATGTTCATCGCCGCACAGCCGTGGCTCTGGCCGGCGCTGGAGGGCCAGCCCGTCGCCTCGTATGTCAACAACATGGTCGAGCCGGGCTCCGTCAACTACCTGGGCAGCATTCCCATACAGATCGGCACCGAGAAATGGTTCCTGCGCTACGGCTACTTCGGCGAGGAGAATCGCTATACTGTGTACGGCCTGTGGGAGGGTTACGACACGGATACCCAGCTGTTCAACCGCAACGTGAAGTCGCTGTCGCAGCTGTCCGGGCAGGAGTACAGACTGCTCTATCCCATTTATAACGGCGATTATGAAACGTCGACGGACTTCGTCGCGGCCCAGCCGCAGGTGCTCTATCGCGCCATGTACCTGGAGGACAAGCCGCTGCCGCCGGGCGTCTATTATATCCAGTATGTCGTTTACGACATATTCATGCGCCCGATCCCTATGGACATCATCGAGCTCGAATGGGACGGCGACAGCCTGACCCTGCCGGAGGACCTTTCCTGGGAGGGCACGCAGGAACTGACGATTCCCGAGGCGTATTGGTAACACAACAAAGGAGGAAAATGTCTATGCAATATCTGGCGGACCGCGCGGTGAACAAGGGCAGGCAGCCGGAGATCGACTGCCTTAAGGCGTTTTGCATCTTCTTTATGATCTTTCTGCACGCCTTTGAGGAGCTTGCAGAGGAGGCAACCGCCGTCTATCATTTCATCACCATCGTCGAATGCCTGACCGGCGCGGGGGCGTTCATGCTGTGCATGGGTATCGGCACGCGCTATTCCCGGAAGCAGGCGCCCATGGATTATCTGCGCCGGGGCTTCGAGCTGCTGACTGTCGGCCAGGCGCTGAACCTGGCGCGGGACGCGGTGCCCAACCTGATCGCCTGGTGGATCAAGGGCGACCAGCAATTCATCGCCGGCACGCTGCTGGTCGTGCAGACGGACATCATGACCTTCGCGGGCATCGCGTTCATGCTGCTGGCGCTGTTCAAGTGGTTGAAGCTCTCCGATGGCGCGATGGTGTTGATCGGCTTCGGCATGAACGCCTTTGCCTTCGTCCTGTCCCACTTCTTCCGCACGACGGGCAGCTATCTGGCGGATCAGCTGCTGGGCTATTTCGTGGTCACGGACGCGGAGGCCTACTTCCCGCTGTGCTGCTATTTTGTGTTCGTTGCCATTGGCTATGCTCTGGGCGGGATCTATCCGAGGATCAGGGACAAGGACGCGCTGGCAAATCGCGTGCTGCTCATCTGCGGCCCAATTGCCGCCGGCTATTACCTGCTGCGCGCCCTCGTGCCCATTCCGCTTCTGCCGGAGTTCGACAGCACCGAAATGTACATCATGAAGCCCCTGACGGACGCCCTGGCGAACGGCCTGATGTCCCTGGCCCTGCTGGCGCTGTTCCACAAGCTGCTGAGGGGCAAGGACGCGCCCGGGCCGGTCAACCACCTTTCCAGGCACATCAATCAATACTATTGCCTCAGCTATGTGCTGTTTACGCCCGTTTGTACCCTGCTGACGGCAACCCGCGGCGAACTGCTGCCGGGCACGCTTATGCCGCTGCTGTACGGCCTGGCGGTTCTGGTGATCTGTTTTCTCTATATCAACTGGGTGGACAGGCGGAAGCTGCCGCACAGCATTACGGAATTCAAGGAGCCCTGGCGCGCGGCGGTGTTCGCGGTGGTCTGGATCGCCACGATCGCAATTTTCGCCTACGCCTATCCAAAGGTCACTGAATACGCGACGATCTGGAACGATTATCTTGGAGCATAAGGCGGATAAAGGAGTGTGTCCGGTTTGAGCTTTTTCGCAAAGGAAAAGGTAAACAAGGGCCGTCAGCCGGAGCTGGATTGGCTGAAGGCGTTCTGCATCGTGTGCATGATATTTCTGCACATCTACGAGGATTGCGCCGCGGAGCCGGCTGGGCTGTTCTATGAATTCCTGGAATATGCCTGCATCTTCACCGGCGCGGCCGGCTTCATGATCTGCATGGGCGTGGGCATGCGCTATTCCCGAAGGCAATCCCCGGCGGACTACGTCTATCGGGGGGTTGAGATCCTCACCGTAGGCCAGCTGCTCAATCTGCTGCGCAACGCCCTGCCCAACCTGATCGCTTGGTGGATCAAGGGCGAGCAGATCTTCATCGCCCAAACGCTGCTGGTCATCCAGGCGGACATACTGTCCTTCGCGGGCATCGCGTTCCTGCTGATGGCACTGTTGAAAAAACTGAAGCTCTCGGACGGGTGGATTTTGGCCATCGGCTTCGCGATGAACGCGCTGGCGCTGACGCTCAGCCGCCTCATTGGGGACACGTCCAATTTCCTGCTCGACGTACTGATAGGCTTTTTCGTGACGAACCAAGCCTATTCCTACTTCCCACTGACCAGCTATTTTGTGTTTGTGGCCTTTGGCTACTTCATCGGGGGGCTGTATCCCAGGATCGCGGATAAGAAGGCTCTGGCTAATCGGGTGCTGCTGATCTGTCTGCCCGTTTGCGTGCTCTATTACGCGCTGCGCATGACCGTGCCCTTCCCGCTGATGCCGGAGTTTGGCGGCAAGCTGCAGTATTTCACGATCCCTGGCCCGGATGCCCTTGCCCAGTGCCTGGCGGCGCTGGTGGTCCTGGCGCTGTTCTACAAGCTGACCCTGCTGACGGGCGGCAAGGCCCCGGCGCTGGTCAATCATGTCTCCGGCAACATCAATCAGTATTACTGTGTGAGCTATGTGTTCACGTTCCCGATGATGACGCTTCTGATCGCCGCTCAGGGCCATCTGATGCAGGGCAGTCTGTTGCCGTTCCTGTACGGCCTGTTTGTGGTCGTCGCCTGCTATTTCATCATCGAGTGGAACGCCAGGTATCTGCACTTTGGAATCGCGGGCCTTCGCGGCGCGAAGCGTGCGGCGGTGTTCTGCGTGATCTGGGCGCTTACCCTCGCGGTTGTGCTCTACGCCTATCCCAGAATCGAGGTCTTCGC
>CAMNHF010000159.1 GCA_946538975.1 uncultured Clostridia bacterium | reverse complement strand
CGATGGAGGACTTTGACGAGCTGCTGGCGGAGGCGCGCCGCCGCGGGCTGCGCATCGTGATGGACCTGGTGGTGAACCACACCTCCGATGAGCATCCTTGGTTCCGGGAGAGCCGGAAAAGCCGGGATAACCCGTACCGGGATTACTACATCTGGCGGGAGGGCCGGGGCGATGCCCCGCCGAACAACTGGATCTCCGCCTTCAGCGGCCCGGCCTGGGAGCGCACGGAGGAGACGGGGGAGTACTATCTGCATCTGTTCTCCCGCAAGCAGCCCGACCTGAACTGGGAGAATCCCGCCGTGCGGAGGGAAGTATGGGACATCATGCGCTTCTGGCTGGAGCGCGGCGTGGACGGCTTCCGCATGGATGTGATCAATTTCATCTCCAAGGTGCCGGACCTGCCGGACGGGCCGGGAGGGGATTACGGCCCCGGCTGCATCAACGGCCCGCGCGTCCACGAGTTCCTGCAGGAAATGCACCGGGAGGTGCTGTCCCATTACGACGTGCTGACCGTGGGGGAGACGCCCGGGGTGACCACGGAGGACGCCGTGGCCTTCAGCGCGCCGGAACGCGGTGAGCTGAACATGGTGTTCCACTTCGAGCACATGGGCCTGGACGGCGGCGATCTGGGCAAGTGGAGCCTGAACCCGGTGCCGCTCCCCGCGCTGAAGGCGACGCTCTCCCGATGGCAGACGGAGCTGCACGGCCGCGGCTGGAACAGCCTGTACTGGAACAATCACGACCAGCCCCGCGTGGTCTCCCGGATGGGCTGCGACGCGGACGAGGCCCTCCGCAGCGCGTCCGCGAAAATGCTGGCGATGCTGCTGCACGGCATGCAGGGTACGCCCTATGTCTATCAGGGCGAGGAGCTGGGCATGACGAACATGGCCTTTGCGTCCATCGAAGACTTCCGCGACATTGAGAGCCTGAACGCCTGGCATGATCTGGTGGACGGCGGCGTGCTGCGCCCGGAGGACATGCTCAGCCGCCTGCGCCGCCACAGCCGGGACAACGCCCGCACGCCGATGCAGTGGTCGGACGCGGCGCATGCCGGCTTCACGCAGGGCACGCCCTGGCTGCAGGTGAATCCCAACTATCCGCTGATCAACGCCGAAAGGCAGACGGATGATCCCGACAGCGTGTTCTCCTTCTACCGGCGGCTGATTGCGCTGCGGAAGGAGCTGGACATCCTGGCGGAGGGCGATTACCGCCTGCTGCTGCCGGATCACCCCGCCCTGTTTGCCTACGCGCGCCGCTGGCAGGGGCAGACGCTGACGGTGGTGTGCAATTTCACCGGCGAGATGGTGCGGGAGCCGTCGCTGCCGGAGCTGTGCCGCGGCGAGGAGCTGCTCAGCAACATGCCGCGCGGCACTGACCCGGAGCTGCTGCGGCCCTATGAGGCGCGGATGACGCTGCGCCGGGACCCGCTGTGAGGATGCAGGGGAGGATACTGTGAGCATGATCACGCAACCGGCAAACCCGAATCTGCAGCCCGAGGCCCGCGGCCTGCTGGCATGGCTGGCGGGGATGGAGGGGAAGGGAATCCTCACCGGTCAGCATACCCAGACCCGCGGCCAGGAGGAGCTGCGCCTGATCGAGCGGGAGACGGGGAAGCTGCCCGCCCTGTGCGGCTTTGAGCTGCTGGCCTGCTCCCCGAACATCCGGCTGGAAGGCGCCTCCGAGGCCTGCGTCACCGAGGTGGAGGACAACCGCGGCACCCTGCCCCTGGCCCTGGAATGGGGGCGGCGGGGCGGAATTGTCACCTTCACGTGGCACTGGTTTTCGCCCCTGGGCGGCCGGGACAAGTCCTTCTACACCCGGAATACGGATTTCGACCCGCAGGCGGCCCTGCGCGAGGGCACAGAGGAGCAGCGGGCCTTTCTGCGGGATCTGGATCACATGGCGGAGCTGCTGCGGCCCCTGTGCGAGGAGCATATCCCCGTGCTCTGGCGGCCCTTCCATGAGGCGGAGGGCGACTGGTTCTGGTGGGGAAGCCGGGGGCCCGAAACGGCGCGGGAGCTTTACCGCTTCATGTTCCGCCGCTATACGGCCCTCCATCATCTGGATAACCTGATCTGGGTGTGGAACAGCCCGCGGCCGGAGGGCTACGTGGGGGACGCCTTCTGCGACATTCTCTCCCGGGATCAGTACCCGCCACCCCATGCCCACGGCGCGTTCCGCGGGAAGTATGACGAGCTGCGCGGCCTGACCCCGGCGCAGAAAGGGCTGGCCATTGCCGAGACGGGCATCCTGCCGGATCCGGAGGCCCTGATCCGCGAGAAAGCCGCCTGGCTGTGGTACATGACCTGGAGCGGCGCGTACGCCCTGACGGAGGAGCAGAACAGCTTCGACGCCCTGCGCAGGCTGTACCATCATCCCTATGCCGTCACGCTGGACAGGCTGCCGCCGCGCTTTCCCTGAGGGAGACGGCGGCAGGCCGGGAAGCGATTGCATCAAAGCCAACTGAAAAAGGCCAATCCCCGAAGCACGCTCCCAGGCACAAAGGGAATGGCAAAGCAAAAGCAGGCTGACGCGGCCTGCTTTTGTTTGCAGCAATAAGGCCCGGAAGACGGCGCATTCAGCGGGCCTGCTCCTGCTGCTCGTACCAGATGCGGAAGCCGTCCAGGGTAAGCCGGTCGTCCAGATCCCGGATCGGCCTTGCGGCGGAGGCGATGATCTGCCGGCAGGTCTTTGTCTCGCGGAGTGCCTCAAAGCTCGGCCCCAGCGGATCGCCGTAGCGGGCGGCGGTGGCGGCATAGATGTACTGCCGGAACAGCGGCGGGGCGGCTTCCTTGAACTGCCGGCCCAGCTCCCTGCGCAGCCTGTGCATCTCCCGCGCGATCTGCTCCTCGGACAGGCCCTGGGACTGCAGCTGCTGCGGCATGTCCCCGAGAGCCCGCACCTGCTCCTCATAGGCCAGCCGCAGGGGGCTGTTTTTGATGCCTGTCTTCCGGAGCAGCTCTGTTTCGCGTTCAAATTCAGTCATGGATACACGCCTTCCGCACCTGCTTCCGTTTCAGGGCACTTCCACCGTGACGCAGAGGTGATCGAACAGCTTCCACTCGCCGGCACTCTCCGTCTCGAGATCGTACCAGCAGACGCTGTGGCGCTCGCCGGAGGCGAAATCGGTCTTCCATTGAATCACCTTCATCAGGTCGTCGGCCTGCAGCCGCACCCCGCCGATGCGGCCCATGATTCCGGCGGTCCCCTGCGCGTAATCCCAGACGATCAGGTCGTATTTGTCCCGGTAGTTCCGGTAGAAGGCGGCCGCGAGTAGCCGCAGTTGTCCACGATCTCCCGGATGGTGATCTTGTCGATGGGCCGGCGTCCGGCCAGCGCCCTGAAGGAAGCCGCCAGGATTTCCTTCGCCGTCTTCCGCTTCATGGGGATGCCCTCCTTTGCCGCACTTCCGCCGCGCCTGCGTGCCTCGGGCTGCCCGGGAGGGGCTCACTCGCCGAAGAGCAGCGTGGAATAGTAGCGCTCCGCGGTGTCGGGGAGGACGGTGACGACGGTCTTGCCGGGGCCGAGCTTTTGGGCCAGCTTCAGGGCCGCGGCCACATTGGTGCCGCCGGAGATGCCGCAGGCCAGCCCCTCCTCGCGGGCGAGGCGGCGGGCGGTGCTGATTGCCTCCTGATCGGTGACCACATAGATGTCGTCGAAGATCTCACGGTTGAGGATGTCCGGGATGATGCCGTCGCCGATGCCCATCTGCAGGTGGGTGCCGATGCTGCCGCCGGAGAGGATGGCGGCGTTCTCCGGCTCCACGGCCCAGATCTCGATGTCGGGATACTGCGCCTTCAGCACCTCGCCGATGCCGGTCAGGGTGCCGCCGGTGCCGATGCCGCTGCAGAAGCCGTGGATCGGTCTGGCCACCTGGGCCATGATCTCCAGCGCGGTGTGCTTCTTGTGCGCGAGGGTGTTGTTCGGGTTCTCAAACTGCTGGGGGACGAAGACCTTCGGGTTCTTCTTCTTCATGCTGAGGGCCGCGTTCAGGCATTCCTCCATGCACTTGCCGATGTCCCCGGCGTCGTGGATCAGCTTGACCTCCGCGCCGTAATGGCGGACCAGCTTCCGGCGCTCCTCGCTGACCGAGTCCGGCATGATGATGATCGTCCGGTACCCGCGAACCGCGCCGACCAGCGCCAGGCCGATGCCCTGGTTGCCGCTGGTGGGCTCCACGATGATTGTGTCCGCATCGATCAGGCCTTCCCGCTCCGCCTGCTCGATCATGTTCAGGGCGGTCCGGGTCTTGATCGAGCCGCCGACGTTGAGAGACTCGAACTTCACGAGGATTTCCGCGCTCCCGTCCCCGGGCAGGCGGTTGAGCCGCACGATGGGCGTGTTCCCGACCGCTTCCAGAATGTTGCTGCAGATCACTGGCTTTCGTCCTTTCTGATCCTCTGTATGCTCCCGTTTGCTGCATCCGCCCGGCGCCGGGCGCTTCCACAGGATTTCTTTCCATGATAAGCATAGCACAAAGCACCTCCCGCGGCAAGATGCGATCTTATTGGCCGGGGGAGAAGCGGAAGGCGGGGGAGGCGGCTTTGCGCTACTGGCAATTCTCCCGGATTTGTGCTATATTGAAGGGGAGAAAGCGCGCCGGCGTTTCCGGCGGAAAGAGGGAACGGCATGAAACAGCTGCTGAAGCGGGCGAAGATCTATGACGGAACGGGCAGCGAGCCCTTTTGCGGTGATATTCTGCTGGACGGCGACCGGATTGCGCAGGTCGCGCCGTCCATTGACGCGCAGGCGGACCGCGTGATCGACCTGGACGGCCTGTCCGCTGCGCCAGGCTTCATCGACGAGCACTCCCACAACGACTGGTTTGCGATCAAGGAGAACCCCCTGCCCTGGTTCCGGCCCTTCCTGCTGCAGGGCATCACGACCTTCGTCACCGGCAACTGCGGCGTGTCCACGGTGGGCTTTGAGAGCCGCGAGCATCTGGACAAAATCGGCAGCGGCCTGTTTGACTACCGCGACACCATCGGCCAGTACGGCACCGTGAGCGCCTATATGGACGCCGTGGATCGGCATATGCCCTGCAATATGGCCCTGCTGG
>CAMNHF010000158.1 GCA_946538975.1 uncultured Clostridia bacterium | reverse complement strand
GACAACTTCCGCCAGAGCAGCATTCAGGGCGTGATGAAGCGCATCAAGGCCAAGGGCGCCGAGGTCATCATCTACGAGCCGACGCTGCAGGACGGCAGCACCTTCTTCGGCAGCCGGGTCGTCAATGACCTGGAGCGCTTCAAGCGGGAGAGCGACGCCATCATCGCGAACCGCTTCGACGCGGTGCTGGAGGACGTGGAGGACAAGGTCTACACCCGCGACCTGTTCCGCAGGGACTGACGCGGCACAAAGCGTACGAAAGGGGGCCGGTACGGTGAAAAGGAGACTGCTCTGTCTGCTGGCGCTGCTGTGTCTTTTGACTGCGCCGGCCCGGGCGGAGGAAGCCTGCGCCCACGAGTTCACCCGCGAGGTGGTGTACTCGGCGGAAACCATCTATGAGGACAACGGCAGCACGCACTCCGCCGTGGCCGTCCGCCATTACAGCGTGATCTGCGCGGACTGCGAGGCCGTGCTGGAGAACGGCTGCGAGAGCCGGGAGATCCTCGGCACCTCCGCCCATGTGTACCTGGACGGCGGCACCTGCACGGTCTGCGGCCACATCTGCACCCACGACGCGGTCGAGGAGGAGTGGAGCTTCCTGCGGGAGATCTGCCGCTCCATCGGGCCGGAGCGCCACCAGATCTTCAGCCTGTGGCACGAGACCCAGCGCTGCGCCGAGTGCGGCATGCAGCTGAACACCGCGGAGAGCGAGGAGCTGACCGGCGAGGCCGCGCACCGCTTCCGCGACGGCGTGTGCATGGACTGCGGCGAGAGCTGCGCCCACGAGACGGTCACCGAAGTCCCCGCCGGCGGCAGCACCCGCTACGAGGACAACGGCGCGAACCACATCCGCATCGACACCAGCCGGACGGACATCGTCTGCGCCGGATGCGGCCTGATCCTCCGCACGGAGGAGACCGAGACGCGGCAGGAAGGCGAGCACGACTTCACCGGCGGCAGCTGCATCTGCGGCGCGCTCTGCCCGCATGAGGACACGGAGACCTTCAGCGCCATGAGCGAGGTCATCTGGCAGGACAACGGCGACGGCACCCACACCGGGAGCTGGAGCGTGACCCGCCGCGTGACCTGCCGTGTCTGCGGGCAGACCGTCTCCGAGGGCGTCACCGAGGAGCAGCTCACCGAGGGACATACCGGCAGCCTCTGCGAAAAGTGCGGCGCGGTCACCCCCCCCGAGGCCCCGACGCCGGAGCCGCCCCCCGCCGTGACGCCGGAACCGACAGTGGTGCCCACGGAGGTACCCGTGGAGGAATACGAAGAGAGCGAGGAAGCGGAGGAGCCCACCGACATTCCGGATGTGACGCCCGCGCCGGCCGTGACGCCCGCGCCGACGCCTGCTCCGACGCCTGCCCCGACCGACAGCCCCACCGCCGGCGTCTCCACTCCCGCGCGGGAGAAGGACAACAGCAATCTGCTCGTGATCGGCGGTGGCCGCTATGCCCGGCTGAGCCCGCTGGACAGCGCTGTCCGCCTGCACGGCGTCTGCGCAGGGGACGCGATGCCGGCCACGGCCGTGCTGGCCGCCCTGGGCTCCGCACTGGAGAGTCAGGGTGCGGAGGTGACCATTCTCCGGCTGGACGGCCTGCTGGACAAGGCGACCGGGGAAGCCTTCCGCGATTTGCCCCTGCAGGAGCAGCTGCTGGTGCTCTACAGCCTGGTGGGCAAGCGCCCCCAGCTGCGTGCCGAGGCGGAGGCCGTCGCGGAGGCGGCCCTTCCGCAGCTGATTCCCTCCGCCCAGCGGCTGCTGCTGACCGACGGCGCCGGTTTCACGCTGGACCTCATGGTGAAGAGCGGCGGCTCAGCCGAAGCGGAGCGCTACATCTTCCTGCGGGAGGGCAGCGGTTATGTCCTCGCGGAGGTGCACAGCGGCCCCGTGCAGAAGACGAACTGAAGCATCTCACAGCATGCGCACGACAGGGAGCGGGCAGCCGTTCCCTGCGTTTTTGACAGAGGAAGCTGCGACATGGATCGATTTGTATTGAAAGCGCCCTACGCGCCCAGCGGCGACCAGCCCCAGGCGATCGACGCCCTCGTCCGCGGCATTGAGGAGGGCATGCCGGCCCAGGTGCTGCTGGGCGTCACCGGCAGCGGCAAGACCTTCACGATGGCCTCGGTGATCGAGCGGGTGCAGAAGCCCACATTGGTCATCGCCCACAACAAGACCCTCGCCGCCCAGCTGTGCTCCGAGCTGCGCGCCTTCTTCCCGGACAGCCGCGTGGAATACTTTGTCAGCTACTATGATTATTACCAGCCGGAGGCCTACATCGCCTCCTCGGACACCTACATCGAGAAGGACGCCTCCATCAACGAGGAGATCGACCGCCTGCGCCACTCGGCCACCGCGGCCCTGCGGGAGCGCAGCGACGTCATCATCGTCGCCTCCGTGTCCTGCATCTACTCCATGGGCGACCCGGAGGAGTACGAGGGGCAGATGATTTCCCTGCGGCCCGGCATGACCTTCGACCGGGATCAGCTCATCAGCGCCCTCATCGACATCCAGTACGAGCGCAACGACATCGAGTTCACCCGCGGCACCTTCCGCGTCAAGGGCGACACCCTGGAGCTGATCCCCGCCGGGGAGCGCAGCCACGCCCTCCGGATCGAGTTCTTCGGGGACGAGATCGACCGCATCAGCGAGATCGACGCGGTGAACGGCCATGTGCTCAGCCAGCTGCAGCACGTTAGCGTCTATCCCGCCACCCATTACGCCACGAACCCCCGCACGATGGAGGACGGCCTCGCGGAGATCGAGCGCGATTTGCAGACGCAGATCGACGCCTTCCTGCAGGACGGCCGCCCGCTGGAGGCCGAGCGCATCGCCCAGCGCACCCACTACGACATGGAGATGATGCGGGAGATCGGCTACTGCCAGGGCATCGAGAACTACAGCCGCTACTTCGACGGCCGCAAGCCCGGCGACGCGCCCTACACGCTGCTGGACTACTTCCCCGGCGACTTCCTCACGATCATCGACGAGAGCCACGTCAGCATCCCGCAGATCCGCGCGATGTACAACGGCGACCGCCAGCGCAAGGAGATGCTGGTGCGCTACGGCTTCCGCCTGCCCTCCGCCTTCGACAACCGGCCGCTGCTCTTCCCCGAGTTTGAGGCGCGGATCCACCAGAAGATCTTCGTTTCGGCCACCCCCGGCCCTTATGAGATGGAGCAGGCCAGCCAGGTCGTGGAGCAGATCATCCGCCCGACCGGCCTGCTCGATCCCGAGGTCACCGTGCGCAAGGCCACCGGCCAGGTGGACGACCTGGTCGGCGAGATCAACAAGGTGGTGGCCCACGGCGGCCGCGTGCTGGTGACCACCCTGACCAAGCGCATGGCCGAATCCCTGACCGAGTACCTCTCCGAGCTGGAGATCCGCGTGCGCTACCTCCACGCCGACATCCAGACCATCGAGCGCATGGAGCTGATCCGCGGCCTGCGGCTGGGCGAATACGACGTGCTGGTGGGCATCAACCTGCTGCGCGAGGGCCTCGACCTGCCCGAGGTGGAGCTGGTGGCCATCCTCGACGCGGACAAGGAGGGCTTCCTGCGCAGCGAGACCACCCTGGTGCAGACCATCGGCCGCGCCGCCCGCAATGTGGACGGCCGCGTCATCCTCTACGGCGACACCGTGACCGAGAGCATGTTCAAGGCCATCACCGAGACAAACCGCCGCCGCGGCCTGCAGCAGGCCTGGAACGAGCAGCACGGCATCACCCCGGAGACCGTGCGCAGCGCCATCCGCGACGTGCTGGAGATCACGAAGGCCGCGGAGAGCTCCGCCCCCGATGCGATGAACGAGGACGAGCGCGCCGCCCTGATGCGGGAGATCGAGAACCAGATGCTCTCCGCCGCCAAGGAGCTGGAGTTCGAAAAGGCCGCCAAGCTGCGCGACCAGCTGCTGGCCCTGCGCGGCGAGGCCCCGAAGAAGAAGGACGTGCAGCAGCGCCGCAGCCGCGCGCCCCGCGCCCGCAAGACCGAACGCTGAGCCTTCCCTCCCACAAAAAAGCAAGCAGCCGGCATGGCCCGTCACGGGTCACACCGGCTGCTTTTGTTATGAAAGAATCACTTTTTCCGCCGTGTCAGCGTTCCTCGCGGAAGTAGGGCACGCCGAGGCTCTGCGGCGGCTGATCCTCCCGCTTGCGGCGCATGCTGGTGAGGATCAGCACCACCAGCGTCACCACATAGGGCAGCATCTTGTACAGCTCCTTGATGGCCAGGTTCGTGCCGGAGGGGATGTACATGTGCAGGATGTAGAGGCCGCCGAACAGGATGGAGGACAGCACGCCCACATTGGGCCGCCAGATCGTGAAGATCACCAGGGCGATGGCCAGCCAGCCGCGGTCGCCGAAGGCGTTGTTGGACCACACGCCGCTGGCGTAGTCCATCACGTAGTACAGTCCGCCCAGGCCGGCGATCATCGCGCCGATGCAGGTGGCGGCGTACTTGTATTTCGCCACGTTGATGCCGGCGGCGTCGGCGGTGGCGGGGTTCTCGCCCACGGCCCGCAGATGCAGGCCAACCCGGGTGCGCCGCAGGATCCAGGCCGCGGCCAGGCTCACGGCCACCGCCACATACACCAGGAAGCCGTAGGACAGGAAGATCTGCCCGAACCAGCCCAGCTTGTCCGCGAAGGGCAGGGCGGCATGGAAGACGCGGCCGGTCGCCGACAGGGCGATGGAGGGCACGTCCGTGCCGGAGAGCTTGATCAGGGAGCCGCCGAAGAAGTTGCCCAGGCCCACGCCGAAGGTGGTCAGCGCCAGGCCGGTCACGTTCTGGTTGGCGCGGAGGCTGACGGTCAGGAAGCAGTAGATGAGGCCCATCAGCAGCGCGCCCAGCAGGCAGCAGACGATGGGAATCAGCACCGCCAGAATCGGGTTCAGGTGCCGCGCGCCGTCCACCACGGGGACGGACTGCTCATAGAAGAAGGCGCCGATCACGCCGGCAATCGCGCCGACGTACATCTCGCCGGGGATGCCCAGGTTCAGGTTGCCGGACTTCTCCGTCAGCGTCTCGCCGGTGGAGCCGAACAGCAGCGGGATGCCCTGCACCACGGCGCGGGGGATGAAGGA
>CAMNHF010000157.1 GCA_946538975.1 uncultured Clostridia bacterium | reverse complement strand
CGCCATTCTCTCCGCCTCCGTGCAGCGCGGCGGCCCCCGGGCGGTGCAGCTGCCATCCGCCGTGGAGGCCGCCTGGCTCAGCGGGCCCAAGCCCGTGGTCTGCCTGGAATACGCCGCCAGCCGCACCGAGCCGCTCAGCGACGTGCTCTTCACCGCGAAGGAGGCCGTGCGCTCCTTCCAGCTGCTGCGGGTGGACACGGACGGCGAGCTGTACGAGAGCACCGTGCTCTACGCGCTGGACAGCCTGACGCCCGACACCCCGCTGCTCATCACGCTGACCTTCGGCGGCGCGCAGGGCAACGGCTTCGCCTACATCGACAGCGTGGGCCTGCTGCACCGCTACCTGCTGGAGGTCAGCTCGGAGGACGGCTCCCTCCAGCTGACATCCTTCTGATGCGTCCTCACCGAATCCTCCCCTGCCGCCTCCGGGCGGCTTTTTGTTTCATGAAAGAAAAAAGAAAAAAGGCCCGTGCGCGCACACAGGCCCATAAACAGCTTCCCGTCAGGCGAGCTTCCGTCACCCGAGCTTCTTGTAGATAATCATTTCGGCATGGCGGCCGCGGATGCTGACCTTCACGTCTTCGGCCACATGGGTCACGACGGACTTTTCCAGCTCGTCCCAGACCTCGCGGGCCGCCTCGTTCTTCTGCTCCACCAGGCGGGTCAGTTGATCCTGATAGGTCGACATCGTCCACTCCCAGTCCAGCGTGGGCAGGCTGGAATGATCGACGGCGCCGGGGAACATCATCATGCTCATCTGCCCCACGTCCTCGTCCGCGCTGCGGTCGATCATGTCGCGCAGCCGCCCCATCAGCCCGCGGGCCGACTCATTCCGTCCGCTGGAGGAGGCTGCGAGCAGCTGGCTGCGCTTGCCGCTGTCCATGCTGGTGGTCACCTGCAGATGCAGCTGATAGACCCCATCCTCGTCCTCGATCCAGAATTCGCCCTCGCTCTCACCGGTGATGGCGCGCATCATGCCCATCATCTCTTCGGTGAGCAGGCGCAGGTGCAGCGCGTCCTTGCCGCTGAGCTCCTTGTAGGCCGCCACCTTGTCCGCCTGGCGCAGGGCCGCGTCCGTCTTGGCGCCACGGCCCGATACCCTGACCACATCTGTCCTCATGCCCGCCACCTCACTCGATGTTCAGGATGTCGGAGAAACCGGTCACCTCGAAGACTTCCTGCACGATCTCGTTCACATGGGTCACGGTCATGCCGCCCTTCCGGCTGAGCGCCTTGTGGGCGGTGAGCAGCACGCGCAGACCGGCGGAGGAGATGTACTCCAGGCCGGCGCAGTCCAGCACCAGGCTGTCGGCCTCGGGCAGGCTCTTGCTCAGCTCTGCTTCCAGCTGCGGGGCGGTCATCGTGTCCAGGCGGCCCTCGATGGCGATTTCCAGCGCGGTGCCGTTCTGCTTTTTGGTAATGGTCATGCGGTATTCCTCCTTAATTGCTGCCGGCACGGTCGCCCGCGCCGTGGACGGATTTCGGTATCAATGCTTACTTCGCCGTCCATTTTGCAAATCCTGCTAATCCGGAAGATTTCGCAGCGCACTCCCCGTTATTGCTCAGCGTCTGGGGGAAGGGAAACCTTTTCCGGGCGGAAAAGGCTTTCCCTTCCCCCAGGCCCCTATCCTTTCCCAAAGGCCTCATTTCGGGGGAATGAGGATTCTTCTGTGATGCATGCGCAGCCGGACGCGCTCATGTCCATGGCCCGCGGGCTGAGTAGCAGCATTTCGCAGCACAATCCCCCGACGGCCGCAAAAGCCGCCCCGCGCAGCATACGGGAGCGGCTGATGAGGGTGGAAAGGCGTTACTGCCTGCCGGAAAACCTCCTGCCCCAGGAATCGGCCTTTTCGGAAGAATAGGGGTCTGGGGGAAGGAAACCGCGCAGTATCGTAGAATCAGGCTTCCTGCGCGGCGACGGCCCGGGCGTGGTCGGACTTGATCGCCGCCAGCGTCTCCGGCTCCAGGATCAGATCCAGGGCGGTCAGCGCCAGCACCTTCGCGTCCAGCGGGACGAAGCGCAGGCCGTATTCCGAGGCGGCCGCGGCCTTGAAGCCCTCGGTGTGGGCGGGCAGCACCTCCTCGCTGATGGACAGGTTCGGCTGGATGGTCGGCACCACCTGGCTGATGTTGCCCACGTCGGAGGAGCCCTTGGGGCCCGGCTTCGGCGCGACGACCTCCTCGCCCAGGTACGCCATCTCGCGGGCGAACACCGCGTCGAAGGCGGGCGTCACCACCATGTTCTCCACGCGGTTCTGCGAGGCCTGCATGCGGCCGCGGGCGCCGGTCATCAGGGCCGCGCCGGCGACGATGTTGTCCACCTTGCGCCACAGCTCGTTCATCCGGGGCACGGTGGCCGCGCGGAGGTAGAACTTGCCCCTGGCGTACTCGGGGATGATGTTCGGTGCGTCGCCGCCGTTCACCACGATGCCGTGGATGCGCACGTCGGGGGTCACGTGCTGGCGCAGGGCGTTGATGCCGTTGAAGGTGAGGATCAGCGCGTCCAGCGCGTTCACGCCCTCATGCGGGGCCGCGGAGGCATGGGCCGCCTTGCCCCAGAACTCGATGTCCACCGGCGCGCAGGCGATGAACTGATCCGTCAGGCAGTGCGGGCCTGTGCCGGGATGGCAGCACAGCGCGGCGTCCACGTCCTTCAGGAAGCCCTCGCGGACGAAGGAGCCCTTCGCGCTGCCGTTCTCGCCGCCCTCCTCGCCGGGCGTGCCGTAGACGCGCACCTCGCCGCCGACCTCGTCGATGACCTGCTTCAGGCAGACCGCGGCCAGCGAGGAGCCCGCGCCGAACAGGTTGTGGCCGCAGCCGTGGCCCAGCCCCTGCAGGGCGTCGTACTCCGCCAGGAAGACCAGCACCGGGCCGGGCTTCGCGCTCCTGTAGCAGGCCGTGAAGCCGGTGCGGTGGCCAGCTACGTCCACCTTGACCTCAAAGCCCTCCTTCGCCAGCTGCTCCGACAGGGTTTTGCAGGCGAAGAACTCGTAATTGCTGACCTCCGGGTGCGCGTGGATGTCCAGGGCGATCTGCTGATACACCGGCGCCTTCTCGTCCGCGCAGGCGATGATCCGTTCACGGCAGTCCATGGCTGTTCCTCCTTGCTTCAGATTTCCTTCGGGGGCTCTTCCGCCGCGCGGATGCCCCGGGAGATCAGCGCGCGGTTGGTTGTGCGGCGGGCCAGGCTGTTGCCCAGCAGCTGCAGCAGGCTGACGAAGACCAGCAGCAGGATCACGCAGACATTCACGATGTCCTGATGGTTCTGGTTCTGGCCGTAGTTGATGGCAAAGGAGCCGATGCCGCCCGCGCCCACCGCGCCGGCCATGGTGGTCAGGCCGATCAGGCTGATGAGGGTGATGGTCGTCACGCGGATGAGGTCCGGCACGGCCTCCTTCAGGTACACGCGGAAGATCAGCCCCAGGGTGCCGCTGCCCATCGCGCGGGCCGCCTCCACCTTGCCGGGATCGACGCTGGCCAGGGCCGCCTCCACCTGCCGGGTGTAGAAGGGCACGCAGCCGAACACCAGCGGCACCAGCGCGCCCTTCACACCGATGGCTGTGCCGGCGACGATCCGGGTGAAGGGGATCAGGAAGATCAGCAGGATCACGAAGGGGATCGAGCGGAACACGTTCACCAGGATGTTCACCAGCTGGTAGACGATGCCGTTCTGCCGGATGCCGCCCTTCTTCGAGATCGTCAGCAGCACGCCCAGCATCAGGCCGATGGCCAGGGAAATGAGGCCGCTCCACAGCATCATCTCGCCGGTCTGGCTGATGCTCTGCCAGAAGCGCTTGGAATAGGCCACCACATTGGGCATAATCTCTTTCAGGAACTCATCCACGGCGCAGCACCTCCACCTTGATTCTGTTCTCCTCCAGCCAGCTCACGGCGCCCTCCAGCTGGTCCGGCCTGCCCTGGAACACGGCGATCAGGCCGCCCAGGGTGTCGTCGCGCAGGGCTTCCACGCTGGCCAGCACAATGTTCACCGAGACCCCGTAATCGCGGGAGATGGCGGAAATCGCCGCGTCGCCCACGCTCTCGCGGGAGAAGGTGAGCCGCAGCAGCATCTCGCCCGGCTTCACCTGCACCAGCGGCGAATCCTCGCGCAGCAGCTTGTCCACCCGGCTGAGCGCGGTCGCGGAGGCCACGAAGCGGCGGGTGATGTCCTGCTGCGGATTGGCGAAGACGTCGTACACGTCGCCCTCCTCCACCACCAGGCCGTTCTCCATCACGGCCACCCGGTGCGCGATCGCCTTGATGACCGCCATCTCATGGGTGATCAGCACGATGGTCAGCCCCAGCTCCTCATTCAGCGTGCGCAGCAGGTTCAGGATGGACTCGGTGGCGTCCGGGTCCAGGGCGCTGGTCGCCTCGTCGGAGAGCAGGATCTTCGGGCTGCCGGCCAGGGCGCGGGCGATGGCGACGCGCTGCTTCTGGCCGCCGGAAAGCTGCGAGGGGTAGGCGCCCGCCTTGTCGGTGAGGCCCACCAGGCGGAGCAGCTCCATCACGCGGCTGCTGATGTCCGTCCGGTTCATGCCCGTGTAGCGCAGCGGGTAGGCGATGTTGTCGAACACGGTGGAGCGGTCCAGCAGGTTGAAATGCTGGAAGATCATGCCCATCGACCGCCGCAGCTGGCCCAGCTGCTTCTCGCCGGCCGGGCGGCTGCTGCCGTCGAAGTAGGCGCGGCCCCCGCGCAGGGCGATCCTCCGGCCGGCCACGCGCATCTCGCCGCTGTCCGGAATCTCCAGCAGGTTGAGGCAGCGCACCAGGGTGCTCTTGCCCGCGCCGGAATTGCCGATGACGCCGAAGATCTCCCCCTCGCGCACCTGCAGGCTCACGTCGCGCACGGCGTCCACGGTGTTCTCGCGGGAGGTGAAGGTTTTGCTGATATGGCTGATTTCAATCATGTTCCCACTCCATCTTGCGCAAATGACCGGCACCGCGGGGGCGGTGCCGGTGTCTCAAGGCTCCTGCGGGAGGAGCACGGTGCTTACTGCAGGGCGCCGGCGGCTTCCTTCAGCGCGTCCAGCGAGTCAAACTTCTTGGAATAGAGGGTCAGCGGGGCGATCAGCGTGTCGCCGATGACGGTCAGGTCATA
>CAMNHF010000156.1 GCA_946538975.1 uncultured Clostridia bacterium | reverse complement strand
CGGTGGAGCCGAACAGCAGCGGGATGCCCTGCACCACGGCGCGGGGGATGAAGGAGAGAAAATCAAACATGCTCCGCCGCCTCCTTCCCCGGATGATGCCGGAAGTGAATCTCGTAGCGGATGAAGAACTCGCTGCCGATGATGAAGAACAGGATCACGCCGGTCAGGATGTCCGAGAAAGACTCGTTGAGGGCGAAGTTCGTGGCGATCTCGCTGGCGCCGCGGTCCAGCAGCACCAGCAGGAAGCTGGTCAGCACCATCCACAGCGGGTTGAAGTGCGCCAGCCAGGCCACCATGACCGCCGTGAAGCCGCGGCCGTCCACCAGCGTCGTGGTCAGGGTGTGGTTCACGCTGCCCACCAGCAGCAGCCCCGTCAGGCCGCACACCGCGCCGGAGAGCAGCATGGTGCGCATGATGACGCGGTCCACCTTGATGCCGACGTAATGGGCCGTCCGCTCGCTCTCGCCGACCACGGTCAGCTCAAAGCCGTGCTTGTGGTAGTTCAGGTAGAAGTACATCGCCAGGCAGACCACCACCGCCACGATGATGGAGAAGAGATGGTACTTGCTCTCCCCGATCACCGGCAGCCAGCCGATCTGCGTGCGCTGGTTGATGATGCCGATCTGGCCGGAGCCCTTCGGATTCTCCCACACGACGCAGAAGAAGGCGACCAGCTGGGTGGCGATGTAGTTCATCATCAGGGTGAACAGGGTCTCGTTGGTGCCCCACTTCGCCTTGAAGAAGGCGGGCAGGAAGCCCCACAGCGCCCCGGCCGCGATGCTGGCCACAGTCATGCAGATCATGATCGCCCAGCTGGGCATCACGTCCCGCAGCGTAATCATGCAGGCCGCCGCCGCCAGGCAGCCGGCCAGCGCCTGGCCGTCGCCGCCCACATTCCAGAAGCGCATCCGGAAGGCCGGCGTCACCGCCACGGAGATGATCAGCAGGATGGCCACGTCGCGGATGGTGCTCCAGGTCTTGCGCACCGTGCCGAAGGAGCCGGAGAAGATGCTCTGGAAGATGCTCAGCGGGTTTTCGCCGGTCAGGATGGTGGTCAGCAGGGCGCACACGGCCATCGCCAGCACAATCGCGATCAGCCGCACCTTCAGCCCCGTGAAGCGCGGCACCAGCACCCGCTTCGTGATATGGAACAGCGGCTCACGCGCCTGTGTCTTCGCCGTCTGCGGGCTGGGCATGCGCGTCACCTCCCATCTGTGTCATCATCAGGCCAACCTGCTGCTTGTCCGCGCCGCGGCCGGGCACGATGCCGCTCACCTTGCCGCCGCACAGCACCAGGATCCGGTCGGACAGCGCCAGCAGCACGTCCAGATCCTCGCCGACGTAGATCACGGCCACGCCCTGCGCCTTCTGCCGGTTGATCAGGTCATAGATTGTATACGAGGCGTTGATGTCCAGCCCGCGCACCGCGTAGGCCGTCAGCAGCACCTTAGGCGCGGAGGTGATCTCGCGGCCCACCAGCACCTTCTGCACATTGCCGCCGGAGAGGCGCCGCACCGGGGTCTCCAGGCTCGGCGTCTTCACCTCCAGCTCCTCCACCACGTTCTGGGCGACCTGGCGCGGGGCGCTCCGGTCGGTGAAGGGGCCCGCGCCCTGGCGGTAGGAGCGCAGCATCATGTTGTCAGTCAGGCCCATGTCGCCCACCAGGCCCATGCCCAAGCGATCCTCCGGGACGAAGGACAGGGCCACGCCCATGTCCGCGATCTCCAGCGGATCCTTGCCGATCAGCTCCTCGCGGGTGCCGTCGTCGTCGATGTAGGTGATGCTGCCCTCCGTGGCCGCCTGCAGGCCGGCGATGGCCTCCAGCAGCTCCTTCTGGCCGCTGCCGGAGATGCCCGCCACGCCGAGAATCTCCCCCGAATTGGCCGTGAAGGACACGTGATCCAGCTGGACGACGCCGTCGCCGCTCACCACGGTCAGATTCTTCACCTCGATGCGGGGCTTCGGCGAGACCGGATCGGGCCGCTCGATGTTGAGCTGCACCTTGTGGCCGACCATCATGTCGGTCATCTCCTGGGGCGTCACGCGGCTGGTCTGCTCCTCGCCGACGTACTCACCGCGCCGGAGGGTGACCACGCGGTCGCTGATGGCCTGCACCTCCGCCAGCTTGTGGGTGATGATGACGATGGCCTTGCCGTCCCGCCGCATGTTGCGCAGCACGGCGAAGAGCTTGTCCGCCTCCTGCGGGGTCAGCACGGCTGTCGGCTCATCCAGGATCAAGATGTCCGCGCCGCGGTAGAGCACCTTGATGATCTCCACCGTCTGCTTCTGGGAGACGGACATGGTGTAGATCTTCTGGTTCGGATCCACGTCAAAGCCGTAGGCGTCGCAGATCTCGCGGATCCGCTTCGCGGCCTGCTTCAGGTTCAGCTTTCCCGGCAGCCCCAGCACGATGTTCTCCGCGGCGGTCAGCACGTCCACCAGCTTGAAGTGCTGGTGAATCATGCCGATGCCCATGTCGATGGCGTCGCGGGGCGAACGGATGGAGACCTCCTTCCCGTTCACGTAGACCTTTCCCTCGTCCGGGAAGTAGATGCCGGAGATCATGTTCATCAGCGTGGTCTTGCCGCTGCCGTTCTCACCCAGGATGGCGAGGATCTCCCCGCGCCGGATCTCCATGGTGACGTCGTTGTTGGCAATCACCGCGCCGAAGCGTTTCGTGATGTGTTCCAGCCGGACTGCGACGGTGTTGTTGTCCAAGGGTGCTGCTCCTTTCAGGGGTCAGGCGCGATGGGGCCATGGAAAACAAAGGACTGCCCCAGCCCGCAGGGACCAGGGCAGCCATGTTCAATCCCGGGAATCAGGCACCCAGCATGGTGATGCCGTCGATGTCCAGGTCGAAGTACGGAGCGGAGCGGAAGCCCTCGCCGGACTCGACGAACTGGCCGTCGATGACGACCTCGGTCTCGCCCTGGTAATCGCCCATGTCATCCACGTCCGCCAGGTAGGTGGTCAGGGGCTCGCCCTTCACGGTGAAGGCGGCGGTGTCGAACACCTTGATGGAGCCGTCCAGCAGGCCGGCCTTGACTTCTTCCAGCTTCTCCACGGTGCCGGCGGCGGCAGCCTTCTCGTTGACGTCGGTCAGCACGACGGAGCCGGTCTCGATCGTGCCGCACCAGTCGGTCGCGATGGCTTCGCCATTCTTGACGCAGTTGATGATGTACTCAAAGTAGGGTTCCCAGTCGATGCGGGAGGACACGATGAAGGTGTTGGGGCAGGCGTCCACGGTGGAGCCGTTGTAGGACACGTCCGGCACGCCGGCGGTCTCGCAGGCGGTGGGGGCGCCCATGGAGTCAGCGTGCTGGCTGATCAGCTTGCAGCCGTTGTTGATCAGCATCTGCGCGCCTTCCTTTTCCAGGGCCTCGTCATACCAGGAGTTGGTGAAGGTCACTTCCATCGTGACGGTGGGGCAGACGCTGCGCACGCCCAGGAAGAAAGAGGTGTAGCCGCTCTTCACTTCCGCGTAGGGATAGGCGCCGACGTAGCCGATCTTAGCCTCTTCCGCGGTGAAAGCGCCGTTCGCGATCATCTCGTTCAGCTTCAGGCCGGCAGCGACGCCCGCCAGATAGCGGCCCTGATAGATGGTGGCGAAGGCATTGTGATAGTTGGCAAGGCCCTCGGTGTGCGCCCGGGTGCCGGTGGCGTGGCAGAATTCCACCTCGGGGAATTCCTTCGCGGCCTGGATCATGTAGGACTCGTGGCCGAAGCTGTCCGCGAACACGATGTCGCAGCCGCCCTCCGCCAGCTCGGCGGCCTTCTCGTAGCAGGCCTCGCCCTCGGCGATGTTGGGCACCAGCACATACTCAACGCCCAGCTTCTCGCAGGCGGCCTTCGCGCCGGTCATGAAGTTGTTGTCGTAGGTGGAGTTCTCGTCGTGCAGGAAAATGAAGCCGACCTTCAGATTTTCCTTGGCACCCTCCGCCATGGCGGCGAAGCAGGTCAGGCACAGCGCGAGCGCCAGCAGCAGGGAAATGAGCTTCTTCATGGTTCCGTCTCCTTTGCCATTCGCAATGAGGGGGAAATGTTCGAAAAGCCGAACATTAGACTGGAAAGCACCACTATCATAAGCGATTTCCCCGAAAAATGCAACCACTTTGCCGGATTTTGCCGCAATAAAATTCGTTTGTTTTCATCACCACAGGCCGACCCGAAGGAACTGGTCGGGAAAGCCGCCGGATTGTTCATGCGGTGGCGCTTCCCGCGATTTCGTGCTATACTGCTCTCAGCAAAAACCGGAAGGAGGGAGCCGCATGCGATGGACAATCAGCCTGTACGGGGGCGAGCTGCGCCGGCTTGAGGGCACGGCTGCCATAGACCCCGCGCAGGCGGAAGCGCGCCCCTCCTCCGCCGGCCTCAGCCAGGAGGCGGACGGCACGTGGACGCTCCCGGCGGAGGCGGACGAGCTGCTGCTGCCGGAGCGCGTGCGGCGCATCGGCTGCGAGGCGCTGCGCGGCATGGCCTTCCGCGCGATCCGCCTGCCGGAGGGGCTCGAGGCCATCCGCGAGCGGGCCTTTGCGGACTGCGGCAATCTCGCGGAGATTCGCCTGCCGGAGAGCCTCCTGCGCATCGGGCGCGAGGCCTTCCGCGACTGCGCAGGCCTGCGGCGGGTGCACATCCCGGCCCGCACCACGCTGATCTACCCGGACAGCTTCCGCGGCTGCAGCGCCCTGGAGGCCTTCTCCGCCGATCCGGCCAATCCGAAATACAGCGCGCCCGGCGGCTTCCTCTGCAGCCGGGACGGCACGGAGCTGCTGGCGGCCCCGGACCGGGAGACGCTGGCCGTGCCGGAGGGCGTGCGGACCATGGGCCCCGCCGTGCTCAGCTCCGCCCGCTGCCGCACCCTCGTGCTGCCGGAGAGCATGACGCAGCTGGACATGAGCGCCATCAGCTGCCCGGCGCTGCGCGAGCTGCGGCTGCCCGCCCGGCTGGAGCGCCTCAGGTGCAGCCTGCCCCGGAGCTTTTGCGGCGAGGAGCTGCGCGATCTGTTTTTCCGCGGCTGGGTGCCGGGCCTGGAGCGGCTGCTCGCGGCGGTGACCGGGCCGCCGGTCTGGACGGGTCTCTCCGCCGAGGTCACCTCGGTGCGCCTGCATGTGGACGATCCCGAGAGCCTGCCGCCCGGCTGGCGGGG
>CAMNHF010000155.1 GCA_946538975.1 uncultured Clostridia bacterium | reverse complement strand
CGGCCCCCGTGGTGCCCGCGGCTCCGCCGACGGCGCGCCGCCGCCGGACCGCCGCCCAGCCCGCGCCGGCCCCGGAGGCCGCGCCGCGCCGCGCCCGCCGCACCGAGAGCACCGTTTCCGACAATGTGGTGCCGGTGGTGGAAGGCAAGCCCGGCGACTGGCAGCCCCAGCTGCGGCTGGCCGCCGTGCCGGAGGGCCAGGAAACCCTCGGCGAACGGCAGCGCGCCGAACAGGCGACCCTCGCGCCGGAGGTTCCCTATGCCTACCCGCCCCTGCACCTGCTGAAGCCGGAGCCGGAGCGCACCGACATCGATCCGGAGGAGGACCGCCAGCGCGCCCAGACCCTGGAGGCCATCCTGAAATCCTTCCACGTGGACGCCACCGTGGTCAACATCACCCACGGCCCGGTGGTCAGCCGCTTTGAGCTGAGCCTCGCCCCGGGCATCCAGGTCAGCCGCGTCACCCGTCTGGAGAACGACATCGCCCTCGGCATGGCGGCCAAGTCCGTGCGCATCGAGGCCCCGGTGCCGGGCAAGACCGTGGTCGGCGTCGAGCTGCCCAATGTGGACGTGGCGACGGTCACCCTGCGGGAGATCCTCGAATCCACGGCCATGCAGAAGCACAAGAGCGATCCGCTCATCGTCGCGCTGGGCCGCGACATCGCCGGCGCGCCTGTGCTGTGCAACCTGGCCAAGATGCCCCATCTGCTGATCGCCGGCGCGACCGGCTCCGGCAAATCCGTGTGCATCAACACGATCATCAACAGCCTCATCTACCGCCGCTCCCCCAAGGAAGTGCGAATGATCCTGATCGACCCCAAGATGGTCGAGCTGCAGTGCTACAACGGCATCGCGCACCTGTTGCTGCCGGTGGTAAGCAACCCGAAGAAGGCCTCCGCGGCCCTCGGCTGGGCTGTGGACGAGATGATGCGCCGCTACAACGCCTTCAAGGAAAAGAAGGTCCGCAACCTGGACGGCTACAACGCCGCCCTGGCCCCGGATGAGGAGCCCATGCCGCGCATCGTCATCATCATCGACGAGCTGGCCGATCTGATGATGGTCTGCAAGCGGGACGTGGAGGAGCGCATCTGCCGCATCGCCCAGCTGGCCCGCGCAGCCGGCATGCACCTGGTGGTCGCCACGCAGCGGCCTTCGGTCGACGTCATCACCGGCCTCATCAAGGCCAACATCCCCAGCCGCATCGCCTTCAAGGTGTCCAGCTATGTGGACAGCCGCACGGTGCTGGATCACAACGGCGCCGAGCAGCTGCTGGGCTACGGCGACATGCTCTACCAGCCCACCGGCCAGTTCACGCCCACCCGCGTGCAGGGCTGCTTCCTGTCCGACGACGAGGTCAACCGCGTGTGCGACTATGTGCGCGCCGCCTGCCCGGCCCAGTACGATCCGGACATCATCGAGCAGCTGGAGCAGGCCGTGGAGTCCGAGGACAACGAGGACACCATGCCCGATTTCAACATGGATGAGCCCAGCAGCGGCACCAGCGATGAGGAGCTGATCTACCGCGCCGCGGAGCTCGCCATCCAGGAGCAGCAGATCTCCACCAGCATGGTGCAGCGGCAGCTCCGCCTCGGCTACGCCCGGGCGGGCCGCATCATGGACGAGCTGTTCAAGCTGGGCATCGTCACCGCCAAGGACGGCATCAAGCCGCGCAAGTGCCTCATCGACCGGGAACAGCTGGATCAGATGAAGGCCGCCGGCCAGCTGAAGGTGCGCTGAGCACGGGAGGATAAGCCATGGCGAATCTCATCGACTATATCGACTGGCGCGGAGATCTGCCGCTGGACAAAATCCCCTTTGGCGATGTGGACGCGGCCATTCTCTCCACCTTCTGCTATCTCGACCTGCCGGAGGCCGAGCCGGAGCGCACCCACCGCGCCCTGCTGCCCCTGTGCATGAAGCTGCACGACATGCCGTCCTCCCCCGACGAGACCCCGCAGGGCCCCAAGCGGCGGAATATGGCGGCCCATCTGCTCCACGCCCCGCGCTATGACCGCATCCTGGTGCACGATTTCGTGCGGGAGACGGACGCCGCGGCCCATATGCAGTTCGCCGCGATGACCTTTGACCTGCCCGGCGGCGCCGCCGCCATCGCCTTCCGCGGCACGGACAGCTCGCTGATCGGCTGGCGGGAGGACTTCGAGCTCGCCTATGAGAACGCGATTCCCGCCCAGAAGGCCGCCCTCGCCTACCTGACGCGCCGCGCGGCCTTTGCGCCGGGCGATCTGTACGTGATGGGGCATTCCAAGGGCGGCAACCTGGCCGTGTGGGCCTGTGCCCACGCCCCGGAGCACATCCGGCGGCGCGTGCGGACAATCTGGTCCTTCGACAGCCCCGGCGTGGACGACGCCACCTTCGCCTGCCCCGGCTGGACGGACATCCAGGGCGTGACGCGGGCCCTGATCCCCCAGGACAGTGTGATCGGCCTGCTGATGAACAGCCATCCCGCGCCGACCATCGTCCACGCCGAGAAGGGCGGCCTCCTGCAGCACGACCTGTTCACCTGGCAGGTGATGGGCGCGGGATTCGTCACCGGAGAAAAGACCGCCTTTGCCGAGGTCACCGACCGTGTCCTGCACGACTGGCTCGCCCAGTGCACGCCGGATCAGCGCCGCAGCTTTGTGGACGGCCTGTTCCAGATGCTGGAGGCCTCCGGCGCGGCCACCACCACCGGCATCAAGCGCGACGTGCTGAAGTCCGTCGGCGGCATGGCCCAGGCCCTGGTCGCGATGGAGCCCGAGACCCGCAGCATGATGCTTCGCCTGATGAGCAAGTTCGTCTCGCTGGCCGCCTCCAGCGCGGTCGACGTGGGCCTGCAGGGCGACTGGCTCCAGCCGGTGCGCGCCTTGCTGAAAATGAACCCGGATGCCAGTCCGGCCGAATAAACAAGCGCCTGCCACAGGCGCTTTTTGCGAAAAGAGGAGGCATCGCTATGCCTGAGGAAGCCATCATCAGAGAACTGACGCAGCAGGCGGAGAAAACGCTGGACGCTGCCGTGGAAGCCCTGCAGCAGGCCGGCCGGATCCCCGCCGGCGGCGTCATCGTGCTGGGCTGCTCCACCAGCGAGGTGGCCGGCGGCCGGATCGGGCATCAAAGCGTGCCGGCCTTCGGCGAGGTGATCGCGGCGGCCATGCTGCGCGCCTGCGAAAGGCGGCAGCTGCAGGCCGCCTTCCAGTGCTGCGAGCATCTGAACCGCAGCCTCGTCATCGAGGAGGCGGCGGCCCTTGCCCTGCGCCTCACGCAGGTCTGCGCCATCCCCCAGCCCAAGGCCGGCGGCAGCGTCCCCGCGGCGGCCTGGCAGCTGCTGCGCCGCCCCGTGCTGGTTGAGGCGATCCGGGCGGACGCCGCCATCGACATCGGCGACACCCTCGTCGGCATGCACATCCGCCCGGTGGCCGTGCCGCTGCGGCTGGACGACGACCGTCTCGGCGAAGCCCGCGTCATCGCCGCCTACAGCCGCCTGCCCCTGATCGGCGGACGAAGGGCCGTCTATCCCGACTAAAGGCTGAAGCGGCCGCCTGCCGCCCGGGACCATCGC
This sequence comes from uncultured Clostridia bacterium, assembly GCA_946538975.1. Taxonomy (GTDB): domain Bacteria; phylum Bacillota; class Clostridia; order Christensenellales; family Aristaeellaceae; genus RUG11272. Next base: position 2,086 of record CAMNHF010000155.1, on the reverse strand, counting down.
TGTCCTTGCGCGCTTCAGATTTCACATGGGCCTTCTCCGGGGAGAACCACAGTGTCTGACAAAACGTTCGCAAGATTTGTGTTAGGACTGTTCGTCCTGCCGGTGTCGCTCTGCTTCATCATCTTTATGGAGTTGCAGCACATCAACGCAGTGCCTGTCACAGACGAACCGGCCTTTCACCTGATCGAGCGCTGTTTCGGCTGCGACCTGACAGCATCCTCCACCATCTGCTATCGGGATTACGGAACGAATGTCCGTGACGAGTTCTTTACCATTGTGGTGGACTGCGAAGACGAAGCACTCGTGGCGGTCCTCCGGGAAGCGGCGGACGACTGGTATCCCGTGGACGCATTCGCCGATTCCTTCCTCTCATTCCCGCACTGGCAGTCCGTCATCCCGGATTCGGTTCAGGGATTTCATGTGTATGCAGAGAGCCCGGAGTACAGTCCGAGCTGCAGATTCATCGCAATCGCCGATGACAATTCCCACATTGCGTTTGAATCTGATCCATAATCCTTCTTCCCGGGAGGCGCCGGATATCGGCAGCGGCGTGCTCCGATCGACGCAGGGAGCGAACCTGCCGAATATGAACGATTCCATGGACAGCCAATACGATTTGTCGGACCGATATGCTTGCCGCCGGCGCAGGGCACGATGGCCTGCTGTGTGAAGCACGAAACCTCTCCAGCGGAAAAACGGACTGTGAATCGGACAGTGCCATGATGGCACGCTGATTCACAGTCCGTTTTGCGATCCCAGGCATTGTCGGGATGCCGTGATTCGCCGGGGCCGGCTTATTTCGGCATGGAGAGCGCCGCGCGGCCGCTGCCTTTCAGCGTGAGGCGCGGGCAGGTGCAGGGCAGCAGGAAGGTTTCGCCCTTGCGCAGCGGCAGGGACGCGCCTTCCCAGCACAGCTCCAGGCCCTCGTCCAGCGCGGTCAGCAGGCCGAAGTCGGTCACGCGCGGCAGGAAGGCCCGGCCGCCGGAGCAGATCAGATCGAGAGAGAAATAGGTCTCGTCCAGCACGCGGCTCTGGGGCGTGTCCGGGGCGGGAATCGGCTCGCGCTGCAGGTTCAGATCGGTCACAGCCAGCGCCTGCTCCAGGTGCAGCTGGCGGCGGTGCCCTTCGGCGTCCGTGCGATCCCAGTCGTAGAAGCGGTAGGTGACATCGGAGGACTGCTGAATCTCATAGAGCAGGATGCCCGCCCCGATGGCGTGGACACAGCCGGCGGGGATGTAGCACACATCGCCGGCCTTCACCGGCACGCGGCGCAGCAGCGGCTCCACGGCAGCGCCCTGCTCGCAGGCGGCGCGCAGGGCCTCGCGGGTGGTGCCCGGCTGAATGCCGTAAACCAGCTCCGCCCCCTCCGGCGCGTCAAGGATCAGCCAGGCCTCTGTCTTGCCCAGCTTGTGCTCATGCTCGGCGGCATACGCGTCGTTCGGGTGCACCTGCACGGAGAGGGTGTCCCGGGCGTCGATCAGCTTCAGCAGCAGCGGGAAGGGCCGCAGATCATACTGTCCCACCAGCGCGCGGCCATAACGGCTGATCATGTCCGGCAGCTTCTCGCCGGTGTCGTCGGTGCTCTCCAGGCCGGGGATGCAGCTGACCTCCAGGCTCTCCCCGGTCGGCACGCCGGGAATCTCCTTGCCGAACACCGTGCGCAGCTTCTCGCCGCCCCAGGGGGTCAGCGGGCCGCCGCGGAAGGCGGGGTGCATCCGCTGGGGCAGCAGGGGGCAGTCCTCGTCGAGACGCTTCTCAAAGGCGATATAGGGCTCCTCGCGCTCGGCGAAGCGCACCCGGCCTGCCTCCCGCATGCGCAGGGCGCGGTAGAAATCCGCCGCGTGGCCGTTGTCGTGCCCCGCGTCGGCGCGGATGCTGTCACAGCCCATGGCGCAGAGAATCTCCTCCACATCGCCCACAGCCTCCCGGCCCAGGCCCTGCCCGCGCAGATCAGGCCGCACGCACAGCCGGTGGAAGATGCCCGGCCGCACGCCGTAGAGCCAGTTGACATGCGCGTACTGGGGATCCATCACCGTATCCACGGTCACGGCCACCGCCATGCCGCCATCGCCGTAGAGGCAGTACA
>CAMNHF010000154.1 GCA_946538975.1 uncultured Clostridia bacterium | reverse complement strand
CATTACCGAGACCTGCAAACGTCAAGCCCGCAACCTGATCGATGCCTTCCGCTCTCTTTTCTTGCATATACCTCTCTTCGCTTCTCCTCGCTAGGCTGAGTAGTAACAAGCAAAACTCCCTCCCGGGCGGAACCCGGAAGGGAGCGGTCAGCGCTTCGGCAGCGAACGGAATTACTGGTTGGCTTCGTTCGCCTTGGCTTCATTCGCGTCGCGGCGGTTGAAGACGACATTCACGATGATGCCGAGGATCAGCGCGAAGGCGATGGGGCTGATGGTGACGGGGCCCAGGTTCAGGGTCAGGCCGCCGATGCCGCACACCAGGATCGACGCAACCACGAACAGGTTGCGGTTGTCGGCCAGGTTGACCGGCTGCAGCATCTTCAGGCCGGACACGGCGATGAAGCCGTACAGCGCGATGCACACACCGCCCGTGATGCAGGAGGGAATGCTGTTCACAAACGCGGTGAAGGGGCCGAAGAAGGAAAGGATGATGCAGTACACGGCGGCGATGGCAATCGTGGAGACGGAGGCGTTGCCGGTGATGGCCACGCAGCCGACGGACTCGCCGTAGGTGGTGTTCGGGCAGCCGCCCACGAAGGAGCCCAGGATGGAGCCGACGCCGTCGCCCACGAGCGTGTGGTCCAGGCCGGGATTGGTAATCAGGTCGCGGTTGACGATGGTGGAAAGGTTCTTGTGGTCGGCGATGTGCTCAGCCAGGGTGACGAAGGCCACCGGCGCGAAGAGCACGAAGATGTTCAGCACGTCGCTGAAGCTGGTGACATGCTTCACTTCGCCAGCCGCCGCGGCGATCTCCTGATCATAGACGCCGAAGATGCCCAGGAAGGTGAAGTGCGGCACCTTGAAGATTTCCATGTTCTCGAAGGCGGCCAGGTTGACGACCTTCAGGGCCTCGATTCCGCTGGCGTTGCCGATCAGCGTGAGGATCAGGGCGACGATGTAGGCGGCGACGATGCCGATGATGAAGGGGATCATCTGGATGCGCTTGCCGCCCTTCACGGAGGCCCAGACGGTCACCAGGAAGGCAAAGATGCCGACCGCGATGCACACGAGGTTATAGTTGTCCGGGCTGACGGCAGTGTTCTGCAGGTTATTGACTGCGCTGCCGCACAGGGAAAGACCGATCAGCGCGACGGTGGGGCCGATGACGACCGGCGGGAGCAGCTTGTTCACCCAGGCGGAGCCGGTGGCCTTGATGATCAGGGCGATGACGACATACACCAGACCGGCGAACAGGGCGCCCAGGAAGATGCCGAGGAAGCCGAAGGCGGCGGCGCCGGCCAGGGGCGCAATGAAGGCGAAGGAGCTGCCCAGGAACACCGGGCTCTGCTTCCGGGTCGCCCACAGATAGAACAGCGTGCCGACGCCGGCGCCGGCCAGAGCCGCCGGCTGATTCAGATACAATCCGGAAGCATCGGCAAGGATCGGCACCAGCAGGGTGGCGGCCATGATGGCCAGCAGCTGCTGCAGCGCGTAGACCAGGTTTTTTCTGATCGGCGGCTTTTGGTCGATGTCGTACACCAGTTTCATTGAATGGTCCCTCCACTTCTCTGGCATGATGATCGTCTTCCGCCCTTCCCGACAAAAAACCTGCCGCACCTGAGACGGCAGGGAGGATCCTTACGACAGCCCTGTGGGCGGCCCCGCGGTCTCGTGTACCGGTTTTCTGCCGCCCTCCCCGGCTGGGGAAGCATGTGCGGCGAAAAACTCACCGCGCTTTACTGTACCATATCCGCCGGCTTTCGTCAATGCAGAATTTGCTCAAATCCGGATTTTGTACGCCGGAAATGCAGTTTCGTTCGGAAATCGCTGTCATTCATCGATTGGCGCGGATCAGATTGCGGTAGAAGTCCACAGCGCCGGGCAGGCAGTTGTACTCGATGTTTTCATTGAGGCCGTGCATGCCCTTCATCTGCTCCGGCCCGTAGATCACCGGGGCGAAGCGGACCACGTGGTCGGCGATGCGCTCGTAATTGCGCGCGTCGGTGGCGCCGGTCATCACATAGGGGCAGGTCTCCAGGCCGGGGAAGGTTTCCGCGATGACCTGCCGCACCAGCGAGAAGCCCTCGCCGTGGATGTCCACGCTGCGGGAGGCGTCCACCGCGTGCGCGACCGAGACGTCGATGCCGTGCTTCTGCGCGATCCTGCGCACCTTGGCGAGGCTCTGCTCCATGCCCTCGTGGGGAATGAAGCGCATGTTCGCGCCGAGCACCGCCTCCTGGGGCAGCACGTTGTAGGCGTCCGAGCCCTTCATCTTCGTGAAGGCGATGGTGGTCTGCAGCATGGCGCCGGCCTGGGCGCTGATCATCGGCAGCGCCCGGATCAGCAGCGGGCGGAACAGCCACATGTTGCAAAAGAGCAGCTTCATATAAAACGGAGCATAGGGAGCCAGCTGCTCGAAGAGCGCCTGCACCTCGGGCGACATCTTCCTTCGGAAGGGGCTGTGGTGCTCAAAATGGTAGACGAAGTCCGCCAGCCGCGCCACGGGTGTGTGCTTTCCGGGCGCGCTGGCATGGCCGCCGGAGGATTTCGCGGTCAGCGTCACATCCGCCTTGCCCTTCTCAAACACGCCCACCATGGCGAAATTGCCGCGGATGCCGCCGACCGGATCGGTGATGATGCCGCCGCCCTCATCGCACACCAGGAAGGGATGCACGCCGCGCCGGGCCAGCTCGTCCACCAGCTTCGGGCAGCCGTCGCCGGCCCACTCCTCCGTGCAGGAGGAGGACAGCCACACATCGTGCTCCGGCACATAGCCCTCCTGCAGCAGCTCCTCCACCGCCTGGAAGAAGCCCATCACGCTGCACTTCGTGTCCGAGGCGCCGCGGCCCCAGACCTTGCCCTCCGCGATGTCGCCGGAGAAGGGCGCGTGCTTCCATTCGCCCTCCGCGGGCACCACGTCCTGATGGCTCATCAGCACCAGCGGCCGCCCGGCCTGCCTTCCCTTCCAGTGGAAGAGCAGGTTGCCGTCGATTTCCGTTTTCTCCAGCTGTGCGTGCACCAGCGGGAACAGCTCCGCCAGCAGCGCGTGGAAAGGCAGGAACTTCTCCCGCTGATTCGTCTCCGGCACACTGACCGTGTCGAAGGCCACCATCCGGCTCAGCTTCCGGGCGTATTCCTCCGCGCGGGCATCGGCGGCCGGCGCGCGGTAGGCTGCCTCCCGGTGCCCAGCCAGCAGGGCGCGGATCACCGCGGCGCCCAGCAGGGCCGCCAGCAGTGCGAGAACAATCCACAGTGCAATCATGCCTTCTTGCCCTTTCGATACGCAAGCCAGGCGAGCAGAATGGCCAGCCCGCCGGCGGGAATGATCAGGATGCTGGTCTGGCTCTGCAGGGACGGCAGCAGGATGAACACCGCGCTCATCAGCAGCAGCGGCCAGAGGGCCAGGCGCAGATTCTTCCGATAATACTTGTAGGCCAGGGCGCCGAAGAGGGCGGGCACCACCTGGTCAAAGGCGGGCCGCAGCTCCGGGCTTTGCAGCAGCGGCTGCAAGGGCTGCAGCAGGAGGACGCCGAGGGCCAGCACAAGGATGGTCGTCAGCGAGGACACCGCGATGGACAGGGTGGAGACGATCTCGTTCTCCCGGGTGCCGGCCTTCACCCCCGCCAGATCGCGGGCGTTGATTGCGCAGGGAATCTTCATGTTGATGAGGTTCCCGGTGATGAAGGCCAGATAGCTGCCGCCGGAGCCCAGCATGGGCGTGTACACCAGGAACTCGACCACCGACGACACCGTCCACACCAGGCCGACCGCCAGGAAGCCGTGGGCCGCCGCGCCCAGATCCGGCATGGCCCCCAGCACGGAGCCGATCAGGAAGGGCGCGCCCACCAGCATCACCAGGGTGATCAGGGACACCAGACGGCCGAGGCGGTGCGTGCCGCGGTCATAGCGGGCAAGGATTTCTTCACGGTTCATGTGCGTCCTCCTCTCAGAGAATCTGATTCAGCACTGCGGCGCAGGCCATGCCGGCCAGCATGGAGAGGGCCAGGGAGAAGTCCTCCAGCCATTTCCAGCGCAGCTTTTCGGCGATCAGCGTCAGCAGGGCCATCACCGCGGCCGCGCACAGGGCGGTCAGCAGGGGCAGCGCGCTGCCGGAAAAGGTGAAGCGGCCGCCGCCGGAGATCCACTGGCCCAGGTACGAGCCGATGTACACGCTGACCAGGCCGATGAACATGGCGGTCATGGCCTGATCGCCGAAGGAAGCGCCGCCGGCGGCGTCCGGCCGGGCCAGGCGCGCGGTGTACTTGCGGTTCAGGAAGAGATTCAGCACCATGCCCCACATGATGCAGACCGACATCAGCAGCGCGATGGTCGTGAAGGCGGAGACCGTCATCTGGCTGGCGGACAGGTCGATGCCCACCTGCTCGGCCGCGCCTTCGGCCACCTGGGTCTCATAGTGGAGCGCGCCGATGACGCTCAGCCGCAGCCAGGGCCACGGAATGCCCAGCGCGCCGGAGAGGGCAACCACGCCCAGCAGGATGCCGACGGCCGGCAGCACGGAGAACGAGGCGGACGCCGTGACCACCCGCCGCAGCACCGCCAGATCCATGCCGATGGCCTTCCCGGCCCGCCAGGCGCGCACGGCGAAGACGACGCACACCACGGCCACAAAGGCCACGATGACGCCGCAGATCAGATACATCACCGGGGATGACAGCTGTTGGATGACAGACGACATTGACAGATTCCTCCATCCGGATCACATTCCGCGGCCCGCGGGGCCGCCTGTGGGGAGTATACCACAAGGGCCGCGGCAAAGGAAGACAGGGGCAGAAAAAAAGCGCCGCAGCCGGCTGGCTGAAGCGCCCTGTGGTGCGGCCGACGGGACTTGAACCCGAACCCATTTTACTGGACACGCCCCTCAAACGTGCGCGTATGCCGATTCCGCCACAGCCGCATGGTATCACAGCAAAAGGGATTGTAGCACATTTGCCCCCCGCTGTCAAGACACAGAAATCACACTTTCGCCGGGGCCGGAAATCACACTTTCACCGGGGCCGGCAGCCGCGTTGCATCAAAATACACTGTGAAGCCAAACCGGCACCCCTTCCGTCCCGCAGTCGCTTTGCCCTTCAGCCCATGGCCTGCGCGCATCAGCCTCTGTACAATTCGCGAAAATGGTGTAGAATAGAAGCAGAAGAGCGGATCGCCGCGGAAAACTGAAAGGAGAGCGCGCAGTGAACAAGAGAGAACGGGTGATCGCCGCGTTTCACAGGCAGGAGACCGATCATGTCCCCGTGTGCATGTGGCAGCATGTGCCGCCGGCCTTCTGGCAGGACGACGACCGGTTTGCGGCCGAGCAGGCGCGTTTTTTCCGGAGCACCGATGTGGACTTCATGAAGCTGTCCGGCGACAAGTACTTCGGCTGGCCTGCGCCGGCCCTGCAGGGAATCCGCCGCGCGGAGGAGCTGTACCGGCTGATGCCGCTGGACCCGTCCCATCCCTTCATCCGCGGGCAGATCGAGCGGACGCGGAAGGTCGTCGCCGCGCTGGAAGGCGAGTGCGTCTCGCTGTATCTGATCTTCGTGCCGCTCAGCTGCATCCGCCTGGCCATCGGCTATCCGATGATGATGCAGCTGATCCGCGAGAACCCCGACGCCATCAAGCACGCCTGCGCGGCGGTCGCGGAGGACCAGAAGGCGCTGGTGCGCGGCCTGATCCGGGAATCCGGCGTGGACGGC
>CAMNHF010000153.1 GCA_946538975.1 uncultured Clostridia bacterium | reverse complement strand
CCTACCTCAACTGGATGGAGAACATCCGCGACTGGTGCATCTCCCGCCATCTGTGGTGGGGGCACCGCATCCCCGCCTGGTACTGCGACGACTGCGGCGCCACCATCGTGGAGCGCGAGGATCCCACGGCCTGCCCGAAGTGCGGCGGCACGCACCTGCGCCAGGACGAGGACGTGCTGGACACCTGGTTCTCCTCCGCGCTGTGGCCCTTCTCCACGCTGGGCTGGCCCGAGGAAACCGAGGATCTCAAATACTTCTACCCCACCAGCATGCTGGTGACCGGCTACGACATCATCTTCTTCTGGGTGGCGCGGATGATCTTCTCCGGCTGCGAGCAGATGGGCGAGCCGCCGTTCGACACCGTGCTGATCCACGGCCTGGTGCGCGACGAGCTGGGCCGGAAGATGTCCAAGTCCCTGGGCAACGGCATCGACCCGCTGGAGATCATCAGCCAGTACGGCGCGGACGCGCTGCGCTTCTCCCTGCTGCTGGGCGTGAGCCCCGGCAATGACACCCGCTACACCAGCCAGAAGGTGGAGGCCGCTCGCAACTTTGCCAACAAGGTGTGGAACGCCAGCCGCTTCGTGCTGATGAACGTGGATGAGCGCCGCGCCATCGACCCCGCCCTGCTGACCCCGGCGGACAAGTGGATCCTGACCCGCTTTGCCGAAGCGGCCGCCGACATCACCGCCCACAACGACGAGGGCGACTTCGGCCTGTCCGCCAGCCGCATCTATGACTTCGCCTGGAGCGAGTTCTGCGACTGGTACATCGAGCTGGCCAAGCCCTGGCTGAACGGCGAGGATGAGGACAGGAAGCGCAATGTGCAGGCGGTGCTGCTGTACGTGCTGGAAGGCATGCTGAAGCTGCTGCACCCCTTCATGCCCTTCCTGACCGAGGAAGTGTACCGCTACCTGCCCGGCGCCGACGGCTTCCTGATGCTGAAGGACTGGCCGCAGCCGGAGGAGGGCCTGAGCTTCCCGGAGGAGGCGCGGGACATGCAGGCCGTGATGGACATGATCCGCGCCATCCGCAACCTGCGCGCGGAGATGAAGGTGTCCGTCGGCAAGCGCACCCGGCTGATGCTGCTGGCCAAGGAGGGCTGGCAGGCCGGTCTGAGCCACGCGGAGCCCTATTTCAAGCGGCTGGCCGGCGCGTCCCAGGTGGAGCTGATCGCCGACGCGGCCCAGCTGACCGAGAAGACCGTCAGCGCGGTGACCGACGCCGGCACCGTGTACATTCCCCTGGGCGACCTGGTGGACATCGACAAGGAGATCGCCCGCCTGGAGAAGGAGCAGAAGGCTCTCGAGGGCGAGATCGCCCGCGCGGAGGGCAAGCTGAGCAACCCCGGCTTTACGGGCAAGGCGCCCGCGGCCCTGGTGGAGCAGGAGCGGCAGAAGCTCGCGGCCAACCAGGAGAAGCTGGAAGCCCTGCGGCAGCGCATCGCCGAACTGCAGGCCATGTAAAAATCAACCCTTAACGACCCTGTCCCCGGCTTCCCGCAGCGCGCGGAGGCCGGGGACGGCTGAATCATGCGCAAAGGATCAGGAGGCGGCCCGTGACCTTCAGCCATATCCCCGTGCTCTACCACGAAGTGATGAACTGGATGCAGCCCCGGCCCGGCGGCTGCTACTGCGACGGCACCCTCGGCGGCGGCGGCCACAGCGAGGGCATTTTGACGCTGGCGGGAGAGGGCGCGCGCCTGTGGGGCATCGACCGGGATCCGCAGGCCATTGCCGCCGCCGGCGAGCGGCTCCGGGGCTTTGACGGCTTCACGGCGATCCGCGGCAATTTCCACGACGGCCCCGCCCTGCTGGACGAGGCCGGCGCGCCGCCGCTGGACGGGGTGCTGCTGGACCTGGGCGTGTCCTCGCCGCAGCTGGATCAGGCGGAGCGCGGCTTCTCCTATCATGAGGACGCCCCGCTGGACATGCGCATGGATCCCACCGGCGGCAGCACGGCGGCCGAGCTTGTGAACAGCCTGTCCGCCGCCGAGCTGACCCGCATCCTCCGCGACTACGGTGAGGAGAAGTGGGCGGCGCGGATCGCGGCCATCATCTGCGAATGGCGGCAGCGGCAGCCCTTCGCGACCACCTTCGACCTGGTGCGGGCCGTGGACGCGGCCATCCCCAAGGCGGTGCGCCGCCGTGACGAGGGCCATCCGGCCCGCCGCACCTTCCAGGCCCTGCGCATCGCCGTGAATGACGAGCTGGATCCGCTGGACGCGGCGCTGTGCGGCTTTGTGGAGCGGCTGAAGCCCGGCGGCCGCCTGCTGGTGATCACCTTCCACTCGCTGGAGGACCGCATCGTGAAACGCTGCTTCCAGCGGCTGCAGAATCCCTGCGTCTGCTCGCCGAAGGCGCCGGTGTGCACCTGCGGAAGGCGGCCCCAGGTGAAGGTGCTGGGCGGCGGCGCGATTCCCCCCACGCAGGAGGAGATCGCGGAGAATCCCCGCGCCCGCAGCGCGAAGCTGCGCGTGTGCGAGAAGCGGGAGGTGGTCTGATGCCGACGCTGTATGTGGTGGCGACGCCCATCGGCAACCTGCAGGACCTGTCCCCGCGGGCGGTGGAGACGCTGAAGCGGGCCCAGCTGATTGCCGCGGAGGACACCCGCGTCACGATGAAGCTCTGCCAGGTGTTCGACATCCGCACGCCACTGGTCAGCTGCCATCAGCACAATGAGGAGAGCCGCGGCGCCGAGCTGGCGGAGCGGATGCTGGCGGAGAACATCGACATCGCGGTGACCACCGACGCCGGCACGCCCTGCGTATCGGATCCGGGCTGGGCGATCGTGCGGGAGGCGGCGGCCCGGGGCATCGAGGTGATCCCCGTGCCCGGCTGCTGCGCGGCGGTGGCGGCGCTGAGCGTCTGCGGCTTCGACACGCGGGAGTGGGCCTTCTACGGCTTCCTGCCGCGGGAGAAGAAGGAGCTGCGGGAGAAGCTGCTGTCCATCGCCCGGGAGAGCCGCGTGGCGGTGGCCCACGAGTCGCCCCACCGCGTCACCGATCTGGTGGCGGCGATCGCGGAAACCCTGCCCGGGGCGCTCTTGTCCGTCTCCTGCGACCTGACCAAGCTGCACGAGAAGACCCTGCGCGGCCCGGCGGAGGACGTGCTGGCAATGCTGCGGGCGAACCCGAACGCGGAGAAGGGCGAGTACTGCCTCGTGATGGATCTGCGCGGCGTGAAGCTGCCGGAGGAACCGCAGCCCATGGCGGAGAGCTCCCCGGAGGCGCGGCTGACGGAGCTGATGCTGGCGCGGGGCGTTTCCCTGCGGGAGGCCCAGCAGCTGCTGTGCGAGGCGGGGGAGAAGAAGAACGTGGTAAAGAAGGCCGCCCTGCGCCTGAAGGCCCGCTGGGAGGAGGAACTGGAAGCATGAGAGAGATCACAGCGAGCGAGATCACCGGGGCTGTCGCCCGGCTCTGCGTGGAGGCGAACCGCCATCTGCCCGCGGATGTGGCGCAGGCGCTCCGGGAGGCCCGCGCGGCCGAGGACTGGGCGAGCGCGGGCGGCATCCTCGACCTGCTGCTGAAGAACGCGGACATCGCCCGGGAGACCTGCATGCCGATCTGCCAGGATACGGGCATGGCGGTGGTGTTCGCCGATGTGGGCCAGGAGGTGCACATCGCCGGCGATTTCGAGGCGGCGGTGAACGAGGGCGTGCGCCGCGGCTACACGGACGGCCTGCTGCGCAAGAGCGTGGTGGGCGACCCGCTGCGCCGCGCCAACACCCGCGACAACACGCCCGCGGTGCTGCATGTGCGCCTGGTGCCCGGCGATCGGCTGACGCTGACCGTCGCGCCCAAGGGCTTCGGCAGCGAGAACATGAGCCGCCTGGCAATGCTGACCCCGGCCGCCGGGGCGGAGGGCGTGCGCGACTTTGTGCTGGAGACCGTGGAGCGGGCCGGGGCGAATCCCTGCCCGCCGATGGTGCTGGGCGTGGGCATCGGCAGTGATTTCGAGGGCGTGGCCGAGCTGGCCAAGCGCGCGCTGCTGCTGCCGCTGGGCGAGGCGAACCCGGATGCGTACTACGCGGAGATGGAGCGGGAGCTGCTGGCGGCGGTGAACCGCACCGGCATCGGCCCGCAGGGGCTGGGCGGCCGCACCACCTGCCTGGGCGTGCACATTCTTGCTGCGCCGACCCACATTGCGGGCCTGCCGGTGGCGGTGAACGTCTCCTGCCATGTGACGCGGCACCAGACCGCGGTGCTGTGAGAGGAGGGGAGAAGATGCGAAAGCTGACGACGCCGCTGGATGAGGCGACGGTGCTGTCCCTGCGCGCGGGCGACGAGGTGCTGCTCAGCGGCACGGTGTACACCGCCCGGGACGCGGCCCACCTGCGGATGCTGGAATGCCTGCGCCGGGGCGAACCCCTGCCCTTCGATCCGGAGGGCCAGGTGATCTATTACGCCGGCCCCACGCCGACGCCTGAGGGAAGGCCCATCGGCAGCATCGGCCCGACAACCTCCACGCGCATGGACGCGGCAACGCCCACGCTGCTGGCCCTGGGCCTCAGGGGCATGATCGGCAAGGGCCAGCGCGGCCCGGCGGTGGCGGCCGCCATGCGGGAGCACCCGGCGGTCTACTTTGTGGCGGTGGGCGGTGCGGCGGCCCTGATGGCGGACTGCGTGACGGCCTGCGAGGTGATCGCCTGGGACGATCTCGGCCCGGAATCCGTCAAGCGGCTGACGCTGCGCGATCTGCCGCTGACCGTCGCCCTGGACGCCTATGGCGGCGACGCCTTCACACTGGGCCGGGAGGCCTGGCTGCAGGCGCAACACAGGCAGAACGACTGAACATCATATTTCAAAAGGACGCGGCGGTCTGCTGCGTCCTTTGGTTTGAAAAAGTGGCGGGGCTTAGTCGGCGGCGCCATCCAGCTGCCGGATGGTGCACGGCGTGCCGGTGTTCTTGCCGATCTGGCCGAGGGATTCCGTGGTCACCAGGGCGACGGTCAGCAGGGCGAAGTCTGTCCAGAAGCCGTCCGGCACATCCAGCTCAATGTCCTCGATGCCGTGCAGGATCATCTTCATCTTCGGCGGCTGGACGTTCGGATCGCCATCATCGCCGTAGTGGCTGAAGGCGTAGGAGGCGGCCTCGGCCATGACCTTGGCGAGGAAATCCGAGTTGTTGCCGCCGTAGCGGATCAGCAGGTCTTCCTCCGTGTCCTGCTCATTGGTGATGACCCGGTCGCTGCTGGCCACGTCCGTGAAGGTGTAGGCGGTGCCGTTCAGCTCAAAGGTGACCGAATGCACATAGATCGGCTTGGTGGTGCAGTAGTAGATCCACGTGCGGAACACCGGCGAGCGGTTCGTGCTGAAATAATCCAGCACGAGGATGTCATTCCGCAGGAGGCTGTACTGCGTCGGGCTCTCGTATTTGTGCTCGAAGGCGAGCTCCTGCGCGGTCATGACGGTCTCGATGAAGGCAACGCTTTTCTCCTTGTTGACGTCGATCGTGAAGATGGAGCTGTTCTCCGTGAAGTAGTTGAGGTTGAAATCGGCCACCGCAGGCAGGGCGTGCAGCAGCAGAACCAGCGCGCAGAGAAGGGCAAGGGCTTTTTTCATGGGAAAACCTCCTTTGTCCGTTGTTCAGTTGTCGTTGTGAGAAAATATTATCATGTTTTCCCGCCGGTGTCAATGCTTCGCGTATACGGAATAAGGCGGCTTTTCCCGGGGGGAAGAGAACCCTTTTCCGGCGGAAAAGGGCTTCCCTTCCCCCCGGCCCCCCTATTCTTCCGAAAAGGCCGTTTTGGGGGCAGGATTCTTTTTTTCACGATATATCGCTGACATCAGCCAAGATCCGCATCAACCCACACCCTGCGACACTCCGACCTCCATTGGGCAGCCCGCCTTGCGACCTGCGATTTACTCACCCCTGATCCCGTGTCCAAAAGCGCTCGCAGGGGGTCTGGGGGGGCCCACGCGCAAGGGCCCCTCC
>CAMNHF010000152.1 GCA_946538975.1 uncultured Clostridia bacterium | reverse complement strand
CGTAGTCCATGATGCTCAGGCCGATCACCGTTTTCACCAGATTGTACTTCATCACAATGCAGTACAGACCCAGCACGATGAGGAAGAAGGATGCGATATAGTTCAGTATGATCATGTCTTTCACCTCATCCTTTCTCGTTCTGCGCGCTGCGCTCGTTCACCAGGCCCAGCATCAGCAGGGCGATGGAGCCGACGCCGGTCAGAACCTTCAGGCCCACGGTCAGGTTCATCCAGAAGATGGTGCCGGAGCTGTAGAGGTCGCCGATGTTGCCGTGCTTATACAGCAGGTTCTGGCAGAACTGCATTCCGACAGAGACGCCCAGCATGGCCAGCGCCACGTACAGGATGGAGGCAAAGCCCTCGGTGCCGTGGAGCAGGTCCGCGCTGAGGGCGCGGGTGGTGGTCTCATAGCCATGGCCCAGATACAGGATCGTGACCGCAGCCACCATCAGCACGCCGCCCTGGAAGCCGCCGCCGGGGCTCAGGTGTCCGTGGAAGATGATGTACATCATGTACACCAGCATCAGGGGAAGGAGACTGTCCCCGCCGCAGCGGAGAATGACGTTTTTCACTTTGATCTTGTCGTTCATTTCTCTTCCTCCTTTCCCGCTTTCTTGGTAAAGAGGATGACCGCGCTGCCGGCCACGGCGGTGATCAGGATAAAGGCCTCGCCCATGGTATCGTAACCACGGAAGTCGAAGACGATGCTTGTCACGTCGTTGACCGCGCGGGTCCGGGCCAGGTTCTGCTGCACGATGACGGCAGCGGCGCCGTCAGCCGTGGAGTCGTCATAGCTCTCGGGGTTTTTCTGAAGCTCCGCCACGGGAACGGTGGCCTTGCTTCCGTCATAGGTGGGGGGCAGCTGCCCCATGCTGATGCTGGCCGCGACCAGAGCCACCAGCAGGATGCCAAGGGAGACCCAAGTCAGAAATTTCTTCATTTTCCGTCCCCTCCTTTGATTTTCCGCAGGGTGACGATGAAGATCAGCGGGACCAGGGCGGCGCCCACGGCCGCCTCGGAGATGGCCACGTCAGGCGCGTGCAGGATCAGAAATTCCGCCGCGGCAAAGACGCCGGTCACGCCCAGGGCGATGACGGCGGACAGCAGATTTTCCAGATGTACCGCCAGGATCGCCGTGACCACCATGCCCAGGATCACCAGTATGTTGAGGATCGTGATCAGTTCAGTCATAGAGATCCCTCCCCAAATCGTCAGTTTCCATCTTCTTTTCCGGCCGCACGCCCGCCTTGTAGGCGCCCTTTGCGATGGCATGGGAGCCCAGGGGGTTGGTGACCAGGATCATGAGGCCGATCACCGCGATCTTCACCGCGGCACCGGCGTCAGCCTTCACAAAGATGGCGATCAGCAGGGCGCCCAGCATGGCTCCCAGCATTCCCAGGGTAGGGATGCAGGTGCTGGCCTGCATACGGCTGAAGGTATCGGGCATCTTCAGGATGCCGATGGTGCCCGCCAGGGCAAAGATCGCGCCGATGGCGATGAGAACGTCAGCAATGATCCGTACGATCATTTCTCCTTGCCCCCTTCCTTTTCCAGATAGCGGCCCACCAGCATGGTGTCGATCACGCCGAAGAGCGCTGCCACCAGTGCGATGTCCAGATAGATGCCCCGTCCGGAGAACAGGGAGAAGAGCACCAGGGCCACGCAGATCAGGGTGTCGGCAGCGTCGCCGGCCACCATGCGGTCTGCCGCGGTGGGGCCCTTGGCAAGCCGGATCATGGTCAGGGCGGCCAGGACGGCGAAGGCAATGGCAAAAATCAGCAGATCACTCATTCCCAAACCCTCCTTAAGCCTTTTTCCAGGGTGCCCTTGATGGCGTCGCCGGCTTCCTTTCCGCTGGGAGCGGTGACGTCGATCCAATGGATGTAGAAGTAATTCTGTCCATCCTCCTCCGTGGTCTCCATGGTAATGGTGCCAGGGGTCAGGGTGATGGAGTTGGCCAGAGCCGCCTGGCCGTAGTCGCTCTTCAGATCCACAGGCACCTTCACGATGCCGGGATTGATGTTTTTGCAGCCGCCGAAGCAGCGCTTGGCCATGTCCACATTGGCCTTCACCAGCTCGACAAGGAACGTGCCGCACCAGAAGAAGACGGCGGAGAAGAGGTGGACGGGATTAAAGAACCAGCCTGCCTTCTCGTGCACCAGAAAGCGCGCGGAGAACAGGGCCACCAGCAGGCTCACCACCGCGCCGGCAATCAGTTCCTCGATCTTGAAGGAGAAGTCCAGCAGGATCCAGAACAGGAAACACAGCACAAAGGTGGCCGCAATGGCGGGAAATTTTGCTTTTTGCAAAAGGCATCTGCTCCTTTCGGAAAAACATTCTGGGGATATGCGTTGAGAATTTATTCGACGACCAGGTTTTCCACATAGAATTCCCGGCCCGACACCATGCGGATTCGCTCGCCCCCGCAGCCCGGGCAGCAGGCGCGCTCCCGGTCGGGGCGGCCCTCAAAGCCGCAGTCGGCGCAGCGGAACACGGCCGGCAGCACCTCGATGCGCAGCTTCGCATCCTTCGCGGCGCCTTCGCCGGCGGCGAGGGGGAAGAACTCCTCGAGGCAGCGGGGCACGATACCGGAATACTCGCCCACCTTAAGCGAGATCTCCAGCACGCGCGTGAAGCCGCTTTTCTTCTGCTCAGCCTCCACGATGCCGAGGATCCCCCGGGCCAGACTCAGCTCATGCATCAGCGGTCCAGGCAGCTGAAGCAGGGGTCGATGCTGGCAATGATCAGGCCGGCGTCGGCGACGGTGTTGCCGCGCAGCATGAAGGGAATGGTCGGGGTGTTCTTGAAGCTCGGCACGTGAACGCTGACGCGGTGGTTCGTCAGGCCGCCGTTGCCTACGACCATGTGGCTGAGCTGACCGCGCGGCGCCTCGTGACGGGCCACGGCCTGCCCCTCCTTGATCTTGGGCAGCTTGTTGCCGAGATTGATCGGGCCTTCCGGCAGATTCTCCAGCGCCTGCTGCAGGATCTTGATGCTCTCATAGCACTCGAGCACACGCACGAGCACGCGGGCAAAGACGTCACCGTCCGGGACCACGGGGATGTCGAAATCGAAATCGCCGTAGGAGCAGTAGGGCGCGTCGCGGCGCACGTCAATATCCACACCGGAGGCGCGGGCGTGCGGGCCGACGGCGCCGAGGCGCAGCGCATCCTCACGCGGAAGAACGCCGACGCCCTTGGTGCGCAGGGCAACGGTCTTGTCGGTCGTGGCGATGACGGCGATGCGGTCGAGGATGGTTTTCATTTTGACGCAGCCCTCGAGGATCTCACGACGGAGATCGTCGTTGACGTCGCGACGGGAGCCGCCGATGGTGACCATGGCATAGTTGACACGGTTGCCGCTGAGCTTCTCAAGCAGATCCATGACCAGCTCGCGCTCATCCCAGATATGCATGAAGAGACTGTCGTGGCCGATGATGTGGCAGGCAATGCCGAGCCACAGCAGATGGGAGTGGAGACGCTCGAGCTCGGCCGTGATGACGCGGATATACTCGCCGCGCTTGGGGACCTCGACACCGTTGATGGCCTCGACAGCCATGGCATAGGTCAGGGCGTGGGAATGCGAGCAGATGCCGCACACACGCTCGACCAGGACAAGGGTCTGGATGGCGTTGCGCTCGGTGGCCAGTTTCTCAATGCCGCGGTGATTGTAGCCGACAAAGACCTCGGCGTCCTTGATGACTTCGCCTTCGGTGTAGAGCTTGGCGTGGATGGGCTCCTCCAGAGCGGGATGGTAAGGGCCGATCGGTACGATATAACTCATTTGCTCTCACCCCTTCCGTTGCGCTCCAAGAGCTCACTCATGGGCATGACCATGATCTGGCCCTTGCCCTGCGGGTCCAGCATCTCCTCCGGCAGAAACAGACGCTGCGACACGTCCAGGCCTTCGAACGTGATGCCGAACAGCTCATTCAGCTCGCGCTCGGGCCAGGTGGCGGCCACGTCGTAGATCTCGCCGATGGAGGGCAGGACCTCCTCGCCCACCACGTGGTAGGATTCAATGGCCGGGTCAACTGCGTAGTCCCAGGACACGTCCATCTGTCCGTCCTTGTTGCGGAAGGCGTGGATCATCACGAGATAGATCCCGGCCTTGCGCATCTTTTCCGCAATGGGTACGATCTGGTCCTTCTGGATGTCGATACGTTTGTACTCCTGCAAGAAACATCACCTCTCACAACATTTCTTCTATATCAGCAAATCCGCGGGAGCTGAGCTCCCGTCAGTTTCTGCAAGACGCGCCGTCCTCCCAGCGCTGTCCTTGCGACAAGTTTTCCGGGGCAGGCCCCCGTCACCGTTCCGATGCGCGCTGCGCCGCGCCCCTCCGGGAGGCTGCGCATCGCCGCAAGCACCGTCTCCGCATCCTCCGCCGCGACCACGGCGAGGAGCTTGCCCTCATTGGCGCAGTAGAGCGGATCGAGCCCCAGCAGCTCACAGGCCGCCGTGACCGAGCCAAGGACGGGAACGGCGGCTTCGTCCAGCTCGATGCCGAGGGCTGTGCCCTCGATGAATTCGTTGAGCGTCGTGGCGACGCCGCCGCGCGTCGGATCGCGCAGCACGCGCACCGCCGCGCCGCTTTCCAGAATGGCGGCACACAGGCCGTTCAGCGCCGCACAGTCGGAGCTCAGCTCCCCCTGCATCAGCCCGCTGCGGCTGAGCATCACGGCCGTGCCGTGATCGCCCACCGTGCCGGATACCAGCACCGCGTCGCCCTCCCGGATCTTCCGCGGGCTGAGCCCGGGATACTTCAGGAAGCCGATGCCGGCGGTGTTGATGTAGAGCTTGTCGCCCCGGCCTTTTTCGACCACCTTCGTGTCGCCGGTGACAACCTGTACGCCGGCCTTCTCCGCCGTCACCCGCAGCGAAGCGATTACGCGCTCAAGATCGGCGAGAGGGAAGCCCTCCTCCAGGATCAGCGCGAGGCTCAGGTACTTCGGTTCCGCCCCGCAGACGGCCAGATCGTTCACCGTGCCGCAGACTGCGAGCTTGCCGATGTCCCCGCCCGGGAAAAAGATCGGATCGATCACGAAGCTGTCCGTGGAAAAGACCAGCTCCGGCGCGCCGGGCAGGATCGCGCCGTCCCCCAACTCCCCCAGATAGGGATTCGAGAGCGCCGGGAGGATCGTCCCCTCGATCAGCCGGGAGGTCTTTTTCCCCCCGCTGCCGTAGTCCAGTGTAATCAGTTCGTCCATCGTTATTCAACCAGTCCGTATTTATAAGCCGCGGCACAGGCCCCCTCGGAGGAGACCATGCAGGGCCCCACCGGGTCCTCGGGGGTGCAGCGCGTTGCGAAAAGCGGACAGCCCTCCGGGCCCAGACGACCGCAGATCACCTCACCGCAGCGGCAGGCGGTAGGCGCCGGCTCCGAAGAGACAGCAAGCGGAAAGCGCTCGCGCGCGTCAAAATCCCGCAGCTCCTCGCGCAGCCGCAGACCGCTCGCCGGGATGCTCCCGAGCCCGCGCCAGAGATCCTCGCAGGGCTCGAAGCAGCGCGCCATCATCGCCTGCGCGAGGGCGTTGCCCCTCTCGGAGACGGCGCGCGGATAAGCGTTTTGCAGCCGCGGCGTCCCGTCGGCCAGCTGCCGGAGAATCAGATACAGCGCGAGGAGAATGTCCTCCGCTTCGAAGCCGCCCACCACGGCGGGCAGACCGTAGTCCCGCGGAAGGAAGGCAAAGCCATCCGCGCCGATCACCGTTGCCACGTGGCCGGGGCAGAGAAAGCCGTTCACGGCAAAACCCTCCGCACCGATCAGGGCCCGCAGCGCGGGCTCCACGGTTTTCAGCATGCTCCAGAGCGAGAAATTTTTGACCCCCTGTTCCTTCGCGGTCAGCACCGCAGCCGCAGTTCCGGGAGCCGTAGTCTCAAAACCCACGCCGAGAAAGACGACCTGCCGGTCGGGATTTCGTTTGGCCAGTTCCACCGCGTCGACCGGGGAGTAGACGATCTCCACCTTTGCGCCCAGCGCGCGGCGGCGCAGCAGGCTGTCGCCCGGGCGGCTGCCCGGCACGCGCAGCATGTCGCCGTAGCTTGTGAGGATCACGTCC
>CAMNHF010000151.1 GCA_946538975.1 uncultured Clostridia bacterium | reverse complement strand
AGGCGCAGCCGCTTCTCCTGCCGCGGCTCGGAAAGGCTCACCTCCGCCAGCGCCGCGCAGTCCTGAAACAGGCCCGTCACCCGCCCCTGCAGCGTGCCCGGCAGGCGCATCTCCCGCAGGCTGCCGCAGCCGGCAAAGGCCCCCGCGCCGATCCGCACCGCGCCCGGCGGCAGATCCACCCGCCGCAGCGCCCCGCAGCCCGCGAAGGCCCGCTCGCCCAGCCGCTCCAGCTTCGGCGACAGCCCCAGCCGCCGCAGCGCCGTGCAGCCCGCGAAGGCCTCCGCGCCGATCTCATGGCTGCAGCGGGGAAAGACGATCTCCGTCAGCGCCGTGCAGCCCGCAAAGGCCCGCACGCCCAGCCGCTCCACATTCCGGGGCAGGGCGATTTTCCGCAGGCCCACGCAGTCCCGGAAGGCCTCGTCCTCTACCGCAGTCAGGCTGTCGGGCAGCGAAATCTCCGCCAGCGCCGCCTGGCCCCGGAAGGCGCCCGGCCCGATCCGCCTGACACCCGCGGGGAGCTGCGCCTTCGCGGGAAGGCCGGCGCCCGTGCAGCCGATCAGCACGCCATCCCTTATGTCGAAGCCCATGCGCATCCTCCTTCCGCCGGTCCGTCCAGGCACACCGGCACCCTGTCCGCCAGCGTGACGCTGTCCGGCGTGACGGCGCAGCTGAGGGCCATCGCATGCACCCCGCCGGCCACCGCGGCCCGCAGCGCCTGCGCAAAGGCAGGGTCCGTCTCCGCGTTCGGCGCAAAGGCCACGGCGTCCGCCCGCGCAATGACAAACAGCACCCACGCCTCATCGCCCTCCGCCACACAGCGGCTGAGGCCGCGCAGGTGCTTCACGCCCCGTTCGGTCGGCGCGTCGGGAAACAGCGCCACGCCGCCGCGCACCAGGGTCACGCCCTTCACCTCGATGAAGGCCCGCCGCCCGTCGTGCTCCGCGTACAGGTCGAAGCGGGAATCGCCATGGGTCACCTCCCGCCGCACCAGGGACGGCGCGGGAAAGAGGCCGCCGGCGCGCACCCATTCTTCCGCCAGCGCGTTGGGCAGCTGGGAATCCACATTCACCACGCCATCGCCAGCGGCCGCGGCAATCAGATCCCAGGCGGTCTTTCGCTCCGGCTTTGCCGCGCGCTGCAGCCAGACCCGTGCGCCGGGCCGGAGCAGCTCCCGCAGGCGGCCGGTGTTCTTCACGTGCACGGTCTCCGTGCGGCTCCCCAGCAGCACCTCCGCCGTGAAGCGGTTGTTCCGCCGGAGGAAGACCGCCTCCTCCACGCCCGCAAGGCGCATCACCAGACCTCCTTCGGCGTCAGCATCAGCAGGGTGATCAGGTCGCCCCGGCGCGGCATCGGCAGCAGCTCGAACCAGTCCGGATGCTGGATCAGCAGCTGCTGCGCCACCTGCTCCTCGCTGGGGAAGGTGCCGCGCTCGGCGGCCTGGGCCTCGCAGATGCTGTAGACCTCGCGGCACACGGGCATCACCATCTCCTGCGGCACCGCGATGCAGCTGGTGTCCGCCTGTCCGCCCCATTCGCCCATCACGATGCGGCTGCCGCAGATATTCTGCCAGTCCAGGGCCGCGCCGCCGTACACCGGCCAGGTCAGGATGCCGGGATCCACCCAGACGAAATGGCTGGCCGCCAGCTGCTTCTCCCGCGCGTTGAGCAGGGTGAAGAACTTGCTGAGGGCAAAGTAGTTCTGCAGCCGCTCGGGCGTCAGCGGCAGCCGGGTCGGCAGGGCGCAGCGGCGCGTGAAGGTGTCCGCCTCGGGGCAGACCCGCCGCACCTGCCGCTGCCGGCCGGTATCCGTGAAGCACAGCGTCCGCGCGTGGCGCAGATTCAGCAGCCGCTGCAGCGCGCCGATCTCCGCGGCCTCCTCCACCTCCCGGCGCGGCCAGGTCAGGCAGGCGGTCACGAAGACCGGATCCAGCCGCCAGCGGCCCGCGTCCGTCTGCCGGATCGCCTCCTGCAGCTTCCGGCGCAGCGGCACGCGCATCTCCGGCGTCAGGGTCGTGTCCGAAATGCCGGTATAGGCCCGCGGCGACACCGTGCGCGCCTCAAAGTCGATGCCGAACACCCCGCCGAAGCGCGCCTGCGTTCTCACGCCGCCGGGCATCTCCAGCGGCATCAACGGCCAGTCCCGCTCCACGGAGAGGGGCGCCGCGTTGGGCACCCAGATCTCCCAGTTCTTCGCGAAGGCGGCCAGGATCCGCTCATCCTCGTGCTCCCCCGCCATCTCCAGAAAGAAGGCCGTGGGGCCGAAGCAGAAGTCCCGGTGCAGGAAGGGCGCACGCTCCGGCGAGGCGGCGTCCGCCAGCGGAACTCCCCGGTGGAACACCATGCGCCCCGCCCTGTCGAAGCCCTGCAGGGCCACCGGCGCCACCGCCTGCACCGGATCCTCCGGCCGCGGCAGGTAGCCGGAGAAGACCACATGGCCCTCCCGGCTGCGGTCGCAGGCCTTCAGCATTGTCTGCAGCTTCCGGTCCCAGCCGCGGGCAAAGCAGGTCTCCGGCGTGCACAGCAGCGTCAGCGCCTCGCCCTGCCACAGGCTCGGCAGGGCCTGCCAGGCGTTCTCCCGCCCCAGCATGAAGCGCAGCGGGCGCAGGGGCATCATCAGCTGCACGGAGCGGCGGCTGGGCTCCTCCCGCAGGACGAGGCCGGCGGACAGCAGCTCCGGCTGGCGGGCCATCGCCCTGGCCTCGGCCACCGCACGCTCGCACTCCGCCCAGTTCTGCCCTGCCATCATCAGCAGAATCCGCTGCACACGCCGCACCTCCCTTCCCGCTCGGTTCCCACATATTCTACCACATCCCGGCCGATCTGAAAACCACCCTTGTCAGCCCTTGACCGCGCCGGCCGCGACGCCCTTGATGATGTGCTTCTGGCAGGCCAGATAGAAGATGATGATCGGCAGCAGGCTGAGCATGATCAGCGCCATCGTCGCGCCCAGATCGACGCTGCCGTAGCTGCCCTGCAGGTACTGGATGTGGATCGGGATCGTCTTGTATTTCGTCTGATCCAGCACCAGGTACGGGAGCAGGTAATCATTCCACACCCACATGATCTCCAGCACGCCCACGGAGATCAGCGTCGGCTTCATCATCGGCAGCACCACGCTGAAAAAGGTGCGCAGCGGGCCGCAGCCGTCGATGGCGGCCGCCTCCTCGATCTCAATGGGGATGGACTTGACGAAGCCCACAAACATGAACACCGCCAGCCCCGCGCCAAAACCCAGGTAGACCACGGGGATGGTCCACGGGGTATCCAGGTGCAGATCCCGCGCCGTGCCCGCCAGCGTGAACATCACCATCTGGAAGGGCACCACCATGGAGAAGACGCACAGATAATACACCGCGCGGCTGAACAGGTCGCCCACGCGCGAGATATACCAGGCGGCCATGGAGGTGCAAAGCAGGATCAGCCCGGTGGACACCAGCGTGATGTACACGCTGTAGCCCGCGGAGAAGTAGAACGGATAGTTGCCGAAGGTCATGCCGTTCACGTAGTTCCGGAGCCCGACAAAGCTGTCCCCCGCGGGCAGGGCGAAGGTGTCCAGGTTGATCGCGGCGTTGGACTTCAGCGAGTTGTACAGGACGATCACAATCGGCATCATCCACAGGATGCTGATGCAGGCGAAGAGCACGGTCAGGGCCGTCTTGCCCGCGGTCTGCCGCCCTTCCTCCGCAGCGGAGGGCCTGCGCATCATGACTTTGCGTGTCACTGCTGCACCTCCTTCCGGCGGGTCGCGTTGAGCTGAATCAGGGAGATGGCGGTCACCAGGATAAAGAAGAGCACCGCCTTGGCCTGCGCCACACCGCGCTGGTTGGCCGTGGAGAAGGATTTCGCGATGTTCAGCGCCATCATCTCCGTCGCGCCGATGCCGCGGCGGATCGGTGCGCCGTTGGTCAGCACCAGGTTCTGGTCATACAGCTTGAAGCCGTTGGTCAGCGTCAGAAAGACGCAGATCGTGATGGAGGGCATCACGTTGGGCAGGGTGATGTGCCAGAGGGTCTTCCAGCCGTTCGCGCCGTCGATGCGCGCCGCCTCCAGGATGTCCTCCGGCACCGCCTGCAGCCCCGCGATGTAGATAATCATCATGTAGCCCACCTGCTGCCAGCACAGCACCACCATCATGCCCCAGAAGCCGTATTCCGCGCGGATGGACATGCTGACCGGCAGCACGGCGTCGATCAGGGTCTTCCAGATGTAGCCCAGCACGATGCCGCCGATCAGGTTCGGCACAAAGAACACGCCGCGGAACAGGTTGCTGCCCCGGATGCCGCGGGTCAGGGCGTAGGCCACGAAGAAGGCCAGCACATTGATCAGCACCAGCGACACACCCGCCACCAGGGCCGTGTAGAGGAAGGCCTGCCGGAAGCCGGCGTCGCCGAAGGCCTTCACATAATTGCCCAGGCCCACGAAGGTCGTGTCCCGGGTGGTGGTGAAGGAGTGGAAGGACAGGTAGATGCCCTGCAGGAACGGCCACAGGAAGCCGATGCAGAAGCACGCGAAGGTGGGCAGCAGGAAGATGGCGAACTGCCGCTGGATGGGCCGGCGGATCAGCGGCGACGTGACCGCCCCGGCGCCCTGTTTTTGTCTCATTGCCACGCTTGTTCTCTCCTTGTTCAAGAAAAGGGGAGCGGGTTTTGGCCCGCCCCCCGCAGCTTTTCCCGTGGATCAGTGCGTCGCCTGATACGCGGCGGCCCAGCCTTCCACGAAGGCGTATTCAATCTCGCCCCAGTCCGTCTCACCGGCGCTGTACTGCTCCAGCGCGGAGACGATGCCGGCGCGCCAGTTGTCCACGTCCGGCGTATAGTTGAACGCCCAGGTGACCACGTACTTGCCCGCGTTCAGCATCTCGGTGGCGTCGTTGAAGAACACATTGTCGGAAGCCTTGGCGGCCTTGAAGGGGATGGGGCCGAATTCGCGGGCCATCATCTCGGTGCCCTCATCGCTGGTGACCACCCAGTACAGGAAGTCCAGCGTCGCCTGGATGTCCTCGGCGGAGGCCTTCGCGTTCACGGCCCAGCAGTTCTCGGTGCCGGCGCACAGGGCGGCGTTCTCCTCGCCCTCCACGCCGCAGTAGATCGGCAGCATCGCCAGGTTCTCGGGCTTCATGCCGTACTTGCCGGTCAGGCTGGCGAACTCCCACGTGCCGTTCTGGAAGAACACCGCATGCCCCTCGCCGAACTCGGCCTCGGCCTGGTCGCCGGTGTAGCCGGAGAGCTTCTTCGCGTCCGCGGCGGAATCGGCCACGTACAGATCCCAGATGTTCTTGTAGGCGTTCAGGTAGGTGCCCTTCACCGTGGCGGGCGTCTCGGTGATGCCGTCGTCGCGGAACTCATAGAACAGGGGCATGTTGGTCAGATGGCCGGAGAAGCGCCAGGAGGAGGAGCCGTCCAGGCCGGCGGAGGTGAAGGCGTCAAAGCCCAGCTCCGCGGCGCGGGCGTGGATGTCGTCGGCCACGCGCTTCAGGCTCTCGAAGTTCGTGATGTCGGCCACGGTGTAGCCGGCCTTCTCCAGCAGCTCCTTGTTGACGATGATGCCATAGGCCTCGTAGCAGTAGCCGACGGCCACCGTGCTGCCCTCCGCGTTCTTCAGGTTGAAGTCCTCGGTGGTCATCTCAGCCATCAGCGGGGTGCCGTCCAGCGCCAGCGCGTAGTCATGCCAGGTGGCCACGCCCTCGGCGTTGCCGATCTGGAACAGCGTGGGGGCGGCGGCGCCCTTGTCCATCTCGGCGGTCAGGGTCGTGTTGTAGGTGTTGGAGGCAGCGGTCAGCACCTTGACCTCCACGCCGGTCAGCGCCGTATACTTGGCGGCCAGCTCCTGCCAGGCCTGATCGGCCTCCGGCTTGAAGTTCAGGTAGTAGACCTTGCCGCCCTCCGCAGCGGCATTCACCGCCAGCATGGACAGGGCCATGCAAAGCACAAGCACCAGTGCAAGCAGTTTCTTCATCTTTATGACTTCCTTTCGCGGCAGCGCCGCTGTTTTTGCGGAAGCGGAACAGGCCCGTCCGCTCCCCGTTGCCCTGATTATAGCACTACTGCCTCTGCCGCGTCAAGAGTTGCCGCAAAGCGTGCGGGGGAAGAGCACTGTGAAGAGAACTGGGAAGCGGCCGGCGGAAGGCATGCAGGTGCCCGGGGAGGAAATCCGGCGGAAGGCCTCTGCAGGGCTTGCCATTTTTCCCGCAATGTGGTAAATAATGTGCGACAGGTTATGCGATAAACGGCTCAGAAACAGACAGGAGGTTTCCCCATGAAGAAATGGCTGGCGTCCCTGCTGGCGCTGATGCTGCTGTTCACGGCGGCG
>CAMNHF010000150.1 GCA_946538975.1 uncultured Clostridia bacterium | reverse complement strand
AGATCCCCGGCAAGGTGATCGTCATCCTGCAGTCCTGCGGCTCCGGCGCGGCCACCCGTTCCTTCAGCGGCGCCGCCGGTTCCGGCGCGGAGCAGGCGGAGGATGACAGGAACTTCGGCCGCCTCGCGATCTCCGCCTTTGCCGGCGAGGATCCGGGCCTCACGGTCTACGAATACGAGGAAGCGCCCGTCGGGGAAGGCTTCATCACCGTGCCGGAACCCGAAACCAACGAGTTCCTGGACAGCAAGTTCGTGATCTTGACCTCCACCTCCTATCAGGAGAGCAGCTGGAGCCAGGAGGGTGAAACCCTGTCGGAGTCCTTCGCGATGTTCGTGTACTACATGGAGCAGGGCATCGCCACCAGCGGCTCCTTCCCCGCCGACACCCAGTACGGCAACGGCGACGGAAGGCTGACGCTCAAGGAACTGCACACCTACCTGCTCAATACGCTCGGCAAGCAAGTCTTCCACAGCGAGGGCAAGTCCTACACGCAGACGCCCACGATCTACCCGTCGAACGGCTCCTACGTCCTCTTCATCCGTTAACCCCTGATTCCCCTTCCCCCTGCCTCCCCCGCGGAGCAGGGGGATTTTCGTATGTTCACGCGGCTTTGGGGCGGCAATTTCTTTGGCGGCGCAGGTTGGCTTTGACAAGATGGCGTTCTCGCTGTACAATGCTTGTAATCAACGAGGGAGGCGATGGGATGGTCCTGATTCTCTTTGGCTTCTGGCTGCTGCTGGAGGGGCGGGTGGATCTGGAGATCGCGCTGGTGGGGCTGGCGCTCAGCGGGGCGATCTATCTTTTCGCGTGGCGCGCCCTGGGCTACCAGCCGAAGCGGGAGTGGGCGTACATCCGGCGGCTCCCCGCGCTCATCCGCTATGTGGGCTGGCTGATCGCGGAGGTATTCCGCTCCGGCTGGGCGGTCATCCGGCTGATCTGGTCGCCCCGGCTGGTCGCGCAGCCCCGGCTGACCAGCTTCCGCACGCGGCTGCACTCGCGCTCCGGCCGGGTGGTGCTGGCCAACTCCATCACCATGACACCCGGGACCATCACCGTGGACATCCGCGGCGACCGCTTCCTCGTGCACTGCCTGGACACGGACTTCTCCGAGGGCCTGGGCGGCGGCATGGAGGAGCGCATCGCGAAGGTGGAAGCGCCCCGGAAGGGGGAGGTGGACGCATGAAGGACGGAATGCTGGCCGGTGCGGCGGGCGGCGCGTATCAGGTGCTGTATGAGGTCACGCTCGGCGTGATCGGCGTGCTGCTGCTGCTGTGCCTCGTGCGGGCCATCCGCGGGCCGCGCATCGCCGACCGGGTCATCGCCGTCAACATGATGGGCACCCTCGTCGTGATCGCGATCTGCACGCTGGCCTTCCTGCTCGGGGAGGGCTACCTGGTGGACATCGCGATGATCTACACCATGCTGTCCTTCCTCGCGGTGGTGCTGCTGACCCGCATCGCCATGGGCGTGTGGCGGGGCAAGCATCACAGCGGCGCACAGGGGGTGTGAGCATGGAGTGGTTCCGTTTCGCGCTGTCGGCGGCGCTGACGCTGTTCGGCCTGTTTGTGCTGGTTTCCGCGGTGCTGGGCGTGTTCCGCTTCCGCTATGCGCTCAGCCGCATCCACGCCGCCGCCCTGGTGGACACCCTCGGCATCCTGACCATGCTCTGCGGCCTGATGGTGGCCCAGGGCTTCTCGGACGCGACGTGGAAGATGCTGGCCGTCGTGGGCTTCCTGTGGCTGACCAGCCCCGTGGCCTCCCACCTGATCGGCCGGCTGGAGGTCACCGTGAACGATGACCTGGCGGAGGACATGGCGGTGGCGGACCCCGCGCTGGTGCGGGAAGAAAAAGAGAGCGAGGACTGAAGCATGGAGACGCTGTCCATCCTGCTGATGATATTTATCCTGGCCAGCGCCATCGCCGTGGCCTTCACGAAAAACCTGACCGTGGCGGCGGTGGTCTTCATGGGACAGAGCCTGGTGATGAGCCTGGTGTGGATTCTGCTGGAATCCCCGGACCTGGGCATCACGGAGGCGGCCGTCGGCGCGGGCATCGACAGCCTGCTGCTGTTTGCCGCCCTGCGCCGCATCCACGCGGTGGACGCGGAGAAAGGAGGCCGCCATGGCCAGGCTGCGTGACGACTGGGAGCACAGCCCGTGGAGGAACTTCCTGCGCTGGCTGCGGGAGGGCGACGACGCGCTCGACCGGGCCATGATCGCCTCGCTGGACGCGCCCGCCCCGGAGCTCCGGGAGGAAACGGCCCCCGAGGCGCCCGCGCTCCCGGCGGAGGAGCCCCTTTCCGAAAAGCGGCGGCGGCGCCTCCGGGCCATCTACATCGCCCTGTCCGTGCTGCTGTGCGTGGGCATCATCGGCGTGCTGGTGCGGACCGCCGGCAGCCTGCCATCCTTCGGCGGCGCGGAGAACCCGGCCAACAACGAGGTCTCCCGGCGCTACATCGAGCAGGGCCTGCAGGAGACCGGCGCGGTGAACCTCGTGGCCGGCATGATCCTGGATTACCGCGCCTTCGACACCCTGGGCGAGAGCAATGTGCTCTTCGCGGCAGCCTGCGCGGTCATGCTGCTGCTGCGGGCGCTGGGCTGGCGGGAGGGCGGCACCGAGCTGCCCGGCCATGAGCCGCACAGCGACATCATCCTGCAGAAGATCTCCATGGTGCTGGTGCCGCTGATCCTGCTCTATGGCATGTATGTGATTCTCAACGGCCACCTCTCCCCCGGCGGCGGCTTCTCCGGCGGGGCGGTGATGGGCGCCGGGCTGATCCTGTGCGCAAACGCGTTCGGCATCGAGGTGACGCGGAGGTTCTTCACCTTCCGCACCTTCCAGCTGGTCTCGCTGTTCGCGCTGAGCTTCTACGCCCTGAGCAAGGCGTATTCCTTCTTCACCGGGGCCAA
Organism: uncultured Clostridia bacterium; assembly: GCA_946538975.1. Classification (GTDB taxonomy): domain Bacteria; phylum Bacillota; class Clostridia; order Christensenellales; family Aristaeellaceae; genus RUG11272. Next base: position 3,485 of record CAMNHF010000150.1, on the reverse strand, counting down.
CGGCCTGCACAGCTTCATCACCGCGGGCACGCCGGGGCGGATCTTCTCGGCGGGCCTGATCCCCTACCTGAATCTCGCGGTGGGCCTGGTGGTGTGCTGCACGATGTACGGCCTGTACGGCGTATTCCGGCGGGGCGATGTGTGAGGACGGCTGCGGAGCGGAGCATAGAACGATGAATTACCACAATTATATCGAAATCACCGCGATGATCCTCTTCGGCATCGGGCTGACACTGCTGGTGCTGGACCGGAACCTGATCAAGAAGAACATCGCCTTCGCCATGACGGACAGCGCGATGTACCTCTTCCTCGCGGCCAAGGGCTATGTCAGCGGCCGCAAGGCGCCCATCGTGACGGACGGCGTGCAGGACATGGCGGCCTACATCAACCCGATCCCGGCGGGCCTGGTGCTGACGGGCATTGTGGTGTCCGTTGCCTGCAGCGCGGTGATGCTGGCCCTCACCGTGCGGCTGTACCAGAAGTACCACACGCTGGACATCGACGAAATCACCGCACTCGCCGCCCGGGAGGATGAGGAGGACGCCGCATGAGCCTCTGGCAGAACATCCCCTTCGTGTGCATCCTGCTGCCGCTGGCCTCGGCGGCGCTGGTGAGCGTGCTGAAGGGGAAATGGTGCCGCGCCGCGGCCGGGCTGGTGCTGCTGGCGGAGGCGGCGCTGAGCGTGTATTTCACCGTCCGGATGGCCGCCTACGGGCAGAGCTACGCCTACATGATGGGCCACTATCCCGCGCCCTGGGGCAATGAGATCCGCGCCGGCCTGCTGGAGGCGGTGGTCTCCGCCGGCTTCTCCGCGGTGGCGCTCATGAGCTTTTTCGCCGCCCTGCCCGCGCTGAAAAGGGATGTGGAGGAGGGCCGGCACAGCCTGTACATGGCGCTGCTGATGCTGCTGACCGCCGCGCTGCAGGCCCAGGTCTTCACCAACGACCTCTTCACGGCCTATGTGTTTGTGGAGATCATGACCATCACCGCCGCCGCCCTGATCGCCGCGGGCCGGGGCGGCCGCCGCCTGCTCTCCTCGGCGCGGTACATGATTATGAACCTGATCGGCTCCGCGCTGTTCCTCCTGGGCATCATCCTGCTGTATGACCTGACCGGCCATCTGCTGATGCCGGATATTCAGCGGGCGGTGGCAGGCCTTGCGGAGCGCGGCGCGTATGAGCTGCCGCTGACGGTGGTCGTGGCCCTGCTGACGGCCGGGCTGGCGGTCAAGTGCGGCCTGTTCCCCTTTCACACCTGGGTGCCGGACGCCTACAGCGCCGCGACGCCCCTCTCGCAGGCCCTGCTCTCCTCCCTGGTCAGCAAGGCCTACATCTTCCTCATCTGCAAGATCTTCTGCCGGGTGATCGGCCCGCGCGTCATCGCGATGACCGGTGTGGACAACATGCTGCTGCTCTTCGGCGCGGCGGGCATGGTGCTGGGCTCGGTGATCGCGGTGCGGCAGGAGGACGCGGGGCGCATGGTGGCCTATTCTTCCGTGGCGCAGATCGGCTACATCTGCGCCGGCATCGCCCTGGGCACGCAGGCCGGAATGACCGCCGCCGTGTTCCACATGCTGAGCCACGCGGCCGCCAAGTCCCTGCTGTTCCTGTCCCTGCGGGGCCTTCGGGATGTCTCCGGCAGCACCAAGCGCAGCCGCCTCGTGGGGGCGGCGCGCCGCCACCCGCTGATGGGGCTGGCCTTCACACTCGGCGCGCTGTCGATGGTGGGGCTGCCGCTGACCGGCGGCCTGCCGGCGAAGCTCAACCTGGGCCTGGCCGCCGCGGCGGTCGGCGGCTGGCGGATGTGGGCGCTGTTCGCCGCGCTGATCCTCTCCGCCGCGCTCAACGCGGTGTACTTCCTCGGCACGCTGGTGGAGCTGTGGCGGCCCTCCGCGGAGGGAGCCGCCCCGCTGAAGGTCCGCGAGGCGCTGCCCATCGGCGCGCTGATGGCGCTGAACATCGCCGCGGCCCTGTTTGCCAGCCCGCTGACCCGGGCGATCCGGCTGGGGCTCAGCCAGTTCGGCTGACGGCTTGAACCCTGATCCTTTGATACCCTGCGGATGAAAGCCCGCGAATCCGGGCCTGCCCCTGCGGGAGGGCCTCCAGGAGGGATTGTGCATGGTGCCTTCGATCTATCTGCTTGTACCGGTGCTGCTGCCCATCGCGGCGGGGCTGGCGGTGGCGCTGCTGCCGGCATTTGGCGACGGGGAGGGCCGCAGCCGCGCGCGGCGGTGGTTCACCTCGGCGGCGCTGGTGCTGGGCGCCCTGTCCGTGCTGCCCCTGCTCTTTGCGGGCGAAAGGGAGCTGCTGCTGTTCCGCCTGTCGGATCGGCTGCCGATTTTCCTGCGCACGGATGACACGGCGAAGTACTTCGCGGCGGTGATGGCCTTCGTGTGGTGCGCGGCGGGGCTGTATTCCTTTGAATACATGGCCTCCGAGGGGCATCAGCGGCGGTATTACAGCTTCTGTCTCATCACGATGGGCGTGCTGCAGGCCCTGTGCATGGCCGGCTCCATCATCACCTACTACATGTGCTATGAGCTGATGACGCTGCTCACCGTGCCGCTGGTCATGCACGAGATGACGAAGGACGCGGTCGCCGCCGGCATCAAGTACCTGATCTACTCGGTGCTGGGCGCGTCCCTGGTGCTGCTGGGCGTGTTCCTGCTCTCCCCCTATGTGAGCAGCTGGTCCTTCACGGCGCAGGGCGTGCTGGATCCGGAAAAGACGGCCGGCCATGAGGGCCTGGTGCTTGCCGCCGGGCTGCTGATGCTGGTGGGCTTCGGCACGAAGGCGGGCATGTTCCCGCTGCACGGCTGGCTGCCCACGGCCCACCCGGTGGCCCCGGCCCCGGCCTCGGCTGTGCTCAGCGGCATCATCACCAAGGCGGGCGTGCTGGGCATCTTCCGCGCGGTCTATTTCCTGCTCGGCGCGGCGGCGCTGCGGGGCACCTGGGTGCAGACCGTGTTCATGAGCCTGACCCTGTTCACGGTGTTCATGGGCTCCCTGCTGGCATACAAGGAGCATGTGCTGAAGAAGCGTCTCGCATGGTCCTCCGTCTCGCAGGTCAGCTATGTGCTCTTCGGCCTGTCCACGCTGCACCCGCTGGGCGTCACCGGCGCGCTGCTGCACGTGGCTGCCCACTCCCTCATCAAGGACACCCTCTTCATGACCGCCGGCGCTATCATTCACAAGACCGGCAAGCACAATGTGGACGAGCTGGACGGCATCGGGCGGCAAATGCCCGTGGCCATGTGGTGCTTCACCCTGGTCAGCGTCGGCCTGGTGGGCATTCCGCCGTGCCTGGGCTTTGTCTCCAAGTGGTACCTGGCCCAGGGCGCCCTGGCCATGGACGGCGTGGCGGGCTTCTTCGCCTGGCTGGCCCCGGCGGTGCTGCTGCTCAGCGCCCTGCTGACGGCGGGCTATCTGTTCACCGTGTCAATCCACGGCTTCTTCCCCGGCCGGCCCGAGGAGGGCCCCGAGCCG
>CAMNHF010000149.1 GCA_946538975.1 uncultured Clostridia bacterium | reverse complement strand
GGAGATGGCCGACCGCCTCTACACCGCCCTGGACGATCCGCAGCAGCCGAAAGGCGAGCGGACACTCCCCGCCCTGCGGCAGCGGCTCTGGCATGCCGGGCCGATCGACCAGACCACCGGCACGCTGCGCTATCTGCGGCAGACGGACAGCGGCAAGGCGCTGGTGATGGCCCATCCGCTGCCGGACGGGCGGCATGTGATCTCCATCAGCTTCATGGGGACGTCCGGCCTTGTGTACGACTGGTTCGCCAACTTCCGCATGGCCGCGCAGGACGGCATGCATCAGGGCTTCCTGGAGGTGGCGGAGCAGTTCGCGGGCCGGGAGGAGGCGCTCATTCTGCCGAAGACGGCGAAGGCGCTCGGGCTGGAGCGGCTGACGCTGCGGGACGTGCTGCAGGAATGCACCCGGGAGGACAGCCGCTTCCTCATCTGGCTGACAGGACACAGCCAGGGCGCGGCCGTCATGCAGATCTGGGCTTACCGGAAGCTGACGCGGGAGGGCGTGCTGGCCAGGCATCTGCTCGGCGTGGGCTTCGCGGCCCCGGCGGTGGCCAAGCCCGGCGCGGTGGCCTGCCCGGCGGCTCTCCCGCTGTGGCTGCTGAACAACTCCGACGACCTGGTGCCGCATCTCGGCGGCATCGTGCACCTGGGCGCGCTGCTGCTCTACCCCGCGGGGCCGGCCCTGCGCAGCGCCTGCTACGGCTGGCCGGCGGACGAGGCCTCCGTGCGCGCCAGAACCGCCGCGCGCCGCGGGCTGAGCCTGTTCCGGAACACACCGGAGAGCATCATCGCCGGCAGCGCGCTGCTGCGCGTGATCACCGCGGCCGCACCGGCGGACATCCTGCCCGCGCTGGCGGTGCTCAGCCCCGGCTGGCAGCAGCTGCGCGGCCTCCTGGGCAGCCGGGACGCCGTGCTCCAGCTGGAACGCTATCTGGAACGGCGGGCCGCGGCGGCCTACGCGTCCATCACCGGGCAGGAGCTGCGGGAGGAGGACATTCTCCGCCAGATGGCCGTGTGGCAGGAGATCACGGCACAGATCGGCCTGCGGCCCATGATGCAGACGATGGCCCAGATGGCGAAGGCCGCACACGCGCTGAGCGACCAGGAAGGCCGGTGCTCCGCCTACCAGTACATCGTGATGCGCGGCACGGACACCCTCGTTGAGGCCCAATGGGCCGACGGGCTGCAGCCCCGGCTCCACCGCGCCGGCAGGACCATGGCCGTCACCGGCGGCCGCCAGGAAGCGCCCCGCTTCCGCGAACACCGTACCCCGCCCAGAGGGCGGAATCCCCGTCACCCGGCCCGCGGAAGGCGCGGCCGCTGAACACAGGAGGGAAATCCATGAACCTGACCCCCAGTCTGCTGATCCTGATTGCCTTGCTGGCCATCACCAACATCACCGCCTTCGTTCTGATGGGCATTGACAAGCACCGCGCCCGCGAAGGGCAGCGCCGCCTCCACGAAACCACGCTGTTCCTCTGGGCCGGCATGTTCGGCGCCCTCGGCGGCACGCTCGGCATGTGGATCTTCCGCCACAAGACGAGGCATCCCAGCTTTTTCAACGGCTTCCCCACCATGGCGGTCGTGCAGGGCGTCATGCTGTACATGGCGCTGAACATGCAGCCTCCCTTCTGATGCGCCCGGAAACCGCCGCGGCCTCCCGGCCTGGAAGGAAGTGATCGCATGAAGCAGCCCCGGCGGCTGATGAACCACACAGACGTAAAGAAAGCCTCCACCTACGCCATTGCGGTCAACGGGCTGGAGATGGGCCTGATCGCCATCGTGCTGGCCGCGGAGCTGATTCAGCCCAGCGGCGAGACGAACCACCCGCTGCTCCGCCTGCTGGTGATCACGGCAGCGGTCGCGGTGCTGCTCGGCGCGCTCATCGATATCCGGGACGCGCTGGTCATCCGGCGGATCGCCTCGCAGGTCGACGATCTGGAGCAGGCGGTCACAAACGTGGAGCAGCTGAACATCACGCTGCGCGCGCAGCGGCACGACTTCCTGAACCATCTGCAGGTGGTCTACAGCCTGATGGAGATGCAGGAGTGGGAGGAGGCCAGCGCGTACATCGAGGACGTCTACGGCAAAATCACCGCGGTCAGCAGCGTGCTGCGCACCGCCAGCCCCGCTGTCAACGCCCTGCTGCAGGTGAAGATCGGCGCCTGCGAGAAGGCCGGGATCCGGACCGATGTGCAGATCCAGAGCGCGTGGAAGGATCTGCCGATGCCCGCCTGGGAGATGTGCAAGGTGCTCTCCAACCTGCTGGACAACGCCATCGACGCCCTGCGGGACACGCCGGAGCCGGCCCTGCGCATCACGCTGACCGAGGATCTGCACAGCTATCACTTCACGGTGGCCGACAACGGGCCGGGCATCCCCGAGGAGCTGCGGGAAACCATCTTCGACGCGGGCACCACGACGAAGGAGAGCGGCCACGGCATGGGCCTTTACATCACGCGGGAAACCCTGCGGAACTACGGCGGCGACATCCGGGTGCGCTGCGATGGGGACGGCACCGCCTTCGAGGGCTGGGTGCCCCGGAGCGCGCCGCGGGAGACGGAGAACTGACCCAGCCTGAATCAACTGAATCAGCAGATCAAGCGCGGGCAAACCGCGCTTTTTGATTGCCAGGAACGCTGCCCGGCGGCCCGGCAGAGGCACGAAAGGCCGCAAATTGTGAAGCGGTATACAGAAACGCAACATTCGGAATCCGCTAACATTCGGAATTCACCATGACGAATGTGACGAGTTCATCACAAATATGAAGACTCTGCCTGTGGATTGCCTGTGGAAAGTCATGCAGACCGGATTTCCCCCGAAAAATCCGGCATTCCTGCCCTGTGGGAACACAGGCGAACTGACCTGATTTCCACAGGGAAACCGGCCGCCTGTGGATAACTTGTCCACGGGTAATCCACATTTTCCACTGGTTATCCACAGGCTGTTCACATCTGATTCCGTACATCAGACCGAAGTCTGTATGGTTTGTTCGTGTTTTGAAGCGGCAGTGACCGCCCGGATCCGGCTGAAATCCAGCGCGGGCGGCCTTCTCCTGAGGATGGCATCTTTGCCCTGCGGCGACGCGGGGAAGAGCACGGGATCATGAAGAATTGTTTCCGGCGGAACACAGTTTTGTAATGCGCGGCACCCGAGCGCAAGCAAAAAGGAGAAGACGTCCGCCTTCTCCCCCCCATGGCAGGAACCTGGGCCGACAGTGCCCAAATTCTGCAAAAACACTTGCAATGCCGGAAAAACAGGACTATAATGAGATTGGCTGTAAGCCGAATAACTGTGAGGAGGGCATACGGATGGATATTCAGAAGCTCGTGGAGGAAGTCCTGCAGAAGCTGAACCTGGACAAGTCGCTGGTGGAGAAGTTCAAGAAGGATCCCATCGGCACGGTCAAGGGCCTGCTGGCCAGCGTGAACCTGAACACCGAGCAGCTCAACGCGATCGTTGAGGCGGTGAAGGGCAAGCTGAATCTGGAAGATGCGGCGGGCCAGGCGACTGGTTTCCTCGCCAAGCTCAAGCGTCTCTTCGGCGGCAAGTAAGACAATCGGCACCGGTCAGCGGCCGGTGCTTTTTTGCTGCGCGTAGGTGCCGCGCTTGATGGCAAACAGCCGGAGCAGCAGCAGCTCCGCCGAGCCGTCGTCGTTCAGCCGGCCGCTCTTGAGCGCATACTCCGTGTCCGTGCACAGCTGGATCGCCTCGCGCACCTCCCGGGGGCTGCACTGCTCAGCCATCTGCGACAGATCGCGAAGCTGCCAGTCATACCGCATGCCCATGCGCTGCATGATCCCGTCGCGGTCCATCTTCGCCGCCCGGTAGACCATGTACTGCTGAATCTGCCGATACTGCCGGCTGACGATCGCGACAAAGGCGTAGCCCGTGCGCTGCGATTCGTCCAGGCTGGACAGCAGACGCAGGGCTGCCGCCTCATTGTTCCCGGTCACGGCCTTCGTCAGCTCGAAGACCGTATACTCGGCGGTCGGCGAGGCGCAGGTGCGGACATCCGCCTCGGTGATCTCCCGGCGCGCCCCCGCGTAGGCCGCGATCTTCGGAATCTGCATGCGCAGATAGGAGGAGTTCATGCCGCTGATCTGCACCAGCAGCTCTGCGGCCCTGCGGCTGCACTCCTTCGCGTAGGGCGCCTCGCGGAAATAGGCCTGCGTGAGGCTGACCACATCGCCCTGATCCGACTTCTTCGGCACGGCGAATTCCACCACAAAGGCACAGCGGCGCAGCAGGCGGTACACCCGGTTCCGGGAGCCCTCCTCCTCCGGCTGTGGCTTTTTTTCTTTGCCGTCGTCTTCCCGATGATCCTCCGCCTGTTCCGCATCGCCTGGCTGCGGCTGGCTGTCCTCGTCCTTTTTGCCGTCGTCCGCGTCGCTCTTTTTGTCGGCAACGGTTTTCAGCTCGCCGGTGGTGTAGAAGACCAGCACGGTGCTCTCCGGCATCGTCCGGCCGCCCTCCTCCGGCATCAGGTAGGCCTTCAGATCGTCGAAGCCCTCGAAGCCCTTCTGCGACAGCTTCTCCAGCTCGGGGCAGTCCCGGACGATGACCAGCCGCTGCCGCGACAGCAGGGGCAGGGTCTCGCAGGCCGCCTGGAGCTCGCCGAAGCCCGGCTCGGTCAGCAGCGTTTCGTCAAAGGTCGGGTCGCCGTCCGCCAGCAGGCTGCTCCGCAGCTTCTGCAGCGCCTCCCACTTGCGGTTTTCCTCCTCGCCGAAGAACAGATACGGCCCGGAAGCCAGGGGCAGGGGCTGCCGGCCGGCCGCGCGGGCCTCGTCCATCTGCCGCAGGCGCTGCAAAAGCGCTTCCGGCTGCAGCTCCTTCACCGGCGGGGTCTTGGGTTTCTTCGCCTTCTTGGGCGCGGCCATGCCTTCACGCTCCTTCCGGGTTCAGGTACGTCTCGATGGTATATCCGTCCTCGCGGATGCGCACGATCACCGCGCCGCACTTCTCCGTGGCGTACACCGGGAGAAGGCCGGCCTGGCGGCGGATGTGCTGCAGATTGCTGTCGCTGCCGCCGGGCACAATCAGCGCCTGCGGATCCACCGCCCGCAGAAAAGCCGCGGAGGTCGAATTCTTCGAGCCGTGATGCGCCACCTTCAGGATGTCCGCGGGCATCACGGCGTTCATCTCCTGCGTGCCGCTCAGATCGCCGGTCAGCAGCATCGTCGTGCCATAGAGGGCCGCCTGCAGCACCAGGCAGCTGTCGTTGGCATCCGTGCCGGCCGGCAGCGCGCCTGCCACCGGCCAGGCCGCCACCAGCACGCCGTGGGGCAGCGGGAGCACATCGCCGCGGCTGATCGTCACAAGCTCCGCGCCGCGGTCCGTCAGCTGCTGCACCAGCTCCGCCATGCCGCTGTCAATCTTTGCGTCCCAGGCGCCCGCCGGCAGCACCACCCGCCGCACGGGAATGCGGTCGTCCAGCAGGGCCTGGATGCCGCCCGCGTGATCCCGATGCAGGTGCGTGAGGATCAGCGTATCCACGCACAGCCGCTGGCGGTGCAGGTATCCGCTCAGCTCGATGCCTTCCTCCCCGGTGTCGATCACCGTGACCGTGCCGTCATCCCGCAGCAGGGCCGCGTCCGCGCTGCCCACGCTGAACTGGATGTATTCCGTCCCCCGCCCCGGCCAGGGCGCCACGCTCAGCGCCGCCAGCACGAATGCCGCCAGGGACGCGAGCAGCCGCCGCCGCTTTTTCAGCGGAATCAGGCGGCACAGCGCCAGCAGCATGATGAGGCAGGACAGGGCCGTCCACAGATTCGACTGCCGCGTCCACAGGGTCAGCCATTCCTCTCCGGCGATCCAGCGCGCCCCGCCGGTCAGCAGCTCCGTCGCAAAGCGCAGCGCCGTGCCCGCCGCCGGGCCGATCAGCGGAAGCCACATCAGCGCCAGCATCGCCCAGTAGCCCATCAGCAGCCAGTTCGCGGCCGCCAGCACGCCCAGGTTGAACACCAGCCCCAGCACCGGCAGCTCCTGGTACCAGTACAGCGTCGGCAGCAGAATGCCGGCCTGCACGCCCACCGCCTGGCAGAAGCGCTCCCAGAGAACCTGCGCCGCGCGGCGCTTTGGGCGGTACATCTTCTGCAGGGTCGGCTGCACCATGGTGAGGCCCAGCATCGCGCTGTAGCTGAGCTGGAAGCCCGCGTCGAACAGCTGCGTGGGATTGATGACCAGTGTCAGCGCCGCCGCCTCGCACAGCAGATGCAGCATCGGCCGCTCCCTGCCGCGGAGCTCGGCCCAGCCCGCCAGCGCCCACAGGATCGACGCCCGCATCACCGGCGCGTTCATGCCGGTAAGCACCATGTATGCCAGGAGCACCGCCAGCACGCAGGGATACTGCGCCTTCTTCGGCGCCTTCAGTCGGTTCATCAGGCCCATCAGCAGCCCGGCCAGCACCGCCACCCGCAGCAGCATCCCCAGGCTCAGCGCCGGGGC
>CAMNHF010000148.1 GCA_946538975.1 uncultured Clostridia bacterium | reverse complement strand
AGTTCAGCATGTCGTCCTGCGCGTTCCACAGGCAGAACTCGACAAAGCTGGTCAGGATGAGGTCGCGGGCCTCGCCGCTCTCGTTGGTCAGCGTGATCTGGTGCACCTCGGCATTCACGCCCAGCGGCACAAAGGAGCGCTGCTCGCAGGCGATGCCGTTCTTGCGGCCGGTGATGATCGTGTAGCCCATGCCGTGGCGGCAGGAGTAGCTGTCCAGCTCGGTCTTCGTGGGCTTCCAGCCGGGATTCCAGACCGTGTCGCCGTCCTTGATGTAGAAGTAGCGGCCGCCGTTGTCCACAGGCAGATTGTTGTAGCGGTAGCGCGTCACGCGGCGCAGACGGGCGTCGCGGTAGAAGCAGTAGCCGCCAGCGGTGTTGCTGATGATGCCGAAGAAGTTCTCGCAGCCGAGGTAGTTGATCCACGGATAGGGCGTACGCGGGGTGTCAATCACATACTCGCGCGCGCTGTCGTCAAAATGGCCGAATTTCATCGGAACCGCCTCCAAATCATGCTTTGTTGCTGCAGGGGGATGCCGGTCACTCCTCGTGATCCGCATCCCGGCTGTTCTCGTTGAGGAGCTTTTGCAATTCCTCCATGAAGGTGCTCAGATCGGTAAACTTGCGGTACACCGCCGCGAAGCGCACATAGGCCACGTCGTTAAGCTTCTTCAGCTCGGCCATCACCATGTCGCCCAGGCGCATCGTGGAGATCTCGCCGTCCGCCGCGTGGTAGGCCTCCTGTTCCACGCGGATCGCGATATCGTCGATCTGCGTCATCGGCACAGGCAGCTTCTCGCAGGCGCGGAAAATGCTCGTCTTCAGCTTCTGCGGATCGTAGGGCTCCCGGCGGCCGTCCCGCTTCACCACCATCAGCGGCATCTGCTCGATCTTCTCATAGGTTGTGAAGCGGCGCCCGCAGCGGACACACTCCCGCCGGCGGCGGATGCTGTTGCCCTCCTCGTTCGGGCGCGAGTCGATGACCTTGCTGTCCTGGCAGTTGCAGTACTGGCAGCGCATGATGGGCCTCCTTCAGTGCGGATGCGGAAGACAAGGGTCGTTCAGTCAGAGACTCTGGTCTGTTTTTGAGAAATCGGAGGGCTTACAAGGCAGCCAGCGCCTTGAACACCTCGCGGTTGGCGGGATAGAGCTGCCGATAGACCTCGTACACCCGGGCATAGGCGGGGACGTTCTCGGCGATCGGCGCCTGCGCGGGGTTCACCTGGATCATCTGGCGGCAGGCGTCCGGCACGGAGCTGTACAAGCCGGCGCCCACACCGGCGAGAATCGCCACGCCCAGGGCGGGGCCTTCGGTGTTGACGGTCGTCGCGACGGGGCAGTTGAACACGTCCGCCAGCATCTGCCGCCACAGCGGGCTGCGTCCGCCGCCGCCGCAGGCGAGCATGGAGCTGGGGTTCACGCCCATCTCGCGGAGCACGTTCAGCGCGTCCGCCAGGGAGAAGGTGACGCCTTCCATCACGGCGCGCAGCAGATCGCGGCGGGTGTGCATGGCGCTCAGGCCGAAGAACATGCCGCGGCAGTCCGCGTCCAGATGCGGGGTGCGCTCGCCCATCAGGTAGGGGGCATAGAGCAGCTTGTTGGAGCCGATGGGGCTCTGGGCCGCCTCACGGTTCATCAGGTCATAGGGATCGGCGTTCATCAGCGGGGCGGCTTCCTTCTCCGCGGCGCAGAAATTGTCCCGGAACCACTTCAGCGACAGGCCCGCCGCCTGGGTGCAGCCCAGCACGATCCAGCTGCCGGGAACCGGCCCGCAGAAGGTGTGCACACGGCCATGGGGGTCGATGGCCAGCTGGCTGGTGTGCGCATACACCACGCCGCTGGTGCCGATCGTGGCGAAGGCGCGGCCATCCTCGACGACGCCGGTGCCCACGGCCGCCGCCATGTTGTCCGCGGCGCCGCCCACGACCAGGGTATCCTCGGACAGGCCGGTCTTCGCGGCCGCCTCGGCGGAGATGTGGCCAGTGACCTCGGGGCTCTCATAGATCTTCGCCAGCCAGTCCATCTCCAGGCCCAGCGTGCGGAAGAGCTCCTCGGACCAGACGCGCTTGGGCACATCCACCATCTGCATGCCGCTGGCGTCGCTGATTTCCGTCGCGTAATCGCCGGTCAGCATATAGCGCACGAAGTCCTTCGGCAGGAGGATGTGGCGGCAGCGGGCATAGATTTCCGGCTCGTTGTTGCGGACCCACACCAGCTTGGAGAGCGTGAAGCCCGTCAGCGCGGGGTTCGCCGTGATCTCAATCAGGCGGGCGCGGCCGACCTTCTCGTGAATCTCCTCGCACTCCTTCGCCGTGCGCTGATCGCACCAGATGATGGAGCGCCGCAGCACCTGGCCGTCCTTGTCCAGCATGACCAGACCGTGCATCTGGCCGGAGATGCCCAGCGAGACCACGTCGCGCTTGTCCACGCCGCTCTTCTCCAGCACCGCCTTGATGGTGGTCACCGCAGCGTTGTACCAGTCCATGGGATCCTGCTCGGCCCAGCCGTTGTGCGGCTGATACAGCGGATACTCCACCGTGCAGGACGCAGCTGCCCGGCCGTTCTGGTCGAACAGCACGGTTTTTGTGCCCGATGTGCCCAGGTCGATGCCCAGTACGTATTTCACGTGGTCATTCCTCCTCTGAACTTCCCCGCAGTGCCTGCGGAATTTGCTGCCTCTATTATAGGTTTGCGCCCGCGGCTTGTCAAGCTTGAAGGCGGCTTTTGGCAGGCCCGGAATGCCATCAGTAATGCCATCCAGAATGCCTTCCTGCTTGCGGAATGTGCCGCCTTGCCGCTTCCCCCGCCTCCCGCTCGATCAGATGGGCGGCGCCGACCGCGGCCTTGGAAAAGGCTTCAGTCCATTTTGCTGAAACAGACCGGAGTCTGCTTCTCACTCCGCATACACGGGGATGTCGCGGCCGTCGCGGATGAACACGGGGATCATCTCCAGCGGGGCGTCCACGGTCACCCGCTGACCGCCCGTATACTTGATTCCGCTGAAGGCGTCCTTCCAGACGGCTCCTGCAGGCAGGTACACGCTGCGTTCCCGCGCGCCCGCCTCCAGCACCGGCGCGATCAGCAGGCTGCCGCCGAGGCAGTAGCTGTCCTCCACGTCCCAGCAGGCCGGATCCTCCGGGAACTCATACCACAGCGGCCGCATGACCGGCGCGCCGGACTCGTGCGCCTGGGCCATCACCTCGCGCAGATAGGGGCGCAGCCGCTCGCGGATGAACAGGTAGCGGCGGAGAATCGCATACATCTCCTCGCCGAAGGACCAGATCTCGTTGGCCTGCCCGCTGGAGGGCCGCTGCACGCCGTCGGGCGCAGGCTCCTGCGGGTACCAGGGCTGGCGCTCGCCATGCATGCGGAACACCGGCAGGAAGCAGCCCCAGGCGAACCAGCGCGCCAGCAGCTCCCGGAAGGCGGGATCGTCGTTCACGCCGCCGATGAAGCCGCCCAGATCGCAGGTCCACCAGGGAATGCCCGCGGCAGCCATGGACAGGCCGGCCTGCAGCTGCTCCCGCATGGCCCGGAAGGTGGAGTGCACGTCGCCGGACCAGCACAGCACGCCGTATTTCTGGCTGCCCGCCCAGGCGCAGCGCACCAGGCTGATGATGTCCTTTTCCCCGTCGCCGCGCAGGCCCTCGTAGAAGCCCTTCGCGTAGCCGACCGGGTAGCTGTTCGTCACCTGCAGCGCGGGACCGGCCCAGTAGCGGTAGATGTCGAAATCATAGGGGCCGTATTCCGGCTCCGCCTCATCCAGCCAGTAGGTGCGGATGCCATAGCGGCCATAGTTCTCCCGGCACTTTTCGTAGACATAGCGCTGCGCCTCCGGGTTGGTGGCGTCGTAGAAGGCAGTAGCGCCCATCCAGGTCATGTGCACGCCCGTGCCGCGATCCGTCTGCACGAGATAGCCCTTTTCCGCCATCTCGCCGCGGTTCTCGCTGCGCTCGTCCACGGTGGGCCACACGGAGACCACACAGCGCACGCCCAGGCGGTTCATCTCCTCCACCATGGCCGCGGGGTCGGGCCAGCAGACCGGATCGAATTTGAAATCCCCCTGCAGCGTCCAGTGGAAGAAGTCGATCACCGCCACATCCATCGGCAGGCCGCGCCGCTTGTGCTCGCGGATCATCGCGAGGAATTCCTCCTGCGTGCGGTAGCGCAGCTTGCACTGCCAGTAGCCCAGGCCATACTCCGGCATCACCGGCACGCGGCCCGAGGCGCGGGTATAGTTCCGCAGGATGTCTGCCGGGGTATCGCCCGCCGTGATGAAATAATCCAGCTTCTTCGTGCTCAGCGCCGTCCATTCGGTGCGGTTTGTGCCGAATACCGCCTGCCCCACCGCGGGATTGTTCCACAGGAAGCCGTAGCCCCGGGAGGAAATGTAGAAGGGCACCGACGCCTGGCTGTTGCGGTGGGCCAGCTCCAGCACCGCGCCCTTCTTGTCCATGCGGCTGTCCTGATACTGGCCCATGCCGAAGATGCGCTCGCCGTCGAAGGCCTCAAAGCGCGCGCACAGCTGCATGTCATCGCAGCCGGGAATCGGCTTCATCTCGCGGGCACTGATGCGCAGCGGCACCGCGTGGCGATTCATCCGGTTGCGGTCCCGCCAGTACTCCTGCGTCAGCACCTCGCCGCGGCGGTTGCGGAAGGTGATCCAGCCCTCGTCGGTGACCTCCGCGCAGATGCCGCCGTTCTCCAGCACGGCAAAGGTGCCCGTGCGCAGCGGCTGGCCATCGCGAATCTCCCAGGCCTCGCGGATGTCCCGCTCCTCCATGAGGATCCGGGCGTCCGTCTCCTCCACCGGCTCCGTCAGCGCCCAGTCATGGCCATCCATCTCCGCGGAGATGCAGCCGCGCACGCGCAGGCTGTCAGCGCCCCAGGGCTCGATCCACACCGTCTCATGGCCGCCGCGCAGCAGCAGCCGCTGGCCCTCCGCCCGAATCATCATTCGTTTGTCCTCCTCCGGTCCGAAGCAGTCGTCAGCCGTCCGATTCCAGCTGCAGATACCAGGTGTCCGTGCCCAGCCAGCGGCCAAACTTCTTCCCGCATTCCGGCATGTGGCCGCCAAAGCTGAAGCCAAAGCGGCGGTGCAGGCGCTCGCTGGCCTCATTGCCGCTGGTGATGACCGAAACGATCAGATGCAGTTCCCCCGCTGCCCGGGCCATGCGCAGCAGTTCCGCCATCAACGCGCTGCCGACACCCTCCCGGCGGTGGCGCCCGTCCACATAGACCGACAGCTCCGCCGTGGTGCGGTAGGCTTCCTTCGTCCGGTACGGCGACAGGGAGCCCCAGCCGGCGATGTCCTCTCCCGCCGTCATCACGATCAGGGGGTGCAGCGGCGGCTGATGCGCCGCAACCAGCCGGGCCGCAGCCTCCGTCTCCATCGGGTGGAGGTCAAAAGTCGCGATGCCGTGCAGCACTTCTTCGTTGTAGATGCGGCGGATGGCCTCCGCGTCGCCGGGAACCGCCAGACGGATGCTTCCCATGCTCAGCCCTCCCGGATCAGATGGCGAATGTCGTTCACCTGGCTCTGCAGGCCGCTGTTGCTCTTCACGCCAGTGTCAATCTGGCTGATCGCGTGCATCACGGTCGTGTGATCGCGGTTGCCGAAGGCCAGGCCGATCTGCGGCAGGGACAGGCCGGTCAGCTCCCGGGTCAGGTACATGGCCACCTGCCGCGGCAGCGCGATCTCCCGCCGGCGGGAGGGGCCGGTCAGCTCCTGCATGTCCACCATGTAGTATTCGCAGACGGTCCGCTTCACCAGATTGACGTCGATCACCCGGCGGGAGCGGTTGTCGAAGATGTCCCGCAGCGCCTCCTGGCAGAGGCCCTCGGTGATCTCCGGCGCCTGCACCAGCCGCGCGTAGGCGATCAGCCGGTTGTACGAGCCCTCCAGCTCGCGGATATTGCTCTGCACATGCTGGGCGATCATCTCCAGCACGCCGGCGGGCACCGGGTAGCCCACCTGCTGGGCCTTGGCGCGCAGAATCGCGATGCGCGTCTCCAGATCGGGCCGCTGCAGATCGGCCATCAGGCCCCAGGCGAAGCGGCTGCGCAGCCGCTCCTCCAGCCGGGCGATCTCCTGCGGCGGACGGTCGCTGGTGAGGATGATCTGCTTGTTGTCGCTGTGCAGGGTGTTGAAGGTATGGAAAAACTCCTCCTGCGTGGAGGTGTGGCCCGCGATGAACTGGATGTCGTCCACCATCAGGATGTCCACATTGCGGAAGCGGTTGCGGAATTCCACGTTGCGGCCCTGCTGAATCGCGGAGATCAGCTCGTTCGTGAAGGTCTCGCTGGTGATGTAGAGCATCGTCATCTCCGGATGCTTCTCGTGCACCCGGTGGCCGATGGCGTGCATCAGGTGCGTCTTGCCCAGCCCCACCCCGCCGTAGAGGAACCGCGGATTGTAGACCTTCGCGGGCATCTCCGCGACGGCCACGGCGG
>CAMNHF010000147.1 GCA_946538975.1 uncultured Clostridia bacterium | reverse complement strand
CCTTTTCCGCCCGGAAAAGGTTTCCCTTCCCCCAGAAGCAGAGCATCCCCCCCGAAACGGCCCTTGCATTGTCCCGGGCGCGCCGCTATAATGTTCCCATCAATGCTGCACAGACGGAGGAGAGCCGATGCTTCCCATTTGTTTCACTGCCCGGACCTGCCTGCAGGGCGAGGTATACCGGCCGCTGGAGGAAACCGCCCTGACCGCCCGGACGGAGCTGCTCCGGGGCGAGGGCACGGCGAAGGCGCCGTGGGTGCTGCGGGCAACGATCCGCAACGGCGGCCCGGAGCCCTGGCGCGGCGTCATTCGGCTGGACTGCCCGTTCGATGCGGCGGATCCGCGCTTCTTCCTGCCGGGCTTCCTGTACGGCACCAACCGGGGCGACGCGCCGCTGGTGACCGACAGCAAGACGCCCCGCGTGCGGAGGAGCCCGACGGAGTTCCCGGCCTCTCCCTGGTGGCTGGTCCGGAGCGACCGGCTCTCCCATCCGGCGGCCCTAGTGTTCACGGGGGAGCAGGTGATCGGCCTGAGTGCCTCGCCCTATTATGTGCTGCGGGAGGGGCGGAAATGCCCCTGGCGGCCCGGCGCAGAGGGCGCCTTTTGCCAGTACGCCGGCTTCGGCTGCGACATCGACCGGCAGACCGTCAGCTACACCCTGGGCTACGAGAACGCGCCGTGGTTCTTCCTTCACTCGCACGCCTGGCAGCCCCGCGGACCGCTGGACGGGAATGCCTTCCGGCTGGAGCCGGGGGAGGAGGTCGCGTTCCATATCGCCGTTTTCGCGTACGCGGCGGCCGATGAGCGCGGCATCCACGCCGCCCTGCGGTGGGTTTATGACACCTTCCGCCAGCCCCCGCGCCGGGGTGCCGAAGCGCGCCGCGTGATCGGGGACATTGCGCAGGCTGTCTTCCGCGACGCCTGGATGCCGGAACGTGAGGCCTACGCCGGCTTTGTGTTTGACCGGCCGGAGGGGTACGAGCTGCGGGCGCTGCCCTCCATCGCCTGGACCAATGGGCTGGCGGCGGCGGTGCCCCTGCTGCAGGCTGCCCTGCGCCTGCACAGGGAGGACATCCGCAGCCAGGCCCTCCGCTGCATCGGCCGGATCGCCGCCCGCGCCATCAATCCGCGCAACGGCCTGCCCTATACCGTGGAGCAGGACGGCCGCTGGAGCAACCGGGGCTGGTGGTACGACCGGCAGCCCACGCCCGGCCACTCCGCCTACCTGGTGGGCCAGGCGGTGTACCTGCTGCTGAAGGCCTGGGACGCAGAGCGCCGCCTGGCGGGCTGCGATCACCCCGAATGGCTGGCCTTCGCCGCCAGCGTGCTGGAGGTGACGGAGCGCTCGCGCAACGGCGACGATGAGTACCCGTATTTCCTGTCCGAGCAGAGCGGCGCCGGGCTGTGCTATGATGCGTTCGGCGGCGCGTGGTGTCTGGCCGCGGCCGCGTATTACACGCACCTGACCGGGGACAGGCGCTTCCTGCCCGGCCTCCTGCGCAGCGAGCGGCATTACCACGAGGCTTATGTCGCCCATGCGATGTGCTGGGGCGGCCCGCTGGACATCGACGGGCAGATGGATTCCGAGGGCATCCTTGCCTACCTCCGCGCGGTCCGCCTGCTGCACGCGGTCACCGGCGATGCGGACCTGCTGGCGCACATGCGGGACGCGCTGCTGTATGAATTCACGTTCAAGTTCTGCTACAATTCGCCGATCAGGGTGCCGCCGCTCAGCCGGGTGGGCTGGTCCAGCTGCGGCGGGAGCATCACCTCGGTCACGAATCCGCACATCCACCCCATGTCCAGCTCCGTTCTGGACGAGCTGCTGTACTATGTGCAGCAGACGGACGACGCGTATGTGCGCAGCCGGCTGGAGGACACGCTGCGCTGGAGCTGCCAGGTGAGCAGCACGCGCGACCGGGAGTATGACTACGGCAGGACCGGCTGGATGAGCGAGCGCTTCTGCCACTGCGAGGGCCTGCTCACGGAGACCTACCCGGACGGCTCGCCCGCCAGCACCTGGTTCGCCCTGATGCCCTGGGCCTGCGGCTGCATCCTGGAGGGCCTCTGCGGCGATCTCTTCCCTCTGGTCTGCCCGGAGGACGCCGCCGGGGGCGAAGGCTGAACATACGGAGGAGGCGGAGAGAATGGAATTGCATCACGGTGCGCCGGCGGACATGACGGGCCGCAGCGATCGCGAGATTCGCTGCTACGGCTTTCTGGACCGGCTGGGCGTTTCCTTTGAACGGGCGGATCACACGGACGCGCCGGCCCTGTCCATGGACGGCTGCGCGGCGGCTGAGGCGGCGCTGCAGGTGCGCATCTGCAAGAACCTGTTCCTGTGCAACCGCCAGATGACGGCCTTTTATCTGCTCATCATGCCGGGGGACAAGCCCTTCCGCACCCGGCTGCTCTCCGGCCAGCTGGGCGTCAGCCGGCTCTCCTTCGGCGACGAGACGCACATGGCGGAACTGCTGGACGTGCACCCCGGCAGCGTCTCGGTGCTGGCCCTGATGAACGATCCGGAGCACCGCGTGCGCCTGGTGATCGACGAGGATGTGCTGCGGGAGGAGCGCTTTGGCTGCCATCCCTGCGAGAACACCACGTCCCTCCGCTTCGCCACGCGGGAGCTGACGGAGAAGATCCTCCCGGCCCTGGGCGTCACCCCTGCGATTGTCCGCCTCCCCGCGGAATGATCCTCACACAAAAGCGGCCGGCCTGTCTGCCGCAGGACGGTCGCCGTATTCCGGCTTCGCTCAGCGCTCCATGCTCCGGGCGAAATGGTTCTCCAGCGCCTCCTCCAGCGCCTTCACCACGATGCGAAGGGTGCGGATGCGGGCGTATTTTTTGTCGTTGGACTCGATGATGAACCAGGGGGCGTTCTCGGTGCTGGTGCGGGCGAGCATCTCGTCCACCGCGACCTCGTACTGCGCCCACTTCTCGCGGTTGCGCCAGTCCTCGTCGGTGATCTTCCACTGCTTCTCCGGCGTGTTCTGCCGGTCCGTGAAGCGCGCCAGCTGCGTGTCCTGGTCAATGTGAATCCAGAACTTCAGCACCACCGCGCCCCAGTCCGTCAGCTGCCGCTCGAACTCGTTGATCTCGTTGTAGGCCCGCTTCCAGTCCAGCTCCGTGCAGAAGCCCTCCAGCCGCTCCACCATCACGCGCCCGTACCAGGTGCGGTCGAAGATGCAGATGTGGCCGCTGCGGGGCAGCCGCGTCCAGAAGCGCCAGAGGTACTGCCGCGCCAGCTCGTGCGGCTCGGGTGAGGCGATGGGCCGCACGTCGAAGCCGCGGGGATCCAGCGGATAGGCCAGCCGGCGGATGTTGCCGCCCTTGCCCGCCGCGTCCCAGCCCTCGAAGCAGAGGATCACGGGGATCTTCTCGCGGTAGATCAGGTTGTGCAGCTCGGAGAGGCGGCCCTGGAGCTTTTTCAGCTCCTTGCGGTAGGTGTCGTCGTCCAGGCTGGGGGAGAGATCCACGTCGGCCAGCTTGGGCATCTCCAGCAGGGGGAAGTTCTCGTCGAAGGGCTCGCCGACATAGCGGCCCGCCGCCAGGGCCCGGTCGATCTGCGCGGTCAGCAGGGACAGGGCGTCCCGCACGGCGGCCTTGCGGCGGCTGCCGTCCAGCACATGCCAGGGGAGCGTGGCGTCCGTGGCCTCCATGAAGGACTCGTAAGCGTCGCGGAAGCGCTTGTACTCCCGGTGCTGCCACAGATCCTCCTCGGTCACGCGCCAGGAGGTCTCCGCGGAGCCGGTCAGCGCCTGCAGCCGCTCGAACTGCTCGTCCCGGTCGATGTGCAGGAAGAGCTTCAGCACCAGATAGCCGCCGTCCCGCAGCTGCCGTTCAAACTCATTGACCTGCCGCACCCGGCGCTTGTACTCGTCCCGGGTGATCTCCCGGTGCAGCTCCTTGCGCACCGCCGCCTCCATCCAGCCGGAATCCATGAACAGAATCTTGCCGTTCTCCGGGATCGCGGTGGCGTAGGGATAGAGGAAGGGATAGCGGCATTCCCGCTCCGGCAAGATGGCGGGGGAGACCACGCTGTAGAAGCGCGGGTCAATCTCGCTGATCAGCTCCTTGATCAGGCTGCCCTTGCCCGCGGCCGCCCAGCCCTCGATGAGGACGATGATCGGCAGCTTCGCGTCGCGCACCAGCTGCTGCTGGCCCATGAGCTTCTCCCGCAGGGCCTTGATCTCCGCGGAAAGCTCCCCCTTGTCCTCCGCCTTTCTCTTGGTGAAATCCTTGAGCATTGCAAAAGCCTCCCTTTCACGATGTCGCGCACGGAAACGATTCCTTCTGCGCAGATTATACCATCCCGGCGCGGCGGATTCAACCTTTCCGCGCAAAAAACACCGCAGAGGGCTCACAGCCGGGCGCCTTCCTCCGCCAGCTGCCCGATCAGCGAGCGGATCAGGGCGATGCGGCCCGGATCGGCGGCGCCACCCCGGCCGCAGTAGGCGCGGCGGTGGAATTCCAGCATGACGCCGGCGAAGTCGCAGCCGCAGCGGCCGTCCATCACGTCCTCCGGCACATAGAGCCCCTCGTAGGGGACGTTCTCCGCCGTGGTGAAGCCGGCCGCCGTGAAGCAGGCCCGCACGCGCTCCCGCAGCTGCGGCGGCGTGAAGCGCGGATCCGTGCCGATGCACAGATCCGGCGTGTCCCTGCCGGGCCTGCGGGCGAAGGGCGGGAGAATCGCGTCGTGATAGCTGTGCAGGTCGAAGAGCAGCACCCGCCCGTGGCGGGCGCAGAGCAGGTTCATCCGCCGGTGATGCGCGTCGTACCAGCGGCGGGCGGCCTCCCTGCCGCGCTCCGTCACCCGCTTGATCCGGCGGCCGTCCCAGACCCGTTCGTAGCAGAAGCCCATGCCATAGCGCTCCATGATCTCCTCGGGGCCGATGAAGCGCTCCACATCGCAGAGCAGCCGGCTCACGGGGAACACGACGCGGCTCCCGGCAATGAAGGGCGGCACCAGCAGGCGCACGTCCTGATCGCGCATCATCCGGTGGCAGGCGAGCAGCTCTTCCCGCGGCACGCAGACCTCGGTCATCAGCTCCGCAGGGAAGGCTGAGCCGTCGTGGGGAATGTGGAAGACAGGATGCCGTGGCCCCGGCGTCACGGCGAGGGGATTTGTCCGGTTCGGACGCATGTTCATCGCTCCTTAACTGGCTTGATGAAGAGCGATGAAAAACAGCCCTATCGTCACCGACAGGGCTGCGTTTTGCGTCCTATCGGTCAAGCTTTGGCACCTTGCCGGCGCTCCGGCAGGTTGTCGTGCGGTCATTGAGCTTGTCTCTCGCGCACTCTTCATAGGCGGAATATGAAATTGTGAGGGGGGCGCCGCGGGACACGGGATCACGAAGCGGCGGGGGAGGTCAGTCTTTGTCCGCCGCGTCCTGCGGGTGCCCGGCCATTTCCTCCGTGCGGTCGGAGATGATGTAGCGGGGGCGGCTCTTGACCTCCATGTAGATCTTCCCGATGTACTCGCCGATGACGCCCAGGAACAGCGCCTGCATGCCGCCGACAAAGCAGACCAGGCAGGCGGTGCTGGCCCAGCCCGCCACGGCGCGGCCGCTCAGCGAGGTCGCCACCGCCCAGATGATGCCGATGAAGGACAGCAGGCAGATGACCAGGCCGCACAGGGTGATGAGCCGGATGGGCTTCACGGACAGGCTGGTGATGCCGTCGAAGGCCAGGGCCAGCATCTTGCGCAGCGGGTAGTGGCTCTCTCCGGCCAGACGCTCGTGCCGGTCGTAGTACACGCAGCAGGACTTGAAGCCCACCAGGGGCACCATGCCGCGCAGGTACAGGTTGACCTCGCGGAATTTCGCGAACTCGTGCAGCGCCCGGCTGCTCATCAGGCGGTAATCGGCATGGTTGTACACCACCTCCGCGCCCATGCGGTTGAGGAAGCGGTAGTAGCCCTGGGCTGTGGCGCGCTTGAAGAAGGAATCCGTGTCCCGGCTCCTGCGTACGCCGTAGACGATGTCGCAGCCGTCCAGATAGGCGTCCACCATCTCGTCCATCGCGTTCACATCGTCCTGGCCGTCGCAGTCGATGCTGATCGTGATGTCGCAGCGGTTCATCGCCTCCATCAGCCCGGCGAGCACCGCGTTCTGGTGGCCGCGGTTGCGGCTCTGGGCGATGCCCTGAAAGTGGGCGTCCTCCCGGTTCAGCCCGGTGATGATGGACCAGGTTCTGTCGCGGCTGCCGTCGTTGACGAACAGGATGCGGCTCTCGTCCGCGATCTTTCCGGCCTCGATCAGCTGCCGGAGCTTCTTCAGGAAGAGGCCGCTGGTCACCGGCAGCACCTCTTCCTCGTTATAGCAGGGGATTACGATATACAGTACCGGCGCCTTCATGCCATCTCTCCTCTCCGGTGAACAAAGTGTATCACGGATTGGCGGCGCATGCAAGGATTTCCGCCTGTGGCCGGCAAAAGTTACAACTGCAGGCTTTTTTTGCGGACAGATGAGAATTTGTGCAAAATTTCCGCAGCCGGCAAGTTGTAAAATGAAATGACGCAAAAAGAAAGACTCATCGAGTCAAATCTG
>CAMNHF010000146.1 GCA_946538975.1 uncultured Clostridia bacterium | reverse complement strand
CAGCTCCTCCGCCACCTGCCGCGTCACCGTCCAGGCCAACTACCGCGCGCTGCTGGTCTCCCAGATGCACTTTGATCCGAGCCACGTGCCCGCCGGCCAGGGCGCGACCCAGTACCGCTGGACCACCGCCCGCGACCAGTGGGCGACCATCCTCCGCAGCCGCGTGCACGGGCCGGATGGCGGCAGCTACACCGTGACCACCGATGTGGACCTCACCGCCAGCCAGATCCTGAACAAGGCTGCCAGCACCTTCAGCGGCGCCCGCGATGGCGATGTTTCCCTGATCGCCCTGTTCACCCATGGCGACGAGAGTTCCACCAACAACTACAACGCCGGCGCCCTGCTGTGCTACAACAGCACCAGCCTCTACATGCCCGATCTGGCCAACGTCCTCGCCAAGGTGCCCGGCAAGGTCATCGTGATCGTGGAAGCCTGCGGTTCCGGCGCGCTGACCCGCTCCTTCAGCGGTTCTGCCGGCGGAGAGAGCGACGTCGACTTCACCAGGAGCATCATCTCCGCCTTCGCGGAAGCCGATCCGATGCTGCGGGTGAAGGAATTCAACGAGATCGAGGGCGACGCGATGATCACCGTGCCCGAGCCCGACACCAACGAGTTCCTCACCAGCAAGTTCGTCATTCTGGCTGCAGCCGGCTACCGCGAGACACAGTGGGGCTATGACGGCACCGGCCCCGGCAGCGGCGGCCTGTACATGACCGACGAGGTCATCAAGGCCATCGGCACCTCCGGCTCCTTCCCGGCGGACACCCAGTACGGCAACAGTGACGGCAAGCTGACGATGCGGGAGCTCTGGTCCTACATCTACAACCAGCTGGCTTACAAGAGCAGCTACTGGCAGAAGCCCAATATCTATCCGTCCGACGGCTCCTACGTCCTCTTCATCCGCTGAACTGAACCAATCCCGGCCGGGCGCTTCGGTGCCCGGCTTTTGGATGGGACGGCCGGGCAAAGCAGCGTTTTTTCGGAAAATCGGCGGCGCAGGGAAGGAAGTGCGGCGCGGGGCGGCGAAATAAGAAGGAACAGGACTTTCCGTTCGCCCGCAGGCCGCCAGCCGCGGCCTGTTTCCGCATTTTTCCATTCAGTTTCCATCCAGAAAGGAGCGCTATCCATGGCCAATACCCCGACTCCCCATATCACCGCCGCCCCCGGCGATTTTGCCCGCACCGTGCTGATGCCCGGCGATCCGAAGCGCTCCCGCTTCATCGCGGAGAACTTTCTGACGGACGCGAAGCTGGTGAACGACACCCGCGGCGTGCAGGGCTACACCGGGCTGTACAAGGGCAAGCCGGTCTCCGTCATGGCCTCCGGCATGGGCATGCCCTCCATCGGCATCTACTCCTACGAGCTGTTCAACTTCTTCGGCGTGGAGAACATCATCCGCATCGGCTCGGCGGGCATGCTGGACCAGCGGCTGCACCTGCGGGACATCGTCGCCGGCATGAGCGCCTACTCCAACTCGAATTTCGGCCGCCAGTACGGCTTCGACGGGAATGTGGCGCCCTGCTGCTCCTGGACGCTGCTGCAGGCCGCGATGAAGGCCGGCGAGGCGATCGGCCATGTGCCGGTGCCCGGGGCCATCTATTCCTCCGACATCTTCTACGACGAGAGCAGGCCCGGCGAGGCCCTGATGAAGCTGGGCGTGCTCTGCGTGGAGATGGAGGCCGCCGCCCTCTACCTGAACGCCGCCCGCGCCGGGAAGAACGCCCTCAGCCTGCTGACCATCTCCGACAACCCGCTGACCGGCGAGTCCACCACCGCCGAGGAGCGGCAGAACTCCTTCACCGACATGATGCGCATCGCGCTGGAGATCGCGTAAAGCGCCATTTTCCCAAACGGGCCGCCGCGGCGGCTCTTTTTGATGGAAACGAAAAAGGCCGCGCCGCACGCATCGCCCTCGCGAAGCGCCGCACAGGCCTTCTCTGTTCCTCAGGCGCCATACAGATCCTGATACAATCCCAGCTCCATCAGCTTGTCCCGCAGCGCCTGCAGATCCTGCCAGGCCTCGGGCTTGCGCTGCTCATCCCGCAGCAGGAAGGAGGGGTGATAGGTCGGCATCATCCACACGCCCTTGCGCAGCGTCCACTGGCCGCGGTCGCGGGTGATGCGGATGTCGGGGTTCAGCGTCGCCCGCGCGGCGGTGGCCCCCAGCAGCACGATCACCTTCGGGCGGATCAGCGCGGTCTGCATCCGCAGCAGCGGCAGGCAGGCGGCCATCTCCTCCGGCAGGGGCGTGCGGTTGCGCGGCGGGCGGCATTTCACCACATTGCAAATGTAGACGCGGTCGCGGGGCAGGGAGATGGCCGCCAGCATCCGGGTCAGCAGCTGGCCCGCCGCCCCGACGAAGGCCAGGCCCTCCTCGTCCTCGCGCTCGCCCGGGCCCTCGCCGATCAGCATCAGCGGCGCGTGGCGGTCGCCCTGCCCCAGCACCTTGTGCCGGATGCCCTGATGCAGCGGGCACTGCGCGCAGCCCTCCACCAGCTGCTCCACCCGGGCCCAGTCAAGGGCCGGCATATCTGCCATGGCGCCTCCTCCTCAATGATACAGCATGAGAAACTGGTTCACGTCGGTCTGCACCCAGCTCACCAGGCTGACCAGCAGCGCCACCAGCACGAGAATGCCCGCCGTGCAGCCGACAATGCCGAGCAGATCGCCGATGTCGGCCAGCATCTGGAAGCGCAGCCGGCGGCGCTCCGCCTCCTCGCCGCCCTCCGGGGGCTGGTCTGTCTCCTCCGCCAGATCGGGCCCGTCCGGCTCATCCGGCGGCAGCGGCAGATGAAACAGCTGCCGGTGGGGCCTGTCCTGCTGATTCTGAAAATATCCCATGGAAGCCTCCCGCTCGTCACAGATCATCCTGCCAACTGCCCTCCGGGCTGAGCCCCGGAAAGTCCAGCTGGCGCAGCGCCTCATAGAGCACCACGGCGACGGAATTCGACAGATTCAGGCTGCGCGCCTCCGCCCGCATGGGGATGCGCACGCACTGCGCCCAGTGTTCGCGCAGCAGCGCCTCCGGCAGCCCCTTCGACTCGCAGCCGAACACGAGGAAGTCCCCGTCCCAGTAGACGGCCGAGGTATGCCCGCGCGGTGCCTTCTTGGTGGCGAAATGCATCCGCGCCCCCGGATTCGCCGCTGTGAAGGCCTCCCAGTCCGGGTAGCGCTTCAGGGTCAGCATGGGCCAGTAATCCAGCCCGGCCCGCTTCAGGTAGCGGTCCTCCAGGGAGAAGCCCAGCGGCTCCACCAGGTGCAGCACCGTGCCGGTGGCCGCGCAGGTGCGGGAAATGTTGCCGGTGTTCTGGGGAATCTCCGGATGAACCAGTACGATATTCAGCGGCATGGTATTCCTCCCGGGGCAGGGTTTGCGTCTTCCCCTATCGTACTACAATTCGGCGGCCGTGTCAAACCACGCCCTCCCACAGGCGGAGCAGGCCCTCGCGCAGGCGGGCCGCATTCACCTTGCACACGGCCCGGTCGAAGGTGTACAGGCCGTTGATCTCGTCCTCCACGTCATTCCACTGGGTGTAGACCACGCCGCACAGCCCCGCGGGAACGGCCGGCGCAGCCATTCCGGAGAGCAGCTCCAGGATGCGGCCGGTCAGGGCGTCCTCCGACTCGGTCTCGCCGTAGCCGTATTTCTTCGCGCCGCCGGTGACGTGCTCCGGAATCGCGCGGGTGAAGCCGCCGCACTCGGAGAGCATCAGCGGACGGCTGCCCGGCCGCAGCGCTTTCTGCCGGAAATACACGTGGTCGCTGTCCAGGTCGGTCTCATAGCCCTTGAACCAGCCGGAGGAGGAGATGTACAGGCGGCCCGGGTCGTTCTCCCGCAGCGTCCGGTACATGGCGCTGGTGTGGAACTGGCCCCAGCCCTCGTTGAAGATCGTGTACACAATCACCGACGGGTGCCCCTGCAGCTGCCGCTGGGTATCCAGGCAGTGGCGGCGGAAGAAGTCCCTGCGGCCCCGGTCCCCGGGCAGCCAGTCCGGGCGGCGCTGCAGGCCGATGTTCGGCAGGGCGGTGTCGAAGAACCAGCTGTAGGCGCCGGACTGCACCATGTCCTGCAGCACCAGCAGGCCCAGGCGGTCGCAAGCCTCATAAAACAGCGGATCCTCCACCTTGATGTGCACCCGCACCGCGTTGAAGCCCAGCGCCCGGATCCGGCGGACCTCCTCCTCGTAGTCCTCCGCGCGCTCCGGCCGGAACCAGCCGCCGGGATAGTAGCCCTGGTACAGCGGGGCACAGAGGAAAACCGGCCGGCCGTTCAGCGTGACGCGCGGCACGCCCCCCGCGTCCGGCTGCACCGCCACGGCGCGCAGGGCAGCCCAGCTGTGCACCACGTCGCTGCCGCAGCGCAGGGTCAGCTCGTAGCGCGCGGGGTCCTCCGGCGTCCAGCGGCGCGGCTCCGGCACGGTGATATAGGTCTCCTCCCCCGCCGCCAGTACCGCTGTGACCCGCTGCCCGTCCAGGCGCAGCTCCGCCTGGCAGCGGTCGAAATTCCCCCGGGCCGTCAGCCGCACGCCGTCGGCCTCCGGGCGGATGTCCAGCGCCTCCACATGGACCGGCGGCGCCTCCTCCAGCCACACGCTCTGCCACAGGCCGCTGACCGGCGTATACCACATGCCGCCGGGCTTCAGCGTCTGCTTGCCGTAGGGGAAGGTGTGCTGCAGATCGTCGATGACCTCGGCCAGGAGGCTGTTCTCCCCCGGCTGCAGGAAGTCGGTGACGTCCGCCTGGAACGGCAGATAGCCGCCCTCGTGCCGCACCACCGGCCGCCCGTTCAGGAACACATAGCACAGCTGATCCGCCGCACCGAAGTGCAGGATCACCCGGTTGCCCGCCTTCGGGAAGCCCTCGGGCAGGGTGAAGGTCTTTTCATAGCGCATGTCCCGGGGCACTTTCCCGTTCCAGCCGGACAGCGGGGCCTCCGGCGGATACGGCACCCGGATGGGCTGGCCGTTCATCAGCCATTCCCCGTCCAGGGAAAGCCAGCTGTCCCGGCGGAACAGGGGCGTGGGGTGCATGGCAGCTCCTCTCTCGCGGCAGACCGCGTTCACAGAGAAAAAGCGGCCCCGGAACCGCTCTCCGTCCGGGGCCGCGGGAAAATTACAGCTTCCTTGCGCCGCGCAGGAAGGCACAGTAGCACTTGTAGGCTTCCCACAGATCGGCCTTGGAGACCAGCTCCCAGGGGGCGTGCATGCTCAGCACCGCGATGCCCGCGTCGATCACGTTCATGCCGTACTTGGAGCACATGTAGGCGATGGTGCCGCCGCCGCCCACGTCCACGCGGCCCAGCTCGGCGGTCTGGAAGTCGACGCCGGCCTCGTCCATGATGCGGCGGACCTCGGCCACGAACTCGGCGTTCGCGTCATTGCTGCCGCCCTTGCCGCCGCGCCCGGTGAACTTGTTGAAGCACACGCCGCGGCCCATCAGCGCCGCGTTCTTCTTCTCGAACACACTGGCGAAGTTGGGATCGAAGCCCGCGCTGACATCACTGGAGAGCATGCGGCTGGCGCGCAGGGCGCGGCGCAGGCCCAGCTCGCTGTACTCGCCCGCCCAGGCGCCGTACAGCTCGGCGACGGTGTTCTCGAAATAGTGGGAGGCCATGCCCGTCGCGCCGACGGAGCCGATCTCCTCCTTGTCGGTCAGGATCGCGCAGAGCGTGTACTCCGGCACGCCCTCGTAATCCGCCAGGGCCATCAGGGACGGATAGGCGCAGACGCGGTCGTCATGGCCGTAGCCGGCAATCATGGAGCGGTCGAAGCCCACGTCGCGGGGCGCGCCGGCCGGAACCACCTCCAGCTCCGCGGAGAGCAGATCCTCCTCCTCCACATCCAGCTTTTCCTTCAGCAGGCGCAGGACGTTCGCCTTCACGGCGTCCTTCTCCTCGCCCTCCAGCGGCATGCCGCCGACGATCAGGTTCAGCGCCTCGCCCTCGATCACCTCGCGGGCCGGCTTGGCCATCTGATCCTGGGCCAGGTGAATCAGCAGGTCGGAGATGTAGAACACCGGATCCGCCGGATCCTCGCCGATGGCGACGACCGCCTTCGAGCCGTCGCGGCGGACGATGACGCCGTGCAGGGCCAGCGGCAGGGCGACCCACTGGTACTTCTTGATGCCGCCGTAATAGTGCGTGTCAAAATAGGCGATCTCCTCGTCCTCATAGAGGGGATTCTGCTTGACGTCGGTGCGGGGCGAGTCGATGTGCGCGCCCAGGATGTTCATGCCGTCCTCCAGGGGCCGGCTGCCGATGATGAAGGCCATGAAGCTCTTCCCCATCCAGTTGGAGAAGACACGGTCGCCGGGCTTCAGCCGGACGCCTTCCTGCACGGCCTCCTCCAGGGGCATGAAGCCCGCCCTGCGCGCGATCTCCTCGGCCTGGGCGGCGCACTCGCGCTCGGTCTTGCCGCGGGCGAGAAAATCCTTGTAGTGCTCGGCAAAGGCCATCAGGGCGGTGCGCTCATCGCCGGTATTGCAGGTCCACGCGTTTTTCCTGTACATGGGCAGTTCCTCCTTCAGATCCCGATTCCGCCGCCTGGCTGAAACCGGAAAGCATTCCCCCTGATTATACGGCACAAAGGCGTTTTTTGCAATCGCAAATCACGCCGCCCCAAAGCGGCGGAAAATTGCAAGTTTAAATGACGCAGGTATCTGAGAGAATGGGAGCGAGAGGAGAACGCTCA
>CAMNHF010000145.1 GCA_946538975.1 uncultured Clostridia bacterium | reverse complement strand
CACGCCGGTGATGACCGCGTGCCGCTTGCCGGCGCGCTCCAGGTCGGCCACCATCTCGCCCACCGCGCCGCAGGCGTACAGCTCGCCCAGCCAGGTGGGGGTATCGGTATTGGCGTAATCGGGGGCCTTCTTCTTCTGCACGTTCACCAGCACCACCGGCACGTCCAGGTCGCGCACGGCGGGCAGCATGTTGTAGGACGTCGCGTAGGTCAGCAGCTGCAGGATCACCAGATCCACATCCGCCGCGCGGAACTTGTCGCCCGCCGCCATCGCCAGCTCCTTCGTGGTGACGATGCCGCCGTCGATCATCTCCACCGAATCGGGGATGCGCTGCTTGAAGCGGTCATACTGCGCCTCAAACTCCGGGACCAGCGAGGGGAACTGGGGCAGGTACGCGCCCAGGGCGATGGCGAAGACGCCGATTCGCGCTTTTGTGTTGACCAGCATGGCAGATTCCTCCTGTCTCAATTGATTATGCCTTCATAGCGAAAAACTGGATTTTCAGATTGCCCAGCGCCGTGGCCTCGATGGGCAGGGCAATCACCTGCTTGCCGGTGGCGCCCTCGGTCAGCTCGTTGAGGAAGGTGTTCTTCGCGCCGCCGCCGACAATGTACAGCCGGTCGTAATGCCGGCCGGTGTTGTGCTGCAATTCCTGCACGGCGGTCATGTAGCTGAGCGCCAGGGAGCGGTAGGCGCAGCGGAAGTAGTCGCCCACCGTGCGCGGCCCGGCCGGAAGCGCCGCGTCAAAGGCGGCCTTCATGCTCTCCGGCGCGAGGAAGGCGGCGGCGTTGGCGTCCACCGTGCCCTCGAAGCTGCTCACGCGGGCCTCCTCCACGATCTCGCCGAAGGGCCGCCCGGGGCAGAGCTCGTCCCGCAGGCGGTTGACCAGCCACATGCCCATGATGTTCTTCTGGTAGCGGTTGTAGCCCACGCCGCCCTCGTTGGACCAGTTGGCCAGCTCGCTGGCGGCGTCGGTGATGGGGCTGGCGGTCTTCACGCCCAGCAGCGACCAGGTGCCCGAGGAAATGTACGGGGCATCCTCCTCCATCGGGATGCCCTCCACCGCGCTGCCCGTGTCATGGGTGGCGCAGAGGATCACCTTCATGCCCTCGTATTCCCCGATCACCTCGCCCGGCCGGCGCAGCTTCGGGAACAGCCGCCGCGGCAGGCCCAGAGCGTCCACCAGCTCCAGGTCGTACTCGCCGGTCTGCGCGCTGACCAGGCCGCCGGTGGTCGCGTTGGTGTATTCATGGGCCTTCGCGCCGCAGAGCTTGTACATCAGCCAGCAGGGCAGCATCAGGAAGTCGGTCGCGCCCTCCAGCCTGCCGGCGGCCTGATCCGCGCAGAGCTGATAGACCGTGTTGAAGGGCTGGAACTGGATGCCCGTGCGGCGGTACATCTCGCTGAAGGCCACCTTCTCATGCGCCCGCGGGATCACGGCCTCCGTGCGGCTGTCCCGGTAGGCATAGCAGGGCAGCACGTCCTCCTCGCCGCGCAGGAGCACATAATCCACGCCCCAGGTGTCGATGGACAGGCTGACAATGCCTGGGAAGGCCTCCCGCGCCTTCGCGATGCCGGTTTTCACATGGTGCAGCAGGGCATCGGTGTCCCAGGTCAGATGGCCGTCCGCCTCCGTCACGCCGTTGGGGAAGCGGTACACCTCCTCCGTCCGCAGCGCGCCCCCCTCCTGCCAGCCCACGATGTGCCGGCCGGAGGAGGCGCCGATGTCAATGGCCAGACAGTATTGCATGCGCATCCACCTCTCCGCTGTCTTTTGTTCTCTATGGCAGTATAACACAACAAAAAGGAAATGAAAACAGTTTTTTCGCCCGAATCGGGGATTGTTTTTTCCTGCTGCTTTTCCAGCCATTCGGCGGCCCGGCCCTCTCCGAAAGCAAAAAAACCGGAGGCGCTGCCCCCGGCCGGGTGATTTGGCTGTGCGGCCTCACTCGTAGCGCTCCGCACAGGTTTTCAGCTGGTCGATGATGTCGATGTGCTGCGGACAGACGCCCTCGCACTGGCCGCACGCGATGCACTGGGAGGCCTGGCCGCGGTCGCGCACGGCGTGCTGGTACATCCGCTTCGCGCGCTCGCTCTGGGCCCAGATCATCTCCTGATTGCGGGCGGAGAAGATCTCCGGGATCGGGATCTGCATCGGGCAGCCCTCGGTGCAGTAATGACAGGCCGTGCAGGGGATGGAGGCCACCGCGGCCAGCGCCTTCTGCGCCCGGGCCACCGCCGCCTGCTCCTGCGCGCTCAGGGGCTGGAAATTCGCCATGAAGGACAGGTTGTCCCGCATCTGCGCCACGTTGGACATGCCGCTGAGCACCGTCAGCATGCCGTCCAGGGACGCCGCGTAGCGGATCGCCCAGGAGGCCATGGAGGCAGCCGGGTTCGCCGCGCGCAGCACCTCCGCCACCGGCGCGGGCGGGTTGGCCAGCATGCCGCCCTTGACCGGCTCCATCACGACAATCGACTTGCCGTGGCGGCGGGCGGTCTCGTAATTGATGCGGGAGTTCACATTCCGGTTCTCCCAGTCGGCGTAGTTGATCTGCAGCTGCACAAACTCCGCGTCCGGGTGCTCCGTCAGCAGGCGGTCCAGCAGCCCCGTGGAGCCGTGGAACGAGAAGCCCCAGTGCCGGATGAGGCCCTTCGCCTTTGCCTCCTTCACGAAATCCCAGATGCCCCACTCGTCGTACAGGCCGATGTTGCCCTCGCCGACGGCATGCAGCAGATAGTAGTCAAAGTAGCCCGCGCCGGTGCGCTCCAGGCTGGTCGCCAGCTGCTGCTTGGCCGAGGCCTCGCCGGTGCAGCCGTTGGCCTTCACGTTCAGCTTGGTCGCCAGCGTGAAGGCCTCCCGGGGATGGCGCTCCACCAGCGCCTTGCGGGCCGCGATCTCCGAGCCGCCGGCGTCGTACACGTAGGCGGTGTCAAAGTAGGTCTGGCCGCCCGCGAGGAACAGATCCACCATCTCGCAGGTCTGCGGAATGTCAATGCCGCCGTCCGCCGTCTTGGGCAGACGCATCAGGCCAAAGCCGAGCTTCGGGGTCTTTTCGCCAAAGTACTTTTCCATGCTTCTCCTCCTGTCAACGGGGGTTCCGGGTCATTCGGGGATGCCGCTGCCGACCGGCGCGAAGGGGTGGGTCACCGCCTCCTGCAGGTGCAGCCAGAAGGCCGCGTCGTCCAGCGCCTCCTCCAGCGGGTAGGGGGACGGGCCGCCGCGCAGGTATTCGCCCATGTCCAGCAGCATGGACGCGATGGCGAATTCGTCCTGCCGGGTGTCCATCGGGATCTCGCTGCGCCAGTTCCGCCGCACGTCCCGCAGGGCCTGGTCGTCCAGGATCCTGTAGCGCGCGGGGATCTCCGGCAGCAGGTACTGCCGCACCGGCTGATTGTGCGCGTCCAGGCCGCTCACCACGCAGTCGCTCCACTCGCCGCGGTCGCCGCGCACCGTGACATGGCGGCAGCGGATGTAGGAGCGGTACTGAATCGGGCAGAAGTCGTACAGGGCAGTCTTGCCGGAGGCGTAGGCGATGTGCACCACGTCGCGCTGGCGGGGCTTCATGGTGCCGTCCAGCACCGCGCCGCAGCGGGAATCGGTTTCCGCGGCCTGATGCTCCTGGGCGATACCGTGCATCACATAGCTCTCCCCCGCCGTGCCCAGCATCCGCCGCAGCAGGCTGGCCGCGTGGTAATCATGGCAGAGGGACAGGTAGCAGGAAAGGGGCTGGCCGATGTCCCCGCGCCGCACCGCCTCGATGCCCGCCATCAGGATCGGGTAGCGGTGATACTGCTCCAGGCACACGATCCGCGCACCGCGCCGCCCGGCGGCCCGGACGGCCTTCCACTGGGCCCACGAGGCGGCCACCGGCGTCTCCGCCATCACCGGGAAGCCCTGCTCCGCCCATTCCAGCGACACGTCCGACCCGTGGGAACGGTCCACCGCCTCCACGATGAAGTCCGGCCCGAAGGCCAGCGCCTCCTCCCGGGACACCGTCGCCGGGCAGCCGGTGTTCTTCGTCATCCGCGCGGTCTTTTCCTCCGAGCGGCACAGGTACATGGCCCGGAACAGCTCCGGGTACATCATGGCAATCCGGCCATAGTATTCCGCCCGGTAGCCCGAGCCGACGATCAGATAGCGCAGCGGCGCCATGCAATCCCTCCTCACTGCCGGAGATGAAGCCATCCCCGGGAAAGCATGTCAGCCGCGCGGCGCCTTCGGATAGGGGCTGTCGAACTCCCGCGCCACCTTCTCCGCCATCTCCTCCAGCCCCAGGCCGCAGAAGTGCTGCGCGCCGAGGAAGCGGCCGGATTTGCCGTCGTCGGCGAACACGCCCGCCACAATGCCTGGGATGGCGCTGCGGGGATCGTTCGGGGCGTGCGGGCCGCCCAGGTCGGTGCGGCACCATCCGGGGTCGGTCAGGTTGATCATCACATCGGTGCCCTCCACCTTCGAGCCGAGGTCGATGGTGATCTTGTCCAGCGCAGCCTTGCTGGCCGAGTAGCCCGCCTGGCACACGTCCAGCGCAATGCCGCTGGTCGTGTTGAGGATGCGGCCGTGGCCCCGCGCGATCATCTGCGGCAGGAAGTGGTAGCAGATCATCGCCGGCGCGATCGTGTTCACGCGGAAGCTGATCTCATAGTCCGTGACGGGCGTTGCGCAGTAGTCCGTGCGGTAGGCCACCT
The DNA here is from genome assembly GCA_946538975.1 of uncultured Clostridia bacterium. Taxonomy (GTDB): domain Bacteria; phylum Bacillota; class Clostridia; order Christensenellales; family Aristaeellaceae; genus RUG11272. The sequence goes on along the minus strand of CAMNHF010000145.1, from coordinate 2,067 downwards.
GCAGGCCCGCGTTGTTCAGCACGATGTCCACCTGCACGCCGAGGGCGTCGATTTCCTTCAGCATCCGCGCCACCGCGTCCAGATCGTTCAGATCGGCCGCCACCGCCCGGGCCTCCACGCCCAGCGCCCGCACCTCCCCGAGCACCCGCTCCGTGTGCGTGAGGTCGCGGCTGTGCAGGATCAGATTGCAGCCCTGCCCGGCCATGAACAGCGCGGTCAGGTATCCGATGCCCCGGGCCGCGCCGGTGATCAGCGCCCATTTTCCCTTGACCTGATACATGGCGCATTCCTCCTCATCTGCGCAGCGTGACCGTCTGCATACCGTCCTCCGTGAGCTGCAGCCGGGCGGCGCCCTCGTCCGACGAGAGGCAGTAATCGCCGCGGAAGCCGGTCACCTCGGCAAAGCCGTTTTCGTCCGTCACCACCGCCGCGTGGGTCTCCCATTCGCCGTGGATCAGCCGGCGCAGCACCTGATAGGACGGCTTCTCCGAGCCATCCCGCCGCAGGAAGCCCGCCGGGGCGTTCAGCCAGCAGCGATCGGTGAAGTCCCAGGCCGTGATCGCCTCCACCAGCGGATGGGCGAACAGCGTCCGGTACATCTCCTCCACCTCGCGGGCCTGCCGCTCCTCCCCCTCGGGCGTGGTGGGCCACTCGTCCACCTGCCAGTCGTTCAGGTCGACGATGTGCGGCGGCATCAGCTCGCCGGAGATCAGCGTGTTCTCGGTGAAGTGAATCGGCAGGCCGAAGCGGGCATAGCGCTCCAGCACGCGCTGCAGCTTCTCCAAGCCCCAGTAGCCCTGATGCTGGTGGGACTGGATGCCGATGGCGGTGATGGGCACGCCGGCATCCAGCAGATCCGCCAGCATCGCGGCATAGGCGGGGCCGGTCTCGAAGTCGTTGATCAGCAGCACCGCGGACGGATTGGCCTCGCGGGCGGCGCCGAACACCTCGCGCACCAGGCGCACGCGGCCGTATTCCTGGCAGATGCGGGTGATCGGGTTGTCATACTTGTCGAACACCGGCATGATCACCACTTCATTGATGACATCCCACATGTCGACCAGCCCGCGGAAATCGGCCACGTCGCGGCGGATGCGCGCCAGCTGCCGGCGGAGAATCTCCTCGTTGCCGTACTGCAGCAGCCAGTTGGCGCAGGCCGTGTGCCAGCACAGCGGATGGCCCTTCAGCGTCACGCCCTTCTCCCGCAGCAGGCGGGCCGCGGCCATCATGGGCTCCCGGTCGGTCTGGCCCGGCTGGGGCTCATAGCGGCCCCAGTAGAAATGCAGCGTGCCATAGTTGAACAGCCCCAGCCACTTCTCCAGCAGCTGCTCCGCTTCCCGGCGCTGCTGCTCCGTGCGGGCGTGGGCCAGCATCTCCGCCGGCGTGGCGCCGCAGCCGAACAGAAACGCCTGCTTCTGCTGATCCAGCTGCACCCGGCACTGCGCGGCAGGCTGTCCGTCTGCCTTCAGGATGCGCAGGCGGGCCGTTGCCTTGCGATGGGACAAAGCGTCCATGTGCATTCTCCTTATGATGGATTTTTCTGTAAAATTCGCCATGCAGCCCGTTTTTCCTGCCGAAACAGCAGTTTTCCCACACGATATTCCCGATCCTTCCCGCAAAAAAACCGGGGGCGTTTCCGCTCCCCGGCCATGGGTCAGATCGGCATGGTTTTGTCGGCCTTGTCCAGCATGCCCGCGTCGATGTGCATCTGCTGGGCCTGGCGGTGCTCGAAGAACTTGGGCGCGACCTTCGGGAACATCGCGTAGGTCAGCACGTCCTCCTCCTTCTGGTACCACTCGCGCATCTCGCCGCGCAGCTTGTCCAGCTCCGGCGGCAGGGTGTCGGCGAAGCGGCAGGTGACCACCGGCGTGTCGCCGATGCACTTTTTGCGGACTTCCTCGTTCACCGGGCCGGGCAGCTTGCCGTAATGGCCCGCCAGCAGGTCCTTGCTCTCCTGCGGCACAGCCACGTAGCGGCCGCCCATCAGGATGTTCATGACCGCCTGGGTGCCCACGATCTGGGAGGTGGGCGTCACCAGCGGCGGATACCCGAAGTCCGCGCGCACCC
>CAMNHF010000144.1 GCA_946538975.1 uncultured Clostridia bacterium | reverse complement strand
TCCCGGAAATAGTTACTGACTCAAACTTCCCACACGTCAACCCCGTCTGAACCCATTCATTCCAAGGATTTGAAGCAAAAACCATTTTAGGAGGTATAGGTCTCGGAATCGGAGGCGCTGCTGTATTTGCTAAATCTTTCTTTTCGGATTTCTCACTTAAGTCTGCAGAGCATGCCCCTGCAAATCGCTGCAAACCTGCAAATATCTTTCAAGAGGGAATAGCAATGAATTTTTGACAATAACCGGTCGGGAAGACAGGCCCCTTGCGAGACCTTCGCTCCCTCAGCTTCGGTCGTGCGGCTTTTCCGCATCCGGCTCCTTGCGAAGCAAATGGTTCACATCAGTTCCCGTATACCTGCAGCTCCCCGATGGCACAAGGTACTGCGGCCAGCAGAGCGAAGCGGTGCACACGAAAACCATGAAATGACCCTGAAAAAGCAAAAGCGGGCTGTGAGCCAGCGACGCCATGACGGCGCGCTGACGCACAGCCCGTTTGCATTTTGACCAAACCCAGTTCCCAGATGCCGATTTGATTGGTTTTGTGGCTGTTACTGTTTTATGGATCCTGGAACGCGCGCCTTGCTCATCCGGCTATCGCTCCAGGTGGATCTCCTTTCCGTCGCGCATCAGGGTAAAGCGGCGGCAGCGGCCCTCCGTGAGCGCTGCGTCGAGGGAGGCCGCGTCGGCAAGCGGGCTGTCATCCGCCTGCAGGACAATGTCGCCGGGATGGAAGCCCGCGGCGCAGGCTGGCGAGTCACAGAGCACCGCCAGCACATAGGGCCCCAGGCTGCTGTCGGTGAGGACCAGTCCCATTTCGGAGGCCGAGGCCGCAGAGCTGGCTTCCTGCGGCGCCAGGCTGCAGGCGGACAGCAGCATAATTGACAGACTGAGGCAGACGGAAACCAGCACGGCCTTTCCGGCACGGCGCATCGCTCACACCTCCTTGTGATCCGATTCCATCCTATCGGTAAAGGGTGAACGCCGCGTGAAAAGCCGATGAATTTGCCCGGAAAGTTGCAAGAAAGGCCATGAGATGCTATAATACCCGCGAATATACACAAGGCAGGTGACAGTCATGCAGGAGAATCAAAAGAAGACGGCATGCCAGGCCGGTCTCTGCGGGGATCCCATCGCCGGCGCGGCGGAACGGGCCGTGCGGCAGATCGCGGGCAACACGGCCACGGGGTGGCTGAAAATCATTGCGCTGGTGTTCATGTTCATCGATCACGCGGGGAAGATGCTGCTCCCGAGCCTTGCCTGGATGCGCATGCTGGGGCGGATTGCCTTCCCGCTGTACGCGTGGTGCCTGGTGGTGGGCTTCCATTACACCCGCTCCGCGCCCAAGTACATTCTGCGCGTGGTGCTGGTGGGCATCATCTCGCAGCCCCTGTACATGATCGCGCTGAACCACACCTGGCGGGAGCCGAATGTGTTCCTGACCCTGGCGCTGGGCCTGTGCGCCCTGTGGGGAATCCGCGAGAAGAAGCTGCTCAGCCAGGTTTGGGCGCCTATTGCGGCCCTGGCACTGGCGGTGGTGCTGAAATGCGATTACAACTGGCGTGGCGTGGCGCTGATCATCCTGCTGTACGCGGCGCAGGACAGCCGCGCGGCCATTGCGGCGGTGATGACGGCCTTCTGCCTCTATTGGGGCTCAACCTCGTCGACGCTGTCCAATTTCCTCGGGCTGGATCTCGCCTTCCTGCGGTCGACGGAGCCCTTCGCGACGCTGTTCTCCCCGTGGATGAAGCTGCAGGCGATGGCGATCCTCGCCCTGCCGCTGATGCTGATCCCGATGCGGAAAAAGATGAAGATGCCCTGGTGGCTGAGCTACGCGCTCTATCCGGCCCATCTGGCGCTGCTGTGGCTGCTGGAGAAGCTGATGGGCGTCCGCTGAACAGGAAAACAAAAGCGCTTCCCGCCATAAGATTGATGTGCGGGAAGCGTTTTTCTGCGGCCTGCAGGATTCCGCCGCGCCCGTCAGCGCAGCCGGGGGAGAATCAGCTTATGCTCCCGGATCAGCCAGCGCAGCACAAGGATCAGCAGCATGCCGAGGATGCCGAGCAGGCCGCAGATCAGCGCAGCCTGACCGGTCAGCGGGGCCAGATAGAACACCTGGGGCAGCAGCCAGAAGCACAGCGCCAGCGAGACCGTCATGACCGACACCAGGGCGGCGCGCAGCAGGTTGAAGGGTCGGCACAGCAGGATCAGCGTCACCAGATGCATCAGCGCCGCCGTCACAGTGGAGATGGTGGCGCAGTCCGCATGGCTCCAGCCGGCCTGTTCCAGCATCATCGCGGTGCACGCGCAGACGGTGACGGCGGCTGCGCCGGGAATCGCGTTCTTCACGATGGTGCGCAGGAAGTTGCCCTCGATGCGGCGCGTGTTCGGCTGCAGGGCCAGCACAAAGGACGGGAAGCCGATGGTCAGGCTGGAGATCAGCGTCAGCTGGATCGGCTGGAAGGGATAGGCCGCGGGCAGGAACAACAGCAGCAGGCTCAGCGCGAAGGAGTACAGCGTCTTCACAAGGAAGAGGGAGGCGGCGTTGGTGATGTTGTTCACCACACGGCGGCCCTCGGCGACGACGGCGGGCAGGCCCTCGAAGTCGGCGCTCATCAGCGTGATCTGGGCAGAATGCTTTGCCGCGTCGGAGCCGGTGGCCATGGCGATGGAGCAGTCGGCCGCCTTCAGCGCGGGGATGTCGTTGATGCCGTCGCCGGTCATGGCGACGCTGTGCCCGGCTGCCTTGAGCGCCTCCACCAGGAGCTGCTTGCGCGCGGGGCTCACCCGGCCGAACACCGTATAGCGCACCGCCGCGTCCGCCAGCTCTTCGTCGCCGAGGCGGGAGACGTCGACCGCGTTTTCGGCGTTCTCCAGCCCGGCCCGCTGCGCCACGACGGAGACCGTCTCCGGGTCGTCGCCGGAGATGACCTTCACATCCACGCCCTGCGCCCGGAAGTAGCCCAGGGTGGCCGGCGCGGAGGGACGCACAGTGTCGCCGATCAGCGCCAGCCCCAGCGGCGACGGGTGCATCGGCAGGTGGTTCTCGTCCATCTCGTCCGCGGGATCAAAGGAGGCCAGCAGCACCACCCGCCAGCCCTGCCGCGCGGCTGCGGCGGCTTGCTGCTGCACCTCGCCGCCGTAGCTGTCGCCCATCACATAGGAGGGCGCGCCCATGACATAGGCTGTGCCGTCCCGGAACACGGCGGCGCTGCGCTTGATGGCGGAATTGAAGGGGACGATCATCTCCGCGGTCTCATCCTGCGGGCTGCAGCTGGCCGCCAGCGCGCGAAGAGTCGCGGAATCGCAGGGGAAGGCGCCCAGAAAGCGGGAGAAGTGCGCCTGCAGTCCCTGCTCGTCCAGACCCTCCCGCAGGGGCACCAGGGCCTCCGTGTGCATCTCGCCGGTGGTCAGCGTGCCGGTCTTGTCCAGGCAGAGCGTGTCCACGCGGGCCAGTGTTTCGATGCCGTACAGCTCGGAGACCAGCGTGTCCTTCTTGCCCAGGCGGATGACGCCGACAAACAGCGCCATGCTGGTCAGCAGCATGAGGCCCTCCGGGATCATGCCGAGCATGGCTGCAACCACGTTCGGAATCGCCTGATCGAGGCTCAGGTGGCGCAGGAAGTACTGCCGGCAGAAGAGCATGATGCCCAGCGGCACCAGCACAAAGGTCAGATAGCGGATCAGCCGGTTCAGATCGCTCATCAGCACGGAGTGCGGCGTCTTGACGGCCTTGGCCGCGCGGGTCAGCCGGTTCACATAGCTGTGCTGGCCCACGTGCACCAGCTGCGCGGTCATGTAGCCGGAGGCGATGTAGCTGCCGGAGAGCAGCCAGTCGCCGTGCTTTTTCTCGATGGCGTCCGCCTCGCCGGTGAGCAGGGCCTCATTGGCGGTGCCGCCGCCGCGCACCACGATGGCGTCCGCGGTCACCTGATCGCCGGGATGGAGCACGACCAGATCGCCCTGCACCAGGCTGTCACTGTCCAGCTGCACGTCATGGCCGCCGCGGAGCACGTGCACGGGGGCCTTGTTCATCAGCTGCAGCCGCTCTATGGTGCGCCGGGCCTTCAGCTCCTGATAGGTGCCGATGACGGTGTTGCTGATGACGACGCCCAGGAACAGCATGTTCCGCCAGGCGCCGACCGACGCCAGCGCCAGGGCCAGCAGAATGTTCAGCAGGTTGAAGAAGGTGAACAGATTGCTGCAGAGAATCTGCATGGGGGTCTTGCCGCTCTCGTCCTTGAAGGCGTTGCTCAGACCGGCTGCGGCACGGCGCACCGCTTCCTCCTGCGTGAGGCCCTCCGACGCGGTGGGGGAGAAGTCGTCGGGCAGGCCGGAAGGCACCTCCAGCTTTTCGGGCGGCTGTTTCGCAGGGAAGGACTTGCGCATCAGATCCAGAACCGGTTTCATTGCACTTCGCCTCCCAGCAGCAGATCACAAACCTGCCTCCGGCTCGCACAGACAGGCACATGGGCGTTTTCCAGCACCTCATCGCACTGGTGGCCGCCGGAAACCAGGTAGCAGGGGCAGCCGATGGCGGCGGCGACCTCCGCGTCGTGGCAGGTGTCGCCGAGAAACCAGGTCTCACCCGGATCCGCGCCAATCTGCCGCATGAAGTCCAGCGCCATCTGCACCTTGCTGGAGGCCAGATGGTGGCTGAGCCCCATCACCGCGTCGAACATGCCGTCCAGCTCCGGATACAGCGCAACCTGCTTGCGCAGCTCCTCCTGATTGGAGGCGGAGACGATGGCCTGACGCCAGCCGGCCTCATGGAAGCGGTGCACGGTCTCCGCCGCGTCCGGCCACAGCGGCACATCCCGATAGCCGCGGCAGTATCCCTCGAACCATTCCCGCGCGACGGCCGGGAAATCCTCATCGCTGACGCCGAGCAGCGTGTAATACTCCTTCACGGGAAAGCGGAACAGCCGGCGGTACATTTCCACCGTCACATGGCCATAGCCGCGCCGTTCAAACACCTGCTCGTTCACGCGCACGGTCAGCTCGGTATCGTCGATGAGGGTGCCGTTCCAGTCCCAGAGGATGGTTTTCATGAGGTTCCTGCCTTTCTGTGCCCGTTCGGGAAAAGGGGCCGGGCTTTGCACCCGGCCCCCGATTCAGCGCCGCGTCACTTCCGCTCGGCGTATTCAAAGGTGATGTAGATGCTCTCGATGTGGGAGAAGACCTCGTCGTTGCGGTCGATCAGCGTCGCGGAGACGCCCATCACCGGCCCGTACAGCACGCGCGCGCTGCTGGGGATGGAGGTCACCCACTCGTTGAAGAGGTTGACGCGGGTGCATTTGCCGTCGTCGGAGGTCGTGTAGGGGCGGGCCTTCACCTTGTAGGTCTGGCCGTTGACGGTGATCTCGGTGAAGTGCAGGCACCAGTTCGGATGCAGCAGTTCGCCGTTCATGATGCCGATGGCGCTGAAGGCAGTGGAGTTGGAGTAGCCCGCCTCCGTGCCGGTGAAGTCCAGGCCGACCGTGTAGGTGCCCTCGCCGTCGATCACGGCGTCGGTGACCTTGATGCCGTTGGAGACCGAATCCGGCGTGTAGGTGTCGCCCACGCTGTAGCTCAGCTGCCAGTCGGCGCTGTTCCACATCAGCCAGGCAACGCAGGTATCGTCGGTGAGCTCGATCGCGTTCTCCAGGAAGGTGGCCGGCGCGCTCTCGATGGCGGCCGCCAGGGCAGCCTCGGCGGCGGAGGGCGCTTCTTCCGTCTCATTGGCCAGGCTGCGGCTGGTGTAGAGCTCGGCCAGGCCTTCGTCGGCCATCGTCAGCGTGCGGCGGATGAAGAAGCCGGAGCAGTCCCACAGGCAGCTGGCGAAGTTGTGCAGGTCGCAGTTGTCCAGGAAGTTCCGGTGATAGGCGACGCAGTTGTCCTTCATGATGCCGTCGCCGCCGGGCAGCGCGCCGTATTCGCCGATGACGACGCCCACGCCCATGTCGGTGAACTTGGTCATGCGGGCCAGCTCGGCGTTCATGTCCTCGAAGTCCTTCTTCGTGCCCCAGCGGGTCGCGCCGGCGGCGTTGGCGGAGCCGCAGTAGCTCCACGGATCATAGTAGTGCACGGAAATCAGCAGACGGTTGTCGGCCGTGTCCTTCGGCATGACAAAGCGGTCGTCGCAGGTCTGGCCGATGTTCGTGCCGTAGCCGGGGATCAGCAGGAAGCGGGTGGCGTTGTTGCCGCCGGTGGCGCGCACGGTGTCCACGAAGGCCTGATTCACCTCATTGGCCAGAGCGTAGCGCTCATTGTCGCTCAGGTAGGTCTTCACGGAGTCGTGGGCGTAGAGCGGCGAATCCTCGTCGAAGCGGGCGCCGATCTCCTCGTTCGCGCCCTCAAAGATCAGCCGGTCGCCGTACTCGGCATAGCGCTGGGCGATCTGCGTCCACATGCCCTTGTAGGCCTCCATGGCCTGCGCGCGGGTCTCCGCGCTCTCGGAGCCGAACATGCCGTACCAGCCGCCGTCCCAGTGGTCGTTCACGATGACATACATGCCCGCATTCAGGGCGTAATTGATGACTTCCTCCACGCGGTTCAGATACGTCTCGGAAATCGTCCAGTCGCCCTCGCTGAGATGGGTCGCGTTGGTCATCCAGGCGACCGGGATGCGGATGCTGTCGAAGCCCGCAGCCTTCATGCCCAGCAGCATTTCCTGCGTGGTCACGGGCTGGCCCCACAGCTGCTCATACCGGGTGGGATCGTCCGAGTACGCGCTGCCGACGGAGTTGTCGCAGGCCTCGAAGGTGTTGCCCAGGTTTATGCCGTTGCCCATCAGGCGGGTCAGCTCCAGGGCGGTCAGCTCGGGATGCATGACGCCGTCGTCGGCGGTCGCGAT